>NZ_CP080442.1:3477500-3777500 GCF_019597925.1 [Clostridium] scindens | reverse complement strand
AGCCACAGGTATTTTACCCAGCTGGCCTATATCGAGCTGATGAATGACTTGCTGCTGCACCAGTGCGTGGTTGAGATTGAGACCGGAAGAGAAAGCTATGTCCTGAGTCAGGATATGGAAGCATATCTGGCAATCAGGGAGAGGATGTATGAGAACCTGGAAGTGGCGAAAGAAAGCGTTAAGCCGCCGGTGCCGATAGATTCTGTGCTGGATGTGCCAGAGGTGGAGAAACTGGTGGTATTCAGCAATCAGATGTCTGGAGAGGATATTCTTGCAAAATGGGGATATTCTTTCCATATTGTAAACCTGAGCGTGCCATATGAAGAAAAGTGGGCTGGCGAGATTACGCCCGACTACATTAATAAGTCGGAGGGCATCCGGCAGATTCTTCTGGCCGGGGACTATGCAAGAGAAGATTCTGTTGCCATAGGCGACAATGACAATGACCTGGAGATGATCCGGTATGCAGGCATCGGAGTGGCTATGGGAAATGGTACTGCAAAAGCCAGAGAGGCTGCGGATTATATCGCAGATTCCATAGACGAGGATGGCCTTTGGAAAACTTTTGTCCACCTGGGCCTGATAGATGATAAGAAATAGTGCACAAAATGGTAAAGATAAAGTAAATATTGTATATTAAAAATTTCCTCTTTCTTTTATGATGATTTTGCAGTATTATATTATGTGGCGCTAGATATTGTATGAGAATAGTTAGAGCGGACCAACATTTAGTGGATATAGGAGAGGAATCATCATGAGTATTGAAGTGAAGACGAACGTAATCAAGAGAAGCGGAGAGGAAGTTTCCTTTGATCTTGAAAAAATTATTAATGCTATCCGCAAGGCGAACAAAGAGGTAGACCGCCTCCACCAGATGAATGAATACCAGATAAACGCGATTGCAGACAATATTGCACACCGGGTGGAAGAGATCCCTCATGCGGTGAATGTAGAGGATATCCAGGATATGGTAGAAACCGGCATCATGGAGATGCGGGGATATGAGGTTGCACAGAAATACGTGCGCTACCGTTATAAAAGGGAATTGACCAGAAAGTCCAATACCACGGATAATGGAATATTATCTCTCCTTGAGCATATTAACGAAGAAGTGAACCAGGAAAACTCCAATAAGAATCCAGTCATCAATTCAACCCAGCGTGACTATATGGCCGGCGAGGTAAGCAAGGACTTGTCCAAACGCGTGCTGCTTCCGGAAGAAATCGTGCGTGCCCATGAAGAGGGAATCATTCATTTTCACGACTCCGATTATTTTGCACAGAAGGAGCATAACTGCGACCTGATCAACTTGGAGGACATGCTGCAGAATGGAACGGTCATCAGCGAGACGCTGATCGAGAAGCCCCACAGCTTCTTTACGGCGTGCAACGTAACGACGCAGATCGTTGCCCAGGTTGCAAGCAACCAGTACGGCGGCCAGTCATTTACTCTGGCGCATCTGGCACCCTTTGTAGACATCAGCCGTCAGAAGATCCGCAAGAATGTAATCGAGGAGCGCAAAGAATGCGGCGAGGCGCTGGATGAGGAGATCATTGCCAAGGTGACGGAGCGAAGGCTTCGGGATGAAGTAAGAAGCGGAATCCAGACTATCCAGTATCAATTGATCACCTTGATGACCTGTAACGGACAGGCTCCATTCGTGACCGTATTCATGTATCTGGATGAGGTAGAGGATGGCCAGATCCGGGAAGACCTGGCTATGATTATAGAAGAAGTCATGGTTCAGAGAATGCAGGGCGTGAAGAACGAAAAGGGCGTGTGGATTACCCCGGCATTCCCCAAGTTGATCTATGTATTAGATGAAGATAATATTACAGAGGATTCTAAATATTGGTACCTGACGGAGCTTGCCGCAAAATGTACGGCAAAACGCATGGTCCCGGATTATATTTCCGCAAAAATCATGAAAGAGCTGAAGCAGGGCGATGTATATCCATGCATGGGATGCCGCTCCTTCCTGACGGTGGAGGATTCCCAGCGGAATGAGGATGGAAGCCATAAGTTCTACGGCCGTTTCAATCAGGGCGTGGTAACCATCAATCTGGTGGATGTGGCATGCTCTGCAGAGGGAGATATGGACAAGTTCTG
This sequence comes from [Clostridium] scindens, assembly GCF_019597925.1. Classification (NCBI taxonomy): domain Bacteria; kingdom Bacillati; phylum Bacillota; class Clostridia; order Lachnospirales; family Lachnospiraceae; genus Lachnoclostridium; species [Clostridium] scindens. The sequence goes on along the minus strand of NZ_CP080442.1, from coordinate 3,775,391 downwards.
GAAGATTCTGGACGAGCGTCTGGAACTTTGCCACCGCGCGTTACGGTGCAGGCATGAACGTCTTCTTGGAACGATATCGGACGTTGCGCCTATCCTGTGGCAGAATGGCGCGCTGGCACGGCTTAAGAAGGGCGAGAAGATCGACCGGCTGCTGTTTAACGGATACTCTACGATTTCCCTGGGCTATGCCGGCCTATACGAGATGTGCATGCGCATGGTGGGCAAGTCCCATACGGATCCGCAGGCCAGGCCATTTGCCTTGAAGGTTATGCAGAGACTGAACGATAAGTGCAAGGAGTGGAAGGAAGCGGAGAATATCAGCTATTCCGTGTATGGAACGCCGATGGAGTCTACCACCTACAAGTTCTCCAAGTGCCTACAGAAGAGATTCGGGATGATAGAGGGAGTTACCGATAAAAATTATATTACAAATAGTTATCATGTACATGTATCGGAAGAGATTGACGCGTTCAAGAAGCTAAAATTCGAGGCGGATTTCCAAAAACTGTCTCCAGGAGGCGCTATCAGTTATATCGAAGTGCCTAATATGCAGAATAATATTCCTGCCGTGCTGTCGGTGATGCAGTTCATTTATAATAATATCATGTATGCGGAATTAAATACGAAGAGTGATTACTGCGAATGCTGCGGTTATGATGGAGAGATCAAGATTACGGAGGAAGAGTCCGGAAAACTCGTATGGGAGTGCCCGAACTGCGGAAACCGCGATCAGAATAAGATGTTCGTAGCCCGCAGGACCTGCGGCTATATCGGAACCCAGTTCTGGAATCAGGGACGCACCCAGGAGATTAAAGACAGAGTACTTCATCTGTAGAAAGAAGCCTAAAAAGTATAGGAATAAAGATATAGGCTGCAATCATTATGTGGGAATAGGTTTGTCAATATGAATTATGGAAATATAAAAGAATGCGATATCGCAGACGGCCCGGGTGTCCGGGTCAGCCTGTTCGTGTCAGGATGCCGACACCATTGCAAGGGATGCTTTAATAAAGAGACGTGGGACTTTGACTATGGGATGCCTTATACGAAGGAGACGGAAGATGAGATCATCCGTCTTCTTGCGCCTTCCTATATTCAGGGCCTGACGCTTCTTGGCGGGGAGCCGTTTGAGCCGGAGAACCAGAAGGAACTGGCAGGGCTGCTTAAAAGAGTGCGGGAAACTTATCCTGACAAGGATATATGGTGCTACACGGGCTATCTGTATGATGTGGATCTGCCCGAAGGGGGCAGGGTGCACACGGAAGTGACGGAAGAGATGCTTTCCTATATCGATGTGCTGGTGGATGGCGAATTTATCGAAGAGGAGAAAGATGTGACGCTGGTCTTCCGGGGAAGCCGGAACCAGAGGATCATAGAACTTGGGAAGGAGGAGGCATAATGCTGACCTGCAAATACACGGTTGAAAGAATCGATGGAGATTATGCGATGCTCCGAAGACTTGATGAAGAGGATCCGCAGGCGGAGCCGAAGATGGTGGCAAGAGCCTTGCTGCCTCCCGAGATTGCCGAAGGGACCACCCTTCTGTATGAATACCTTCAATACAGTATAATAGAGTAGGAGACACTCCCGGACACATGCGTCCGGGAGTTTTTTGTATATTCAATCTCATCTCAGGAGATTTTTTCTAAAGGTTTAATTTATCTATCCAAGGCTGATTCAGCCCTCAATTCACAAAGATTCTAAAGAAAAAGGCGGTGATAGTGGACGGCTTATTTGTTGCAATAACTATAGGAAGATACTATAATCAAAGATAAGAGGCATATGGAAGAATACGAGCTATAGGAATATACTAATTGTAACCCAACCATTCCTTCAAAGGAGGCAAAACATATGTTAACAGATAGAATTGAAAAAATACGGCAGAATTATATTAACGCAAAGCCAGCCATTTCGTGCGAGAGGGCGCAGCTTTGGACTGAATCGCACAAGAAGACGGAGGGACAGCATGTGGCGATCAGGAGGGCGCAGGCCTTCTATGACACTTGCGAGAATCTGACGGTACATATTTTCGACGGGGAGCTGATCGTTGGGGCGATTGGCGAGTTCCGCAAATGTGGAATCCTGACGCCGGAGTTTTCCTGGCTGTGGGTAGACAAGGAGATGGATGACTTTGACAAGCGTCCCCAGGATCCTTATGTGATGACGGATGAGCAGAGGAAGTTTGTGCGGGAGAATATCTTTCCTTATTGGAAGGACAAATCCTTAGAGGAGGCGTTTCTTGCCCGGGTTCCGGAGGATACCAGGAAGATTGGCGTGGATACCGGGGTCATTGACAACGATTCCAAATGGCGGCAGGCGGTAGGCGAAGTGACGCCGGACTATCAGGATGTGCTGTTCGTGAAGGGCTTTGGGGGAATCATCAAGGAAGCGAAGGAGAAGATCTCCATGCTGAACGAGGCTTCCCCGGAGGATATGGATAAGATTATCTTCTACCGTTCCGTAATCCTTACTTCCGAGGGCATCATCCGGTTTGCGAACCGATACGCTGAAGCGGCGGAACTGATGGCAAAGGAGGAGAGGGATGAGAAGCGCAGGGAAGAACTGCTCAATATTGCGGCAAACTGCAGAAAGGTTCCGGAAAACCCGCCGGAGACTTTCTATGAGGCAATCCAGTTCGTCTGGTTCACCCAGATCGGGGGGATCCTGTCGGAGAACCCGCTGTCTTTGAATCCGGGAAGGTTCGACCAGTATATGAATCCTTATTATCAGAAGGATCGGACGCAAGGGACGATTACGCCGGAGGAAGCGCAGGAACTGATCGACGCCCTATGGCTGAAATATTCGGAATGGGTATGGACGATTTCGGCCAATACAGCGGATTATTTCGCAGGCTATAACCAATTCCAGAATCTGACGGTTGGGGGAAGGACGCGGGAAGGCCTGGATGCCACCAATGATATTACTTATATGGCGCTTAAGGCTACCGAGGAAGTAAAGACGCACCAGCCGGGGCTTAGCGTCCGCGTTCATGCGGACTGTCCGCAAGAGTTCCTGGCGGCAGTGACCAACCTGGTCAGCAAGGGAACCGGATTCCCTGCGATCCACAATGACAGCGTGGGCTATCAGATGCTGATCAATGCCGGATATGAGCCGGAGGATGCCAGGGACTGGAACAACTGCGGGTGCGTAGTTCCTCATTATAGAAAGACCGGAGAGTGGACCGCGGCGGTCAACGTCAACTTCGGCTGCGCTTTGGAATATGCGCTGAATGAAGGAAAGAGCCGGATGACAGGAGAGAAGATGGGGCTTTCGGAGAGGCCTTGCCGGGAATTCGAATCTTACGAAGAGGTCAAGGAGGCTTTTTATAAGCAGTTTAAGAATCTGTGCAAACATTCGATCATTGCCACATTGGAGGCTCAGAAGCTTCATCAGGAAATGGTGCCTCGTCCGTTCTTATCCTCCTGCATCGAGGCGTGCCTGGAGGATGGAAAGGATCTAAGCAATGGGGGAGCCAAGTATAATGTGGGACCGGTGATCACAGGTATCGGCCTAGCCGTAGTGGCCAATTCCCTTGCGGTGATCAAGAAACTGGTATTTGAAGATAAAGCAGCCACCATGGCGGAACTGGACGCAGCGCTTACTGCCAACTGGGAGGGCTTTGAAGAACTTCGGGCCAAAGCCCAGGCCGTTCCAAAGTACGGCAATGATGATGATTATGTAGACCAGATTGCTATTGAGATTGCCAACTGGTATTACCGGGAGATCCATCAGTATAAGGATGTGTTCGGTTCTCCTTTTAACACGGCATTTATGGGGATCTCCAACTATATACCGATGGGGCGGGTTCTGGCAGCCACGCCTTGCGGGCGAAAGAATGGGGAGCCTTCCAGCGAGGGCGTATCTCCGTATGTAGGAACGGATACCTCCACGCCGCTTGCCGCGATGCGCTCTGCTGCAAAGGTGAACCAAGAGATCCATTCGGGAGGCACGCTTTTGAATCTGCGGCTCAATCACGAACTGGTGGCGACTAAGAGAGGGCAGGCAAACCTGGGAGCCATGATTCAGGCATTCTTCGCGCTGGGCGCGTTCCATGTGCAGTTTAACACCCTGTCTTCCAAGATCTTGAGGGAGGCTCAGGAGAGACCGGAAGACTATAAGGATCTGCTGGTCCGTGTGGCAGGATACAGCACACAGTTTGTGAATCTGTCAAAGTCGATGCAGGATGCGATCATTGCCAGAACGGAGCATGCTGAATTCTAAAGAAAAGCCTGTATGGCCGGGCTGAAAAATATATAACAGACAGGAGGATATTACATGGGCGGCTATATCATGCAGCTCCAGAATTACTCTGTCAACGACGGAGAGGGAATCCGGACCAACGTATTCTTGGCCGGATGCCCTCTTCGCTGTCTATGGTGTTCGAATCCGGAGGGACAGACGATCAGGAACCCTATGACCAGATATATGGAGACAGAGGAGATTATTGAGCAGGTAAAGAAGCAGATGATATTCTATCGAAACTCCGGAGGAGGCGTTACATTCTCTGGCGGGGAGGCTACCGTACAGGCAGAATTCCTAAGAGAACTGGCCGGGGCCTTTTACGATATGGGAATATCCATTGCGCTGGAGACGTGTGGATATTTCAATTATGAAGAAGTGGAAGATATCTTTAAGAAGATGGATCTGATATTTTACGATCTGAAGCATATGGATGAGGAAAGACATCGGCATTTTACGGGTGTATCCAATGAGAAGATACTATCAAATGCATCCAAGGTGGCGGGGCTTCATATACCAATGGTAATTAGAATCCCTGCTATTCATGGAGTAAACACGGATGATAAGAATATTATGGAAACTTTAAAGTTTATAAGGCATGAATTAAATGGCGCAAAACTGGAATTTTTGCCTTATCATACTTTAGGAGAGGGAAAGTATAAGGAATTGGGAATGAAGCTTCCTCCGAAGGAATTTGCAAGACCAAAGGATGAGGAGATAGAGCATTGGGCACAAATAGCGCGCGATATGGGAATCCAGGTGGTTTCCTACAAATAGTCTGGAATGGGAGGCCAAAGCATGCGAATTATAGATCTACGGATAAAGAATTTTAAATCTATAAGAGATATGCATATAGGAGGGATTGAGAATGCTCTGATACTGGTGGGGAAGAATAACACCGGCAAGACGGCCGTTCTGGATGCAATCCGAGCGGCGAGCGGCGACTATGTGGTGAGAGAGGAAGATTTTCAGGAGGATTTTCCCAATATAGAAATCTGCATATCCCTGAAGATCGAAGAAGAGGATCTTAAGAGGCTTCACAGAAGAGGAATTGTGAGCCCTTACCGCAGATATGAGGCCTGGCACAGAGACTTCTGCGAGAAGATTCCTTCCTATCAGGATGGAATTCTGGCCTTTGAATTCGTCGTAAACAGAGATGGGAAGACAAGATATGGCGATGGCTGCCAGAAGAATAATCCTTACATCCCTCAGATATTTCCCAAAGTTTATTATATGGATACCCAGAGGAACCTTGACCAGTTCCAGGATGACCTGCTTATGATGCAGGAAGATGAACTCCTCAAGCAGATGCGTTCCGGCTGCTGCATGTTTGACCGGGCCAAAGAATGCAACCATTGCTTTTCCTGCATAGGATTGATTCATCAGAAGACGACAGAGGAACTGAATGCATTTGAAGCCGCCAAACTGCTGGATTATAAGCTGTACCAGCTGAACCTGGATGCATTTTCCCAGAGTGTCAATGAGAACTTCCGCAAAAATGGGGGAAGAGACAGGATTCTATATTCTATGAACCGGGATATAGAAAAGATGCTTTCCGTTACGGCGGAGATATACAATGAGAAGCAGAACAGGCGAAGGCCGGTAAACTGTATGGGCAAGGGAATGCGAAGCATCTATATGCTGTCTCTTCTGGAGACCTATGAGGAACAGGAAGAGCAGGCAGGGGATGTGATCATGGCAGAAGATCCGGAGATATTCCTGCATCCCAAACTTCAGAAAGTCTCAGGCGAGATACTATACCGTCTCTCCAGGAGCAGCCAGGTAATATTTTCCACACATTCCCCTAATCTTCTGGCTAATTTTAATAGCCGTCAGATCCGCCAGGTCGTAATTGGCGAGGATGGATATTCCCAGGTCTGTGAAAAGACGGATATCAGCGCGGTCCTGGATGATCTGGGATATTCCGCCAATGATCTGATGAATGTAAACTTTGTGTTTATCGTGGAAGGAAAGCAGGATAAGAGCCGCCTTCCTCTGCTGATTAAGAAATATTATTCCGAGACGTATGATGACGAGGGGAACCTGTCGAGGATTGCCATCATTACCACGAATAGCTGCACGAATATTAAGACGTACGCCAACTTAAAGTATATGAACCAGATCTACCTGAAGGATAATTTTCTGATGATACGGGACGGGGATGGCAAGGACAGCGATATGCTGAAGAATCAGCTATGCAGATATTATGAGGAGAGAAATTCGGAAGATATCGACCGTCTGCCCCGGGTAACGAAGAGAAATGTGCTGGTGCTAAAATATTATTCCTTTGAGAACTATTTCCTGAACCCTCTGGTAATGGAGAAACTCGGGATCATAAAGTCGGAAGAAGCCTTTTATGAGATTCTCTTTGAAAAATGGAACGAATATTTGCATAAAATAAAAAGCGGAAAAAGACTTTTGGAGATTCTTGGAAAGGATCTGCTGACGATACAGGATATGAAAAGCCATATGGAAGAAATCAAGATCTATATGCGCGGGCATAACCTCTATGATATTTTCTATGGAAGATATAAAGGAAATGAAGAAGAGATCCTGAAAAAGTATATTGATCTGGCGCCAAAAGAAGATTTCAAGGATATTCTGGACTCCATCGAACAGTTTATATATTTTGAAAGCAGGAAGCGCTAATCCCTGCTCTCATTCCGGCTCTTAATGCTTTCAGCCAGCGTGCACGCGAGGATGATGAATGCGCCGATCAAGCCAAGCGTACCAAGCCTTTCGCCAAGAAGAAGAAAGGAAATGATGGCAGTAAGCACCGGCTGGCTGCATTGTACCATGGAAACCAGGGATGGAGGAGACCATGACAAAGCAAAATTCTGAAGCAAGTATGCAATAAATGTGCAGAATATAGCAAGATAGACGACTACGCCCCAGGCAGGCAACTTAATATGCGCGATTACGCTGACATCATCAAATACCAGCGCAAAGATAAGGCTGAATAAGGCGGTGCAGCCGGCCTGAGTCGCTGAGATCGTGATAGGATCCAGATGGGTGCCCAGGGATTTCTTGCCAAATACCAGCGAGCCTGCGATAAAGAAAGCAGTCATCAAAGCGAAAAGATCGCCTTTGTTGAATGAGAGGCTTCCGCCCTGCATGCATAAAAGAATCAATCCTGCAATCACCAGGATCTGAAGCGGCAGGTGGCTTAAGGCATATCTTTCCTTGAGTATAATGGTAGAAAGAATAGGCGCAAAGATGACGGGGAGAGACATGAGAAAGCCTACGTTTGTCGCGGAGGTAAGCGACAGGGCTATGTTGCAGCAGATATAGGCAAATGCCATGCAAAGGCTGGCGGGCAGGATATCCAGGATTTTTGCGGACTTTAACTGTTTAATAATTGATTTTCCGAAGAAAAGCATGAAGATAAGGAAGGCAAGGAAAAAACGGAAGAACAGGCACCAGAATGGAGTAATGCTTTCGTAGGCAGTCTTAGTCAGCGGGTTGCCAAAGCCATAGACGATGCTTTGAAGCAGTATGTAGATAACAGAACGGATAATATAAGCCTGTTTCATAATAGCGCCCTCCTTATTTCTAAAGTTGTCTTATAGATTGAAGGGATTATACCATTTTTATAGGTATATATTCAATGCGTATATTGAATTTTTCTGAAATTTACAGTATGATAATGGTAATTGGTGTAGATAAAGGGGTGGAACAGGAAATGGAAGAGACAAAACAAATATATTTGCTGGTTGTGTCAGGTAAATTCTATTTTCTGGTTCCACTTTTTTGCGTTATAAAAGTGACAGAAGAAAAAAAGGCGGGAGAAGATATGCCCTTATGCTTTCTGGCGAGGGATGAGGAGAAAAAGGAACGGTATACCGTCATTGTGGAAGCCGATGGGAGGCAGCTGGGGCTTGTGACGGATCAGGTTCTTGGCTTCAGGGAGATAGAGGCTTCCGGGGCTGTCAGGCTTGACAGGCCTATTATAAACAGTAGAAACGGATATCTGAAGGCCGCGGCATTGACAAAAAACGAAATGGAAGAGAATGTGCTGGCCTATATTATAGATATTGGGAAACTAAGAACAGCAGGGGAAAAGGGAGAGCATGGAGCATATAGTCATAAAAACAGATGAAGAAGCTGTCTACATATTGCCGGAGGATGTGGGAGCGATCATCAGGGAGCCTGACATCTGGGAGATCCCGGAGGGAGACCGGGAAATCCTGGGCATCTCTCCATATAAGGGAAGCCTGGTAATCTATTATAGGCTGGGGAAGCGAGAAGATTCGCAATGCGGCATTATATTAAGGAAGCGAAGAGAGGATGGCATGCTATATGGAATTGCCGCCAGCAATGCAGGCATTGAAGAGATAAGTGAAGAACTTCTGGAAGAGATACAGCCAGGAGTATGGGGAAAGAAACGTGATTAGGCTAAGAGAAAGTGAATTCGAGGATATTGTGAGATATATCCGCGAGAATTATGGAATTAATCTTGACAAGAAGCAGGTACTGATCGAGTGCAGACTGTCGAGGGAACTCGAAAAGCGGGGAATTGATTCATATGGAAAGTACCTGGAATTGATTAAAATGGACAAAGACGGGGATATGGCGGGAGAGATGATCAACCGCCTGACGACGAATTATACATATTTCATGAGGGAACCCAGCCATTTTTCCATTTTAAGGGATGAGATCCTGCCGGAGACATATGATGGAAGGCACTATGGAACTTATAATATCTGGTGCGCCGGATGCTCTACAGGAGAAGAGTGCTATACGCTTGCGATGACGCTTGCAGACTATAGGAAGCGTTTTCCGGGTGTGCCATCGACAAGGATTCTGGCAACAGATCTGTCAGGCGAAGTCCTGAGACAGGCACAGGAGGCTGTCTATCCGATGCGGGAGTGGGACAGTTTGCCGAAAGAGTGGCAGCAGGAATACTGCTACATTGTTGATGAAAAGCATTTTGGGATTGACGAGAGGCTGAAATATAACATTACATTCATGAAGCATAACCTGATGGAGGAATTTCCTCAGGAGAAGAAGTTTGATCTAATCTTATGCCGTAACGTGATGATTTATTTCGATAAGGCTTCCAGACGGAAGCTGATATCATCCTTGGAGCGGCATCTCAAGCCTGGAGGCTATCTGCTTATCGGACATTCAGAACTGCTCTCGGCAGAAGAGTCAAGTCTTAAGACAGTACATCCTGCTATATATAAAAATCTATCAAATGCATAGGGGAAGGGAGTAATTATGCAGACACAAGTATTGATTGCAGATGATGCAATGTTTATGAGGAAAGTAATCCGCAAGCATCTGGCTGAATGCGGGATGACCGATATCGTCGAGGCGGCAAATGGCGCCGAGGCGGTAGAGTTATTTATCAAAAATCGCCCGGGGCTGGTACTCATGGATATCACGATGCCGGAAATGACGGGGCTGGAGGCTTTGGAGGAGATACTTAAGACAGATCCCGAGGCCAAAGTCATCATGTGTTCGGCAATCGGGCAGCAGAGCATGATCATCAAGTCATTAGAAATGGGCGCAATGGGATTTATCGTAAAACCTTTTGAAAAAAATGAGTTTGAAGCGACGATACGCAGCGTAATCGGACAGCCGGAAAATTAAGGGGTGGCATATGAGAAAAAGATTCAGGAATTTGAAAGTTGGCAGAAAATTAGCTGTCGCTTTCATAAGCATTATTATTCTATATATCGTTACGGTAGCAACGGCGGTACTGAATATCCGGAATATGTCCGAGAAAATAGAGAGCCTGTATTACGGGCCGTTTGCAAACGTAGAGTCGTCTCTTAAGATTATTGCGGATATGCAGGTCATAAACAGGAATATCCTCATCATGGCTACTACGGACGGAGTGGACAGTAACAATGCCAATTTGGAGAAGACACGGGAACTCATAGAACAGAATCAGAAGGAACTGGAGAATCTGGCCAGCGGATATGTGAGCGGACAGGACAAGGTAGATGCATTGGTGCAGCAGATGAACGAATTGACTCCTGTTAGGGCCGCGGTCATGGAGCTGCTGGAAGAAGGGAAGGACGAGGAGGCGTACCAGAATTATCTTAGCGTCTACAATCCCAAAGTCGAGACGGTAAAAGAAACGCTGTCAGAGGTGGTAGAACTCTCGCTGGCAGATGCGCAGGATAAACTGGTGGGCAGCCAGAATTCCAGCGTCAATACCATTATCATATTCCTGATTCTCGCAGTGGCATGCATTATAATGACAATCATCCTCTGCATAGCGATTTGCAAAAGCATTACGGAACCTGTCAAGGAGGTGCAAAAAGCCGCCAACGAGATTACCAGCGGCCAGCTGAATATCAATATTGGATATACGGCGCGGGATGAACTTGGAGAACTCTCCGAAAATATCAGAAATACCGCGCAGACTTTAAATTCCTATGTTGCGGAGATCAGAAGGGGACTGGAGGCGCTTGGAAAAGGCGAACTGAAATACCACACAGAAGTCGAGTTTGCCGGGGATTTTGAGAAGGTCAGAGAGGGCATGGAAGAGATCGCAGCGCTGCTTTCAGATTCTATGCAGCAGATCGGAGGAAGCGCGGAACAGGTTGCAGGCGGAGCCGAGCAGGTATCCAACAATGCCCAGGCGCTTGCCAGAGGGGCCTCTGAGCAGGCTGGATCTATTGAAGAATTGGCGGCCAGCATAAATGAGATATCGGACGGCGTGAAGAATAATGCCGATGTGGCCGTAAAGTCAAGCATGCTTGCCAATAAAGTGGGCGAGAGCCTGGTGGAGAATAATAGGCAGATGCAGGAACTGCTGGGTTCCATCAATCAGATTAAGCAGAATTCAAGAGAAATAACCAAGATCGTAAGTGAAATCGAGGATATTGCCTTCCAGACGAATATACTGGCTCTGAATGCGTCAGTAGAAGCAGCAAGGGCTGGCGAGGCGGGCAGGGGATTCTCTGTCGTGGCAGGAGAGGTCAGGCGGCTTGCAGCTAAGACCGCAGAGGCCTCCAAACTGACATCAGAACTGATCGTGCGCAATGCGGACGCCGTGGAGGCTGGCCAGAAGGTGGTTGATGCGGCAGTAAGCAAGATGCAGGAATCTGTGGAAGGCGCGCAGGAAGTGAAGCGGAAAGTAGAAGTGATATCAGAGGCTTCCACGCAGCAGTCCGATGCGATCATTCAGATTCGAAAGAGCGTCGAGCTGATATCAGAGATCGTGCAAGGGAATTCAGCGATGTCCCAGGAAAGTGCCGCAGCAAGCGAAGAACTTTCCGCTCAGGCTCAGATATTAAAGGAACTGGTGGAAAGATTCGAAATCTAAGAGGAGAAGCGATATGAAAAATTATTCGGATCTTGACGAATCTGCAAGAGATCTGCTAAGAGAGATGGGGAATATAGGAACGGGCAATGCTGTCACATCGCTGGCGCAGATGATGGGATGCCAGGTTGATATCAGAAGCCCGGGCGTGAGCATCGTAAAGTATCAGAAGCTCTTTGATGCCATTGGGCATACGGAAGAGGTGCAGACAGGGATCCTGGTGGAGATATCCGGAGATATCAGCGGAATATTTCTCTTTCTGCTGGATGAGACATTTACCGAATACGTGCTCAATGCTATTCTGGACTCTGACATAAAGGGGCTTGGCGGACTAAGCGAGATGGAGGAGTCGCTCATCTGCGAACTCGGCAATATCGTATGCGGATCGTATATCCGCGCGCTATCGCAGCTGCTGGAAATTGAGATAGACGTATCAGTCCCGAGCCTGTGCATAGATATGGGAGGAGCGATACTTAGCGCCCCGCTCAGTAGAATCGCTCAGGCCAGTGATGACATACTCTTGATCGAGAATACATTCTATATAGATGGCGAGTCGTTTATCGGCAGGATACTATTTTTTCCAGAACTAGAGGCGCTGGAAACGGTCGTCCTTAAGTCCAGGGAGTAGCATATGGATAAAATCATGGTAGGCATTGCGGAAGGAAAGATAGCCAGAAAAACGCAGGTTCTGGCATCTTATGCGCTTGGATCCTGCGTGGCGATCTGCCTGTACGATCCCAAGAATAAGATAGCAGGCATGGCCCATGCTATTCTGCCCAGGAAAGAAGATGCGGTGGATCAAGGGAATCCATATAAGTTTGCAAGAGAAGGGGCATCAGAACTGATTCGGGCGATGGTAAATAGCGGGGCAGAGAAAAAGCAGATTACGGCCAAACTTGTTGGCGGAGCCAGGATGTTTAAGACACGGGAAAGAGATATGGAGATTGGAGCCAGGAACGTTATGGCGGCAAAGGAGGCCCTTCATAAAGAGGGGGTGTCGATACTGGCAGAAGATACAGGAAAAAACTATGGACGTACCGTATTCTTTCATGCTGAGGATGGAAGAATTCAGGTAAGTACAATAAAAAAGACAACCATTGTAATATGAGTAACTACGGAGGGGCAATTATGAGCACGAAAAATAAACAGGTTGTAATGGTAATAGATGACAGCCTGCTGATATGCAAGGAAATTAAGAAAGCGCTTGGGGACGAAGTATTCATCTGCGAAGCACATAATGGAGAGGAAGCCATGGAGAGGATCGCACAGTATCAGCCAGATCTGATCCTGCTGGATGTGGTGCTGCCGGATACGGATGGATACGAGTTGTTTGGCAGGCTAAAAGAGGTTGACCAGAATAACGCCACGATTATCTTTCTGACATCAAAGGATAAAGATGAAGATGTGATCAAGGGGTTCGGCGTAGGCGCCTATGATTATATCAAAAAGCCGTTTGTCCATGCCGAACTGCAGTCAAGGGTTAATATTCATCTGCAGCTGAAACAGCAGAAGGATGAGTTAAACGCGCAGAATCAGGAACTTCGCACCAGCATGGAAAAATTAAACTATATGGCCTTCCGTGATGGCCTTACAGGCCTTTATAACCGCAGATACGTAATCGGCGATCTGTCGGATGATATCAAGGATCATTCGGCGGAAGAAAAGAAAAATGTGCTGATACTGGCAGATATCGATGATTTTAAAAAGGTGAATGATACATATGGCCATGAAGCAGGGGATATGACGCTGGTATGCATTGCCAATATATTTGAGGCGATATGCAGAAAATACAAGGTAATCCGCTGGGGCGGCGAAGAATTTCTGATCGTCCTTTTTGATGTTACGGCCGATGAGGCATATCGGCTGAGCGAGCAGATTCGGACGGATGTCGAACATTTCAAGATTGTTCACGAGGATCAGGAATTCTTTTGTACGGTTACGCTTGGCCTCCAAGTATATCAGGAAGAAGAAGGGATTGAGGAAAACATAAACTGTGCCGATAAGGCGCTCTATTATGGCAAGCGGAATGGGAAAAACCGCAGTGTCTGGTACGATAGCATAAAAGAAGTGGCGGAGATGTAGATGGGGTATTTTGATTCAGAAATGGAAGAAATGCTGGAAGTATACCTGCTGGAGACAAAGCAGCTGACCGAGCAGCTAAGCGCGGTCTTATTAGAGGCAGAAAAAAATAATACTTTTACGGAGGAAGATATTCGCAATATCTTCCGGGTCATGCACACGATAAAAGGGTCGTCGGCTATGATGGGGCTTAAGGATCTGGCATCTATGGCACATAAGCTTGAGGATCTTTTTGCATACTATAGAGAGCAGCAGGGGGGAAGCGTGCAGGCAGAGCCGGAACTTTTTGATCTTCTCTTTCGGGCGCTGGACTTCATAGAGAATGAGATGGACTGCATGGCAGCAGACGACTATAGCCCCAATAGCGCAGACGAGATAGAGAAGGATACAATACAGTACCTCGAGTCAGAAAAGGAGAAGGCTGAAGCGCCGGAGCCGGAAGCAGCAGAACCAATTGAAAAGGAAGGGGAAAGCGGGAATCCAGACAGCGTCAGGATACCGGATGCACTGGAAGGCAGAGCGGGAACCCTGGCCAGGGTAAGCCTTGAAAAAGGCTGCCGCATGGAGAATGTAAGGGCATATATGCTGATTCGTCAAATTAGCAGCATGTGCGAGAGTATGGAAAGTTATCCGAAGAATCCGGAAAGAGACCAGAATTGTTCGGAATATATAGCGGAAAATGGAATCTGGATATTATTTAAGAGCGGTAAAAAGGATGAAGTGATTGAGACTTTGAAGCACGGCCTGTTTGTGGCGGGCTGCGAGGTCGTTTATGATAAAGAGGAGCAGGCAGCCAAGCCTGCCGCGGATAATAAGCAGGAGGACGGCGAGAGCAAGGAAAATGATTTTTTAAATGTGCGCGCGGACAGGCTTGATAAATTGCAGAATCTGGCGGGCGAACTGATGATCCATATGCTGACGCTGGAATCGGAATTGGAAAAAAGCGGAAATACGGAATTATTGGAGGGCAGCGCCCGCCATATCAGCCGCCTGATAGGAGAAGTGGAGCGTACCGTCATGGAGACCAGGATGGTGCCGGTAAGCAGGATCATACCCAAGCTTCGCAGGGTCTTTCGGGATATCTTAAGAGACCAGAATAAGGAAGCAGAATTAGTAGTAAACTGCAGTGATGTGGAGGCTGATAAGAGCGTTGTAGAATATATCTCGGAGTCACTGATGCATATTATGAGAAATGCCGTAGACCATGGCATCGAGCCGCCGCAGGAGCGTGAGGCTGCCGGAAAGCCAAGAAAAGGAAAGGTTCGATTCGAGGTGGAAAGCACGATCGGCGAGCTTCGGATATCCGTGGGAGATGACGGGAGAGGCATCAGCGAGGAGGCCATAAGGCAGAGAGCGCGGGAAAAGGGATTATTTAAAAGACCGGAGGAAGACTATGACTTTCGAGAACTATGCGAATTCATACTGTTACCAGGGTTTACAACAAATTCGGAGGTAACGGAGTATTCCGGAAGAGGCGTAGGCCTGGACGTGGTCCAGAATATTATAGAAAATGCCGGAGGGCATATCAGGATACAGAGTGAGGAAGGCAAAGGCACAACGTTTATCATGGTCCTTCCGCTAACGCTGGCAACGGTAGAATGTATACGGTTTAAAGTAGAGGACTGCCGGTTCTCTATGCCGGCCCGTCATGTATTCCGGTTTATGGAGTATAAAGAATGCAGGCAGGATGTGCAGAAGATTCATGGAAAAGATTATATACGTTTTGAAGACCGGATGGTTCCATTCATAAATCTTCGGCAGTTTTTTAATCTTCCAGGAGATACTCCGGATACGGCAATCGTAATCTATCTAAACAGTAGTGATGCGGAGGGGTGCATTCTTGTGGATTCCATGTATGAGCAGAAGAGGGTGGTAATCAAGCCTCTGCCACCATTGTTTGGCGGGAATTTCAGAAATACCGGCATCGGCGGGCTGAGCGTCATGGGAAATGGAAAGATATGCGCGGCCCTGGATACGGAATTGGTGATAAGCAGGTACGAAAGGGAGTGACAGGATGGAAAATGATAGCGGCAGGGAACTGCTGTGCCTGAATGGAGACGACAAGAAATATGCCATTGATTTTCAATATGTGGCAGAGATTTGCCGGGATATACAGATGTCAAAGATTCCATGCCTTCCGGAGCATTTTATCGGCCTGTGCAATTATAAAGGAATGATAGTCCCGATCTTGTCTAAAAAAGAGGAGGATGAAGAGCAGGAGTTTCTTCCGCTCGTGATAATCTTAAAAACCGGAAAGTACTATATGGGGCTGTGCGTTACCGATGGCCTCTCCATCATAACGCCGGAAGAAGGGCAGAGGATTAAAAGCCAGGCTGCAAAAGAGAGCGAAGACATCGCCATCGAGAGGGAAATATATGCGGTGGAGGAAGGATTAGTCACGGTTCTGGATGTCCAGGCTATGGCAGAGAGGCTGATACGCAATGCAGGCTAGATGGATGGCGTAATTTATTGGATTTATTATTGACATATGCTAATAAAGTGCATATAATGATTATATTGACATATGCTAATAAAGGAGAGGGCGAATGCCAAGAACAGGGAAAAAAAAGCGAGTCTTAAAGATGCCACAGAACAGCCATTTTATTTCCAGAGGGACTGAGACGGAATATGGAATCAATATGAAGGTGGAAGAGTACGAATGCATCCGCCTGATTGACTATATGGCCTATACTCAGGAGGAATGCGCACGGCAGATGGAAGTAAGCAGAGCGACGGTGCAGATGCTGTATGCAGAAGCACGCAAGAAGCTGGCAAGATTCCTTGTGGAAGGAATCAGTCTTCAGATCGAAGGCGGAGACTATGAATTAAGTCATAGGGCAGCAGTGAAAGAAAAGACTTCTGACTGTTCTTTAAATGGATTGGCAGAATGTCATTCAGAAACCCCAGGTATGGAAAAGGAGAGAAGACATATGAAGATAGCGGTAACTTATGAAAATGGACAGGTATTCCAGCATTTCGGACATACGGAACAGTTCAAGGTATATGATGTCGAGGACGGAAAGATTACGGGAAGCCAAGTTGTAGATACCAATGGGCAGGGCCATGGCGCATTAGCCGGATTCCTGGCAAATGGCAATATTGACGTGCTGATCTGCGGCGGTATCGGCGGCGGCGCAAGGAATGCGCTGGCAGAGGCAGGCATCAAACTGTTCCCAGGCGCGCAGGGAGACGCAGATGCGCAGGTAGAGTCCTATCTGGCTGGAACCTTGAACTATGATCCTGACACGATGTGCACGCATCATGACCACAGCCATGGAGACTGCGGCGGACATGGGCATGGCGAGTGCGGACATCATTGCGGATAGAGATATGGCAGGTAGATGGCATAAATAAAATGATTGCGTGAAAAGGAGAGATTTCGAATTAAGAAGTCTCTCTTTTTTGCGAGTACAGTCATTCTGACAAAAATCCAGAAAAAAAGTGAGCCGTTTGTTTTGATAGTATGAATCTGAAAAATAAAAAGACGGGAGCGTAGATAAATGAGCTGGAGAGTAAAGGGAATTCAAATGACAGGGAAATGCCATGAGGAAAACCTCCCTATGGGCCAGGACCGTATCTGTTATACATCAAAAAATGGAATCGCAGTGATTGGCGTGGCAGATGGATGCAGCGAATCCAAGGCTTCGGATATTGGGGGAAAGTTATTGATTGAAGGGATTGCCAACTATCTTACGGAATATTTTGAAGAATTATATATGGCAAAGTATGAGAAGGCAGCAAAAAATGTAGCTGACAAGATACGGATATGGCTTAGCGGCCTGTCCGGGATTATGGAAGCAGACGCGCTGGATTATGCATCCACGCTCTGCATGATAGCGGTGGACCAGGAGCGATATGTCAGCCTGAACCTGGGCGATGGCTGTATAGGAGCATGGAATCAGGACAAAGCCAAGATTATATCCAGGCCGCTAAATAGTTTTGGCGGATATACTGCGTATCTTACGGTGGATGAAAATATAGAGGGATACATCAAGATAGGAAGAGGAGACGCTTCAAAATGGGATGGCTTCGTCATCCTGTCGGATGGCATGAAAGACAAATTTCGAACGGAGAGAAAGTTCCTTAGAATGATGAACAGGATGACAGAGGATGGAAATTTTCAGATGAAAAGACTGGGCTGCGAAGAAAAAGAAGAAGGAAATAGAAGGGACGATTTTAGCATTATCGTGATGGAACGGGCGAATCTGGCTAATTGTGGAATTTATATGGAAAGTTTTGTATAATAGAAGAAAAGCACGGTTACCAAGGAGGAAGTTGAGATGCCTTATTGTCTGGATAGTTATGGAGAAAGTAATCTGGCAAGTTTGGAGCAGCAGTGGGATGATCTTGGAGATGATCCCAGAGAAATCTTGAATTTTTTAAATAACTCCAAGAATAATATCACGCTGGGGTTTGTCCTGCGCAGATATCTGTGCAAAGACGCGGCAAGGAAAATTCCCCAGGTGAAATGTACTTATCTGGAGCAAGACAGAAAGTACCGATTCGAGATAGAAGATAAGAATGGAATGTCCACGATAGAAGTCTTTGATTACAATATTTTTAACTATGATGAGGGCAATGATGCATTGGAACTGGCCAGAAGCCGGGCGATAGAGCAAGTGAAGGAATACAAGGCAAAGAATTATAAACTGGACAAATATGAATTGGAAGAGAATATTGCCTATGATGATATCCTGTATCTGGATGTTGAGAAATATGTAGACCTTTTTATGATCATAGAAAGGCATAATAATGGAGAACGGAAAAACTACCGGACGCTGGAATGGGTGCAAAGACAGGATATCCGGAATTATCTGAAGCAGGAAGAATGCAAAAGAGAGATTCTTTATAGAATCGCATTTGCACTGGGGATGGACTATCCTATATTTTCCCGGATTCTGGCGAGCGTGTCATCAGACGGGATCCAAAGGCCGGACCCGCGCAGGATGGAAGAAATTGTGTACGTATACTGCCTCCGGAATAAAAAGAATACCTTTATGGAATTGGATCAAGTGATGGATAGTTATGACAGGCACAGAGGCAGGGAAAACGACTATACAAGGCTTGCCCTGGCAAAGATACATAATCTGAATGATGAAAAGAGCCTGTTTGAGTTTCTGGATGACAATGCCGGATATCTGATTGGCTCCAGCAGATCTGCTTATCGGGTCTTTGATGAGATTCAGAAAGAACTGGTCGAACTCTTTGGCAACGTGGATGAATATGCCGACGAAGGGGGCAACAATGCACGGCGGACGAACAATAAAAGCGAATTCCTAAGAAAAATGCTTGTGGAGTTCTTCCCGGACATCGTGCTTGACCAAAAAGATGAAAGAAAAAAAGCGGATTCCCTGGATAAGCTGGCCGGAAATGCGGCGGGAGCCATCTGGGAGCATCGCGTTAGGAGCATTAAGACGAAAATCCTCAGCAGCACCAAGCTAAGCGAGCTTAATAGCCGGAAGAAGGCAGTAACCAAGCACCAGCTGGTTCTTCTATATTATTTTAATTTCATTACCATTGATGAAAACCTGGAACTAGAGGGCGCCGAGCGTGTCAAAGTATTTTTTGATGAGATGAATGAAATATTGGAAGATGCCAATATGCCGCCCATCAATATCACGAACAAGTTTGAGAACTTTCTCCTGTGCTCCCTGAATGATGACAGGCCGGGCGATTTCTGGAAGGAAATCATACTGGAAGCGGTATTGGAAGAAAACAGGCATTATGAACTGTTAAGCTATAAGCAGGGAAATTATGAGGAATGCCTGAGATATCTTGAGTTAAGCGAGTCGGCGCTGCGGGAAGAGGAATTCCGGATGCCGTGGCAGCAGCTGTGGATTCGCCATGACAGAGGCGTGATCCTGGCAAAAATGGGGAAACAGGAAGCGGCAGATAATAGTCTTGAACAGGCGGGAGAATTTTATCTAAGGCATAAGGAAGAACTGGATTTGCTTCTGCCGGAAGACTATGAAAAGGTCTTATCGGCAGACAGGCAGGATATGGAACTACTAAAGAAATAATAGGAAAGGCAGTAGGCAGGATATGGCGCGGAAAGCATTGAAACCAGGCATGGTCATAGAATTACAGAGGCAGGGGCAGGAAGGATTTGAGGCATTCACAATCAGAAAGGTAATTGGAAAAGGCGGAATCTGCATCGCCTATGAGGTGGAATGTCCCAATGGCATGATTGGAAGGCTGAAGGAGTTCTATCCGGCGCAGGCAACAGGAAAGGGGTATATGTTCTCGCGGGAGGGAAAGATGCTTTTCTATAATCCGGAATATGGATGCAAGGAAATGGTGCCTGTGCTTAGAAGGCGGTTCCTGAACGGGTATGAAGTCATGAAGGATCTGCATGTCAGGATGCAGGAGGCCCGTAACGAAATGCCAAATTACGGAGAATTATACGGGGGAGGCGACTCCCTCTATTGGTTTATGTCTTATGATGAGGGAAAGTGCTATGACGAGATAAAGGAGGAGACCCTGTCCCAAATCTGTGCCGTTGCACTTGCGACAGCCAGGGCAGTAGAAAAATACCACAAGATCGGCTATCTGCATCTGGATATTAAACCGGAGAATATATTCGTATTGTCGCAGACGAAAGACTACATCAAGCTGATTGATTTTGACAATGTGGTACGCAAGGAAGAACTGGGCGATGAAAGTATTCTGATCGGATGCTCCAAAGAAACTTCCGCGCTGGAGGTCCGGGCGGACAAAAGAAGCCGCATATCGGAGGCATCAGACTACTATTCTATTGGAGCGATGGTTTTTGGCCGCATATTTAAGCGGGGAATCCATTTTAATGAGTCAAAATACGCGGCTAGATACGATTTTGGAGGCCTTCTGGAAGAGTATGGGGATAAGAAGAAGGAGTTGGAGAATGAGCTTTCCTCCTTTTTCAAGCATACGATCTGCGACTTCATGAAAGGGCGATATGCATCTATGGAGGAACTAAAAGCGCAGCTGGAGAAGATTATAAAGATTGCCAGGCCTGTGGAAGAGAAGATCGAGACGGCAAAAATTCTAAAGAGAGCGCTGTGCCTGATGAAAAAATATCCTCCCTACCAGTATGCATCAGCGGATAAAAAAATATCGGTTTTGATCGTCGGAGAAGGAGAGCGGGCATCCCAGCTATTCCGCCTGATCTATGGATGCTGCGGACAGGTGCTGGATTATGGGCTTCGCATCTATTGGGCCTGCATAAGCCCGGAGAAAAGAAAGAAAGCGATGATATCGCGCTGTCCCGCCCTTCCGAAGATGACGGTGCTGGATGGATCGAATGAGACGGGCAAATATGGTCTGGTGGAACAGCCGTTTGCAGAAGTCTTTTTTATCCGAACCCCAGAAGAAGCAAAGGGGGCAAAGTACTGCCTGCTTGCAGATGACAATTCAGATCGGAATCGCATGTACGCGGACCGGATTAGCAGGCGTCTGAAGGAAGAAGGAGCGGGGGAGGTTTTCATAGGCTGCCTGGATGATGAATTTGCCGCAGAAGATGAGGAGATCTATAAGAATTTGACAAAGACAGCGTTTCAGATCAACCGGATATACGATAAGATGCTGGATGAACGCTGTCCGTCTGATTATGAGAGGTTTTGCCGCAATCTCTATAATTATCAGTCATCCCTTGAAAGCGCGATGCATATAGAATGCAAGCTGGCGTCTTGCGGCATCTTTGAAGAAGACAGCGAAAAAGCAGCGGCTGCATTTTATGAGAAGGTGCTTAAGCCTAAGGAGGATTTGACACTGTACAGCCGTCTGGCACATCTGGAACATCGCAGGTGGATGGCTTGCAGCGTCATGCGCGGCTGGGATATGTATGATGCAGATGAAATGGATAAGGTGACGCTCCACAATGACGGCAGTTTTAAAGACGCAGCTCGGAAACTCCACCCTTGCATGACAGAATGTCTGGATCAGATTTCCCTTAAGCTGCATTCAAGGGCGAAAGAATTATGCGGCCTTAGCAGGAAAATCATCCGGGAGCGTTTTGGGGAAATTGAGAGTTCCTATGAAGACTGGGACCAGAAACTGCCGGAAACATGGGAAAGATTCAAGGATACGATGATCAAGCTGGATCAGAATACGGACAATGTGATGTTAATATGGAAGGACCAATTCCAAAGAACAAAGGAGGAGGTAGAAGAAGGTCATAATGGCCATGCCTTGCGGCTTATGGAAGAGATCAAGGAGGCAGCGGCAGCCTATCAGGAATATTACAGCAACCGGGACTATAAGGAGATGGATCGCCTGATCATAGACTATCTTCCCTATCTTTTGATTCATGGAAGCGTTTCCAGAACGATTATAAAAGGATGGAGCCAGCAGCCGGGGGATAATATTATCTATGCGATGTACATGGAACCGGAACAGGTCGTCTATGTAAGCGAATACGATATCCATAAGGAAATCGAGAATATCAGGGCGTTTATGAAGATGCGGAAGATCCATACAAAGGTTTCCTGCGCAGTCATCCGAAATGCGGCGGAATATCGGCTTCTGGCCCACAGCCTGGGGGATGGGGCCTCCGCAGACATTACCGGGACATCGGCATATCTCGCCTCGATCATCAGCAGGCATGCGTATGAGGAGGATATGCCCCTTCATATGTATCGGGACGGACGGTTTCAGAACATCTATCTGTGCCCGCAGGCGGAGTATTATGCAGGAGAACGGACGCTATCGGTAAATGAGGCATACTGCCTGTACGGCATCCGCGAGACGGCAATCGGCGCAAGCAGGACAACGATGCCTCAGAAAGAGGTGGAACATCTCTGGAAATGCTATCAGGAATTTGATACGCAGGAAGAGTGGAGGCAATTTGCTGGATTCTTAAAAGATATGAGTTTCGAAGAGAAGATGCTGCTCTGTGGAAGGAAGGCAGAAGCGGCCGCATACTGGGATGAATATCTGCTGGAAGGATTCCTGATGAAGACTGGGCTGCATCAGATGATCTCCAGGCTAAATGAATCAGGGCTTATTGCGGAATATAAAAGAGACGAGACTGACCTGGGGGAAGATGTTCATATTCAAATCGCATCCTTCTATCCTGCCATACTTGAAGAGGTCAAGACATTATACGCACAGACGGAGGCATGCGCGGGAAGAATCCGGATAGAGATGAAGGAAGCAAAGGATGGAAACTATCGAATCATCTTAACACGGCTGGATGTGCGAGGGAATCTTCCAGCCGGCCCAATGGGGGAAGCGGCAAAAAGAGGCCTTGAAAGACTTGCGTCATATGGACTGGTCAAGAAACTCGAATTGGAAACGGGCGTAGGGTTCTTCTATACTTCTTTTGGGGTTTGCCGCAGCTTGATAGAAGAAGACGGCGTGCTGCGCGCGTATATTTATGACAGTATCCGGCGCGCTGGGCGCTTTCAGGACGTCAAGAGCAGTACCAGGCTTGAGTGGAATACAGATATGGAGGAGAATGAATGGATTGCAGAGCAAGTGGATATCGTCGCGGTGAGCGGAATCCATCCATTATTTATAATGGCGCGGACAGAGGAACCTTCTGAAGAGAGCCTCTACATGATACAGTATCTGGCTTCCCGGTTTGGAATAGAGGCGAAAGCGGCACTGGTGTGCTCCAACGAAAAGGCGGTCTGCGAGCGGGATGGACGGATCGCGGCAAGGGCAAAAACCATGGGCGTGCGCTATATCAACCGGGAGGAACTAAGAAAAAGAAACTTAGGGGACATATTAGAGGAATGGGTAGGACAAGATGGACAAAGAGAGACAATATGACGCATTTATCAGTTATAAACATCAGGAATTAGACTCTCTGGTGGCAATGCGGCTGCACCGTATGCTGGAACATTACCGGATTCCCGGAAAGATTCAGGCGACCAGCGGAAAAAAGCGGATTCATAGAATCTTCCGCGATATGGACGAACTAACGCCCACCAATGACTTGACGGAAAACATCCGGCAGGCACTGCAAAATGCGGAGTATCTATTGCTGATATGCTCAAAGGAATCCTGCCGGTCAGAGTGGGTGCAGAAAGAAGTGGAGGAATTCCTAAAGACTCATGATAAGAACCGGATCATCCTGATACTTTTGGAAGGAGAGCCTGGAGAGGTGTTCCCGGAGCAGCTGCGTTATGTTGAGAAGACGGCAAAGGACGAAGATGGGATAGAGCACCTGGTAAAGGTTCCGGTGGAACCGCTTGCGGCAGACATCCGTGGCAGATCCGAAACGGAGATCATCCGGAATCTTAAAAAGGAATTGCTTCGCATTATTGCGCCGATAGTCTCTTGCAGTTATGATGACCTGCGGCAGAGGCACCGGGAATACATGCTGAAGAGGGCCGGGGCAATCGCAGGGATAATCTTCTGCCTGCTCCTGGCATTTGCGCTCTATGCGCTGCATCAGGAATCAAAGGTGAAAGAACAGTATGAAAAAGCAATGGTCAATCAGGCCAGGTACCTGTCTAAGACATCCGGCGAACTGCTTGCGTCGGGAGACCGGGTTGGAGCGCTTAAGACGGCTGTGGAAGCATTGTCAAAAGAGAATGAGAACGGGCCCTTGGCGCCGGAAGCAATGTATGCCCTTAACAATGCGCTGTATTCATACCAGTATACGAATACGGCTGACTTAAGTCCGGATCAGATTATGGAGACCGAATATGGCACCGGTAAACAAGGGGGACTAAGTCCTGACGAAAACTACTATCTCGCTATAGACGAGGGAGGCGAGGCATATGTGTTTGATGTGGAAAGCGGCAAATGCCTCTGGAAGACGGAGCCTCAGGAAAAAGATGTTGTTAAGAATGGATGCTTTGTGACGGAGAATAGAATTGCAATGGCTACCGAAAGCAAGGTGTATGTGGCGGATATCAAGTTGGGGGAGACTCTTTGGGAGAAGCGGCTAAGTAAGGAATTCAGTGGGTATGAAGACGGTCAATGCGTATCCAACGGGAAGCAGCTGGCAGTATGTGAAGCTACATGGGTCTCTGTGTATGATGCAGTGGATGGCACTATCCTTTTGGAGCAGGAGTTGGAAGAAGCGAAGGAACGCGGGCTGGGGCGGCTCAATGCTGCCGTTATAAATGAAGCAGGCACGCTTCTGGCTTTGGGGGAAACCAGAAATAAATTTGAGACAGATGATAACGCAGATAAATTCTGCGGCCTTTACCTCCTGTCTCTGGAAGATGGGGATGTGCAAATGATGGAGGCGAAAGATGCCAAAGAACTGTGTTTTCTGGATGACAGGCATCTTGCGGCGCTGCAATATGAGATGCTTGGAGATAGCGAATATTTTGAAGCAGAGAACCGTTACAAGGTAGCGGTATATGACTGTGATATTGGGAAGTCCATCCGAAACGTGGAAGGAATGATGGATTTTAGCAGGGAGAGCACGTCAGGCATGTGTCCGAAGCGCATAAAGCTGGATGGGGCCGGCCGGGATGTGCTGGCTGTCACGTTGAACTCTATGATTCTTCTGCTGGATACAGATACGTTTGAAGAAATATTAAAAGTACAGTATCCGGATGAGATTGCCGGATGGGGGCTTTATGACGCTACAAGAATGATGGTGGGACTGCATAACGGAGCCATAATTCTTCAAAGCCTTCAGGATCCCAATATTCAATATGACTCCGGGAAACTGAATGCCAAAGTGCATGCATTCGCATATTCTGCCGGAAGCAGGGCCGCGATCCAGGTCCGCCAGAATGATACTAAAATTGTGCTGAGCAGAATACAAAGAGATGAGGAGATTCAGTATCTGGATGCGGAAGGGAACCTTTCGTTTGTCGGATACTGCAACTTAAATGATAAAGCGTACCGGGGCCTATTCTATAATTCTTATGAGGAGGAAGCATTATCCAGACTGGATGTCTGGGAGGCTGGGACATCCAATCTGCTGATCTCGGTTTCGGTTAAAACAAAGCTTGATACATTCATGCACTGGTTTGCGATTGCCGGCACTGATGAAAGTCCTATTCTTTATTATATAGAAGATAAAAAAGTGAAAAGCGGCGATGCTGTTCTTCACGCAGTAGATATCAATCGGCAAAAGGAACTGTATCAAAAGCCGGTTCCTTGCGGAATTTTTGATAGTGTTGCGGCTTACGGGGACGCAGAGGATCCAAGGCTTGCAGTCTGTTATGATGATAAGTTTGGAATCATCCGCCTGAAAGATGGCAAACAAGTCCTAAAGTATAAGGACAAGATTAAAAATGGGAGAATCGAAGAAGTAGTAGCAGCGCCGGATGGCTCCTGCCTGATATTCAAAGTGGCCGACGGCGATGAAGCATACATTAAATTATGGGATGTCAAAGAGAAGGACTGGAAGGAGATCGAGGGAAAAGAATCCTACCGATATGGAAGATCCCTGAAAGCCAGGCACGTAGCGATAGGAAAGAAGAATGCCCTAATTGCAGTGTACAGCACGGAAGAGAAGGAGATAAAGATCATTGACCTTGCGTCCGGCAGGATACAGAAAAAAATCCCTTTCCGTGGAAGCGATTCTCCCCAATTCGAGTTCTGGGGCAATGACGAACATCTGATATTATATGATGACTCCAGATGCCTGGCAATGTGGAACATCGAGAAAGAGAAGATGGAGATGCAGGATACGGAGCAGATCAGGAGCATCAACGGGATATATACGGATCAAAGCAGCAAATATTTTGGTGTTCAGGAAGATATGGTCCAAGATAATGGATTTAAAACGACCCTTCACTTATATTTTGTAGACGATCATGCAAAGTTTTACAGGTATGCCGACGTGGATGAGGGAGCGGCCTGCATCCAGGCGGAAGAGATTCTATGCATGTCAGCGGGAAAGCAGGTCGGATATTATTCGTTCTATTCCTATCCGGAATTGATGAAAAAGGCAGAGGAGATACTGGACGGCCGGAAACTTACGGAGGAAGAGCGCCGAAAATATTTTGCAGACAATTAGTTACAGACAAGGACGAGAAGATAATTTCTTGGTCCTTGTTTTTTTGCGCAAAAAAAGGAAAAAAAGTGGAATACAATGCAGTTTACAATGGGCCTATCAAGCAAAGGAGGGAATGAATATGAGGGAAATCAGCGATATAGAAGAACTGATCAGGCGGTGGGAACTTCTGGGGCATCTGGAAGATCATTTGATCATTGAAGTAGATGAGGCTAATGAGCCGGCGGCCCTGGCGCTTGCAAGAAGGCTCGGAAAAGCTTATTGGAACAGGATGAGGCCCGATCGGGATTTGGAAGAGGCCTATCTGGAACTGGAATATCCCGGTGAGGAGAATGGAAACTTAAGCAGCAAGTTTTTTTCTTCCCCGGACATTGTGGCGAGAAACCGGAAGTTTAAAGGAGTCATGGCCATCAAGCTTGGAAGGCGCCTGTTTGCCAGCCATAAAAGGCAGGACCAGCTGCTGGAGTATATCCTGGAAAGACAGCCATCTATCCGCTTTATTCTGATCATGGAATCCGTAGATAAACGGGTAATAGGGGAAATGTGCGACGCATGCCCTGATGCGCGCTTTCTAAGGTATATGATCGAATATCCAACGAAAGACGAGCTGCTTGAATATGCGAGACATCTTCTTCAAGGGGAAGGCTACAAAATGAACGGACATCTGAGAGAGACGCTGGAGGCTTATATTGAAAAAGACGAAGGGCGTTGCAGTTACAGAGAGGTAGAATCCCTGGTCCGGGATATTTTATATGAGACCAGAATGCGCCCGACAAAAAGGTATATTACCAAAGCCATCATTAATCGGAATCTGGAAGAGCATCTGGCAAAAAAGAATGCGGCGGAGGCGGAAGTTAAAAAAATTGGTTTCTAACTGGGAGGATGCGTATGAAAAAGTACATTGAATATGAAACAGGAAGATTCAGCGAGGCGGATGAGATCAAGAAAGCGACTGCCAGGATTGATTGGAAACGGCAGGAGTTTGCAGGCACTGGGTTCCCGATATGGGCGGACCTTGAAAAGGGAATTACCCATGTGGCGGATGATGACATTCATACCATGCTGATTGGAACCACGGGCAGTAAAAAGACTCTGGCTGGCGTGCTTCCTACGGCTATGTCCATGATCGGGGGAGGGGAATCCATGGTGCTGACGGATGCGAAGCAGGAACTATATCGATATATGCTGCCTTATCTCCAGCAGAAAGGGGTGAGAGTCAATGTGCTGAATTTTCGGAATCCACAGTGCGGCAACTGCTGGAATCCGCTGTCTATTCCAGTTTCATTATTTCACTCCGGAAAAAGGGATAAAGCAGTCGAGTTATTGAAAGATGTGGCGAAAAGTATCTTTAGCGAACTATCCGCAGATTGTGACGATCCATTCTGGACCTCGATGAGCGAGAATTATTTCGTAGGCCTGGCGCTGGTTCTTTTTGAAGAGGGCGAGCCCGAGAACGCGACGTTGGAAGAGGTTATGCATCTGGAAGCAGTTGGGAAGGAGCCGCTGGGAGCCTCGACATTTTTAAAGGAGTATGTCAGATGCATGAAGGAGAAGAGTCCATTTATGTACCGGTGCCTTCAAGGGATCCTGGGAGCGCCGGAAGGCACCAGAGGATCCATCGAGTCCGTATTTTCTCAGCCTATGGGCAACCTAACCTCCCAGGAGAACTTAAATGATATGATGTCGAAAAGCGATTTTGATGTCACATCCATGGGGGAGCGTCAGGAGATCACATTTTTGATTATGCCGGATGAGAAGACAACCTATAATTCCCTGGTCACGATGTTCCTGAAGCAGAGTTATGAACTTTTGATCGCAAAAGCAGAAGAATGCGGGGGAAAACTTCCGATCCGCGTCAACTGGATACTGGAAGAAGCAGGAAATATCCCGACAATTCCAGACTTCGAGAGTATGATGACAGCTTCAAGAAGCCGGAATATCAGATTCTTTCTGGTATTTCAGTCGTTGCAGCAGATTGAGAAGAAGTATCGGGGATCCGCCCATATTATTATTGGAAATTGCGACTGCATCGCATATCTGAACTCGAAAGACATGGAACTTCTTACGTATATTTCCCAGCTTGCGGGAACCTACAGACGCTCATATGTCAATGAAGAATGTCCGCTGATCAGCGTGACCCAGCTACAGCGGCTGTCGAAGGAAAAGGGAGAGTGCCTTGTCTTTCTGGGAAGAAATGCACCATATCTTACAAGACTGCCTATCATTTTCGACTATGGGAGATTCATTCCGATTGGAGAAGAGCCGATCAAGCAGAAGGCAAGGCAGAGATATTCTCATCCATTATTCGATATCCGGCCAATAGCTAAAGAAAAAAGAATGGCATTTATGGAAAAACTTATGGAAGAAAATCAGAAAAAACGGGGGGGGGGATTTTAATGAATGAATATTATATAGGCCTGGCGATTGGAATTGTATTATTGACCTGTCTTTCCATCGTGGTCTCCAGGGCAAGAAAAAGGAGATGGGGGGAAGAAAGAGAATTACTTAATGAATTGATCGAGGAAGCCGGGAAAATGGAAGCTGTTCCTGACAGATATCAGGCTGCGAGAAAACGGCTGCTTACGCTATGTCCAAGGCTTAGCGCAATGCAGAAGAAAAAATATGGAATCCCGGGGCTTTTAAAGGAGGATCGCAAGACCAGCGCCGATCAATATGAGAAGGCAATGAAAGAGGATATCAAGACTTACCGCGCTCTGGGTAAGAAAGGCGGCAGGATTCGAAGCCTAAAGACGGCAATGGCAAGGACGGAAAATTCCATTCGCCGCTATCTTGATGAAGCAAAGATGATGGCCAGGGAAGCAAGGAAAATGGAAAGAACATCTGGCGAGGCAGAACGGATGCTAAAGGAGGAATTCCCCTATACCGTCAGCGTCAGCTGGAAGTCCTATATTGGCAGCATTGCGGCAAAACAGGCAAAAGGCTATTATCTGCTGGATGATATCAAGGTCCTGACGCTGGATGGAAATTACCTCTCCCTAAGCGAGTTATCAGGAGGAAGCACCGGAATCCATCTGTATCCGGCAAAAGAGATCGAAGGGATACGCCTGGTATCCGACATGGCCTTCTCCGTAAATGGCGATGAGGAAGTGAAAGAGGCCATTATACAAAAAGGAGAATATGAACTGCTGACAGCGATTGGCAGCATTATAGCCGAGATTGATTAGGAGGAGAAAAGGATGAATATATGTCCAAACTGTTTTGAAGAATTAGAAGAATCAAGGCTGCTGTATGAACTCTATTTCTATGAAGGGTATGGCCTGAGCACCATTATGGATAAGGTAGCCGGGGGAAGCGACATCGTAAAAGTCATTGCGAAAGAACGGGATGATATTCTCTATGAGCGGTATTTGGATGAGACCATACACTATCACATCGGACGGGACGACGGATATACGATAGAGGCCTTTCGTGAAATGATCTGCCACATCAGGGAGGATTACCTGGAGGCAAGGAAGCGGGCCACGGAATATCTGGCAGGCGCATCCGGGGAAGATGCAAAGCAGAAATTGACCCAGAGCGGATTAGCGGTGCTGGAACTTGGCGATGCAAAGGAGGACAGATCCATTACGATGTATATCCGGCATAATAACGGCTTCCGGGATGAAATCGCCCGCCTTCTTCCCTGCTGCCCGAACTGCCACAAATCGCTTCCGCTCTACTGGTATGAGGCGGATTGTTTTGAGGCAGTCGCCATAATCGCCCAGAAGGCGGCATCAAAGACCACGATGATCGTCTCGCTTCTGGCGAACCAGTGCAGCGCATTAAGGTTTCTGGACGAAGAACTGCAGGTACTGCCAGCCCATGATCCGCAGAAGGATCCTTTCTATAAAGGATTGGAAGAACAGTCAAGGCTGCTGGAAGAAAAGGGATATTGTCCGGACGCGTCAAAGACGAAGATGCTTGCGCCGCTGTTTCTCTTTATTAAGTATCGGGGCAAGAAGATGATTCTGGGCATTTACGATATTGCAGGCGAGGTGATCGAGCAGTTCAGCCATCTGGATTATCGCACAAAGTATATCTCGCGGATGGGATCCTATATTTATCTGGTGGATATGGAAAAGAATTGCGGCCACAGCCAAGGGCGGGAGGAAGAGATAAGATTGCTGGATCTGGAACAGCAGGGAGAGTATCAGATGTCAGGGCGCGTGATTACCGCTGAAGAACTATTGGAAGGATCCTCTGGAATGCATATGCACCGGGATAGCCTGGATCTCTATCAGAAACTGAAGAATTACATGTCGTTGAATCACCAGCTGGATGCGCTTAAGGATAAGCATCTGATGCTTACCATCGCAAAAAGCGATGTATTGGAAAAAGAAGAAGAACTGACGGAGAT
The DNA here is from genome assembly GCF_019597925.1 of [Clostridium] scindens. Taxonomy (NCBI): domain Bacteria; kingdom Bacillati; phylum Bacillota; class Clostridia; order Lachnospirales; family Lachnospiraceae; genus Lachnoclostridium; species [Clostridium] scindens. The sequence goes on along the minus strand of NZ_CP080442.1, from coordinate 3,744,527 downwards.
CGAGCAGAGGTATCTTCTGATGCGCAAGATGAACCATTTCCAGGCAGTACAGAACCGGATTCTGGAGCCAATCGTAAAGAAGGTATTTCTCCGGTATGTGACCGATGAGGCAAGGCTTGAGGAATGCAAGTCGACTTTTGGCAAGGTGAGTTTTCATGCCGTATCCGCTACCGGATGCGCGACGACGATGCAGGAGATTGAAGGCAAGAAATGCTATGTCCTCAATAAGCCCTATAACCCGATCCGGATTGCAGAGCCATTTGTGATGGCGATTCTTGAAAGTCTCAATGAAGACAGGGGGAATGTAAAGTGAAATTCGAGCAGGCCTATTATACGTGGAGCAAAAAACTTCTGTCCGCCCACCAGCAAGGACTCGGGATCGTGGCGTCATCTATGAAGGCGCCGGAATTCCTGGATTGCTGCGAGCGCCTTGCAATGGATATCAAAACCGGGCCGGATGGGGAAACTGCGCGGCTTCTGTACTATGATTTTGCCAGCGGCAGATATGCAGCCATATCCTGTGCAGCTTGCGAGGATGGAGGCGATGGGAGGAATAATCGCCTGTGCCAGGTGTTGATTCCCGCGGAAAGGACTAAGAAGTATGAGGATTATCTGCTGGACTATCCCTTTGATACGAGAATGCCAAAGACGGATACGCTGGAAGCGTGGGAGCCGGATGAGACGATAGAAAAGCCACAATATGACTTGCCGGGAATCCTGAAAAAGTATGGTCTGGGCCAGAGAAGCCTGGCATGCTGCATTCGCAAGTTTTATGAGTATCTGGCGGATACGGAAGGAATGCTGGCAGTGACCTTTCCGAAAGGATACATGCAAAAAAAGGGGATAAGGCGATCTGGCGCATCGCTGCCGAATGGATGTACCTGTTCTACCAGATGTACCCGGCATGCGCCGATCAGGGACGCCTGTCTTATGGGATTCATTCGGAAAGGAATGGATCTAAAGTGCGGATCCATTTTACAGAGGATGGGCATGGCGCGGCAAAGGACATTCCGTTTTTGGGGAAAAAGGCGGAAGCAGAAAGCAGTTCCGGGATGTATGAGGCCCTGGCCCATAAAATGATCGATGGCGGCTACAGAGAGTATCTGGAAGATCTGCTTGGGATGCTGCCGCAGGAAGAACGGGATGTCCGCCACCTTCCATTCGCCTATGCATTGCAAAGGCTGAGGGAAGGAAACACGGTGACAGAGCAGGAATTGGGCCTGGATCTTTTGGTTCTGGCAGACCGGGCAAGAGGCGAGGGGTTCTACCGGGAACTGCTTTACTCCTATCTTAGGATGGCGAGGGGAATCACGACGGAGCAGTGGGTGTTCCTGTGGACGAGCCATATGCTCCCGGAACTAAGGCAAGGATGCAATTCGGCCCTGTTTGCGGACGTGATTGCAAAGATGCTCTCAGAAATAAAGGAAAACAGTCCGGGGTTTTACGCTAAGGCGGAAGAAGAAATATGGCAGAGCAATAAGAGCATTGCACGCAGGATCGGCATGGAAAAAGGCAGGAACTCTCTACTTCGGGAGATCCGCATATTTGAGGCAAAGTCTTTGGGGATGCCGGAAAAGAAGCGGATGGCAAGGTATGAAATCCTGCTAAGGAGAAGCCGCAAGGAAGGCGAGGAAGAAGGAGCCAGGCTTCTTGAAGCACTGGCGTCAAGGGATATCCTGCTTCTTATGGCCGGATTTAAAACCATTGGCGACAGGGAAGGCTTCTGGAGGCATATCGGTGAGTTCTCACAGGAAGAACTTGTCCAGATCGAGCTTGCCTTTGCCAGGCATCCAAAACTCAGGGAGGCGCTTGATCTAAAGGATGCGCCTGCGTATAAGGCGTACAGCCAGATGCAGGAGATAAAAAAAGAAAAAAATATGACACGGAGATTGCGGTACAGTTTAACTGGATAGAAACAGCGGATGTTGAGGATTTTGTCTAGGTATTTTCAGATGTCCGCAGAGCAAAGGAGGAGAGAGCATGCGTTTATATCAGGTGACGACTCTGATCGTGATTATCGTGCTGATTAGTTTTGCGGGCATACTGGCATGGGATGCCGGAATCCGTCCGATGGCCGGGAAAGCATTCTTTAGCAGATGGAAAAAGGCGGCAGCCGGCTTTGCCGGAATCCGGCGCGTAGTAAGAAAGCCTATGGATACCAGCCCGATCTGCGCGCCGGTCATCAGATACTGCGAGTTTGGCGATCTGACAAGCTGGCATAAGGGTACCTGGAAGACCGAGATCGTGGATACAAGGAGGCGGTATCGGATCGGCCGGGGGGACTATTGCGATCTGATCTTGGAAAATAAGACCGTATCCCAATGCCAGGGGGTAATCCTGAATGGGAAATGGAAGGGAGAAGGCGTAACCGTCTACGCCAATAAGAATAAGAGCAATCAGACGGAGTATGCGCTGGAAGACGGAAGGTTCGAAGTGATGAGGGCTGGCGATAAGGTTATCATGAAGCCGGGCACGATCCACAGATTCTGGTTCGGGAGCGTCAAAGTCGAGATCGAGATTCCACCGGATTTGAGGCGGGAAGACAGGGCGCATGAGGAGACTCGGATACGATACGGCGAATGAGAGGAGGACAAGGCTTATGTACGTAAAGAAAGGACAATTAACCGCAAAGGAGCGGGCTGAAATGATGGGAGGAATGTCCGCCGTCCGAAAGCCGCTTCTGCTGCTCCTTCTGGTTCAGGCGGCGATGGGAGCCTTCGCTTTTGCCAAGGGCGTGGGGCCGGAATACCTTATGATATGCGCCGGGCTGATTCCCTGCACGGTAACCGTGCTGGTTCTCGCGAGGAATGCAGACTGGTATCTTGCGATCTGGGTGCTGATGCTGATAACGACGGGATTCATTACGCAGCTGATTACAAGCGGAAGCAAGGCGGATGTAGCAGGGATGCTGCTGAAACTGGCAGTCGCTATTGCGGCGGCATCTGCAGCAGCACTGGCTTTTCGTTTTTGGGGAAAGATGCTTGGCCGGGAATGGGCCGGAATCTTATTGATGCTCCTTCAAGCCTGCATCTATCTGTTTCTGGCTGTGAAAGGAACAACCGTTGGCCAGGCCGGAGGCAGCCAGGCAGCCAGGATTACATTGGAGATTGCGGGGAATGACATTCAAATTCTGGAACTGACAAGGATGATCTATGTATGCGTGCTCGTCCTTCTTCTGTGCAAGCAATCCAAGGATACGTTTCTGTTCATTCCACGGGAAACGGCAGCGATTCTATATACAGTGATTACGATGGCAGTTCCGGTGTTTTTCAGGGATTTGGGAAGTTCTCTGATCATTGGGGGGATATTTCTTATTGTGTATACGACCTTTGCCAAGAACCGAAAGCAGGTCCTGTTTATGTGGATTGCCGTTCTGATAGCGGCAGCAGTGGCAGTATGCCGATCACAGGAGTGCCGCTGCTGTTCTTCTCGGCGGGATATACGAACATTGCCAGCAGCCTGATGCAGATCGCGGTACTGCTGATGCTGTCTACAGGATTTATGGAAGGAGAGATCGGGTATGAGGAACCAGATGTTTAGACGAAGCGCGGTAACATTTTTCCTGATTGCGGCTTTCGCCATAGTAGAAATCTACATGCTCTACAGGCATACGGCGATAGTGGAAGGGGTAGACCAGAAAACGGATGCTTACAAAACGGAGGCGATTGCGGCGTGCAACCGGAGAACGATCGTTCCGGGCGATATTCTGGACTGCAATGGCGCGCTGCTGGTAGAAAATAAAAAGATTGGGGAGCCTGGCGTCTATGCGGATGATTACGCCTACTCCCAGGTGCTTGGATATTTGCAGAACGGCGGGTACCGATTCCAGAAACTGGCGGAAGATATGCTGTATGAGACGAGAGGAATCGAGGATACGAAGGGAAACAGCATCCAGGTTAATATCGACCATGGACTGCAGGAAAGAGCGGCAGAGATTCTTTCGAATGAGATTGGCGGAATTGATCAGGTCGGATCTCTGGTGGTATTGGACGCAGAGACGGGACAGGTCCTGACGATGCTTAGCTATCCTTCCTTTAATGCCAATGAACTTACAAGCAGCATCACGGCTATGGACGCCGCTGATCCGAATCTGGAAATGCGGTATCCCATGGCATATAAGAATGGTAAGGCGCCAGGCTCCGTGTTCAAGGTGGTAACCTTGATGGCCGCCCTGGAAAACGGCATGGGAGAAAGCGAGTATCTGGATTCTTCCTATATGGCTGGAGATTATACCGTGAAGAATGCATATGGAAATATCGGAGATTGGATTGACCTAAAGACAGCGCTTGTGCGATCTTCCAACTGTGTCATGGCCCAGGCGGCCCAGGAACTGGGGGCGAAGAGGCTTACAGAAATGGCTGGGAAATGCATGATCGGCAAGGACGTGGAGCTGGATTTTGGAACGATCACATCCAACTGGGAGGTTGATGATTCTGATCAGGAGGTGCTGTGCCAGACCGGATTCGGGCAGGGAAAGTTACTTACAAGCACGATGAATATGGCGATGATCACCCAGGCGATCGCTGCTGACGGCGTTATGAAGAAGCCGTATCTGATCAAGCGGGTATTAAGCAAAGACGGCAAAGTCGTGAAAGAAGGAAGCGTCGAGGTATTAAGCGAAGTATGCGCGCCGGAGACGGCACATACAGTCAAAGATGCCATGCATGATGCCGCACAGGAGTACAAAAGCCAGGCGGACGAAAAGACGCAGGCGCTGACGGACCGGTATCAGATATGCTGCAAGACGGGGACAAGCGAAAACGGAGATGAAGAAGGTACCAATAATGCATGGATGATCTCATTCGCCCCACTGGATGCCCCCAGGTATGTCGTGGTGGCGAATCAGATCAAATGCCAGAAGCACGGAGCAGAACTTTTGGACAGTATAGCGGAAGTTTACCAGTATTTGTTTGAAGAAATGTAGGAGGAAGGGGCATGGAATATAAGATACATATGAAGTCGAGGAAGGCTGAGAGCATGTTTCATGAGACAAATGAGGATGCCTACCTCAGGGTGAAGATGGCATATATGAATGATAAGGCTATGGATCTGATTGCGGTTGCCGACGGGGTGACGCATCTTGCCCAGGGAGAAAAGGCTGCCTGGACGGCAGTGGACGCATATCTGCGCACAATACAAGAACGGTTACAAGGAATCTATAAGGAGAAGAAAGAATGCTTTAGCCTGTACTGCCATGCGGACACCGTGGAAAAGGCCATGCAGGAAGCGCTGCAGGAAGCGAACTGGGCGGTATGCAAGATAGGAGAAGGCCTTGAGGCAGGCGGAACGACCTTGAGCGCGATCACGCTGATGGAAGATATGGCGATCGTTATCAATACCGGAGATTCTCCAGTGTACCATTACCGTGCCGGGGAGGGAGCCTTATATCTTGAGAGCCATATTATGAATAAGGCTGAGGCTGACGCAAGCCGTGGCAAGTATGAAAAGGAGACAGAAGATTACTATCAGAACACGCATATTCTTCTTTCTTATCTTGGCAAAAGAGCGGACTTGTCGGAAAGAGAGATCAGTCTGCGCTATATCTACCGAATTGCCCCCGGAGACAAGCTGATCCTGGGAACGGACGGGGCATTTGGCGAGACGAAGAAGGAGCAGATCTGCCAGATGGCCAGAGAGGAGAATGGCCAAGGGCTGATTATGAGACTGTTTGAAACTGCCAGAGATACGGACGATGATGATCAGACAGCAATCCTGCTTGAATTCTGAGGGAAAAGAGGGTGTTGAGGATGAAGGAGATGCCAAGCATAATCTGCGGGGATCAGGTGTACCAGTTCTTAGAATATCCGGTAGAGAAAAGAGGAAAAAGAACCTGGTCTGGAAAGGCCCGGAATGCATCAGACGGCAGGCTGTATTTTATCAAGTATGCCCGCCAAGGCGACGAGAATGCCCTCTTTTTACTGAGGAGGGAGGCCAAGTTTCGCATCAGCCACAGATCAATTATGAAAGTGTATGGCGGCTATCAGGGGACACTAAGGATGGGGATGCGAGGAGAGGAGATATCCTTCGTCCTCTCGGAGTGGATTGATGGCTACAGTCTGCCGGAATATCTGGAACGGCCGCAGATCAAACGGCTGAGAAAAGAGGCGCCTGAGGAATTCAATGAGAAAATGCTGGGGCAGATCAGGCAGCTGATGTCCGCGATGGAAGCCTATATGGGGACGGGCGGGAGGGAGCCGTTCGTGCATCGGGACCTAAAGCCGATGAACCTGTTAGTAAGGCGGGAAGATGAGTCTCTTGTGCTGTGCGATTTCGACTGGAGCCACTGCGCGGATAATGGAACAGGACAGAGGCCGGAGTATATATCAGGGACGGCCGGATATATGGATCCGGCGGCTGCCTATTCCAGGGAGACGGATATCCAGCTGGATATCTATTCGCTGGGGCAGGTCATGCTGTACTGGCTGATTGGCCAAGACTATTACAGCCATGACGAGAAGATCGACTACCTGCATAAGGAAACGCTGGCGCATGACCTGGATATCAGAAGGATCCCCCAGCAATACCGTACGGAAAAGTATAAGCCCCTGCTTGCGATTATCAGAAGACTGATCGCAAGAAGAGGAGAGCGGTACGAAAGTATGGGACAGATCATTCAGGATTATGACGCGTTCATAAAGCGCTACTTCCAAACGGGAAACAAGGAGGCTGGGGACCCCCTTAGCCTGCTCAAACTCCGGGAACTAAGTCTGGCATCCGTGGCATATGAAAGCCCGTATGGGGGCTATGCCATTCAGAACCTCTGCGAAGGCCAGCTGATTGATATCAGATGGGGACGGCAGGTGATATTGTCCCTGTATATGTCGGGGGGAAAGATTGACTTTATCACCTATCCTGATATTGCGCAGGAGGCGGCAGGCTGCTTAAAGGAAAAAGAACTGATCAGGCTGTTCATAAAAAAGGAGAAAAAATTTATCGCGCTGATGCAGTTAGACTAGTTTTAAAAGGAGGGAGATTATGAGGCTTCGAAATAATACGCAGTCCATCCGGCCTGAGCAAAAGATGCGCAGATGGATGCCAGAGGAAGTAAATGATGCGGTGCTAAGAGAAGAAGAGACCAAGATGCCTAAGATATACGGCCCCAAGAAAAGCCAGCCTCGCAGATTCGAGACGAGGCAGAGAGCGGTCGGAGGAAGACCGGAAAACTATCTGATCATCGCGCTTGACGGCACGCTTTCGGCAGCGTCCATATTCCTGGGGATGTACAAGCTGATTCTGAAACTGATTAAGGAGATCTACGATGGCACATACAGAAGAGGGTGGGAATATTGCATCGCGCTTGCTATCATGCAGGAGAACGGGACAAGATTCAGCACATTTGATAATGGAGGCTGCTTTACCAAGGACTTTGAGGAAGTAAAGGCAGCGCTTCGCGGCATTAGCTTTGAGGGTGGAAGCCTGAACGGCTGCGAGCCGCTGAATGAATGCCTGTATGACGTGCTGTGCATGGTAAAGGATGAGATTCCCAAAGAGGCAAACGTGGGGATGCTGATTCTTACCGATTCCATGGATGAGCAGGGCGGGCCGGACTTTACAGGTGGAAATGGCTCAGAACTTAGGACAGAAGATTGCCCGGGATTCCGGTATGTATATAGTTTTGCTTATCCGGGATATTATCCGAGGTTCAAGATCGTAGAGAAAGATCCTGTAACCGGGAGTCCATCGGAAGCCCAAGTGGCATATCCGGCAGAAATGCTGGCAGATCAGGAAGAACGAGAACGAATCGCATCGCTGATGGCACGTTCCATCATCTGCCAGTTCTCGAACTAAAGGGGGAGTCTAAGGTGAAGGATTACGACGTGATCATCTGTGTTCTGAAAAATGATAGTTATGACAGTAGGGAACTTGAGGAGAGGCTTTATGAGGTTCAAAAGAAGATGGCGGAAGAAGCAGATGGAAAATGCCGTATCAGAAAAAGCATCGTCTGTGGTGATGGAAAAGTATTTGTATTGGAGGATGTAAAGCGAACGGATATCCTTTATGTGAATGGAGCCGGAAGAGATTATTCTTTCAGACAGGCGCTTCTTTTGAGCATGGCGGCATTCAGGAAAGAGGCGGATGGCAGATATCTGGTGATAATCGCGAATGCGTCCTTGAGCAGGGCAGAGGCAAGCCTTCTCATGAAGAGCAGCATCGTAAGGCAGTATGTGGCTGGCAAGCGGGGCTTTACGCCAATTCTTTTTAAAGAAGGATCAGACGTGGATCTGGGAGAATTCGAGCAGGCGCTAAAGGAAGGCTTAAGCAAGGAGGGAGCGAAAGATGACGGCAGAATTTAAAAAGTGGATGGCCCAGAGCATCGCGCAGTTTATGGATGAATTTGTGGAGAATGAACGGATCCTTACAGGGAAATCCCGGAAGATCGTTGAACGGATGGAGTATCTGATGGCAAAGAGTCTGGAACTGTCGGGAGATGGAGAGGAAAAATATGATATGGCTGAGGAACTTCTTCAAGTCTTCTATTCCCTGAACCTTCGGGATGAGGTCAATCCTCCGGCGGTTTTATATGAGATCGTATCCAACAATAGCGAACAGTATGGAGAGGAGGGGAAGAGGCGGATTTTAAGAAGCGTATGCAGGCATATCGCCGGGAGGGGCGAATCAGTCCCGGAATGGATAAGGTCCGCTTATTATAAGGGAATGCCCGGGTATAAGTCAAGATTTCTGAGTGACTTGCGGGATGCTTGCAAGAATTCAAACTTCCGGAAGGGAAAAAACAGCAGAACACGGAAGAAGATATTATACGCCGTCTGTGCTGCCTGCCTTATGGCAATCATGTTCCTGTGCGGATGTATGTTTGAATATCAGAGAAGGGCGCCGGTGCAGAAGGAAGTGGAACAGGAAGCAATCGACGCGGTATGCGAAACTTTCCTGAAAGAGAGCGTCACGGCCGTTACATTCCATGCTGCTTAGATCCTTCATGGTACTGAAGCCAGTCTCTTCTGGATAATCGGATACATGAGGCTTCGACAAGCCTTGCAATGAGCATAGCGGCAAAAGAAGCAAGAAGAATTCCTTTGATGGCTATAAGAGTAAAATCAAGTATTATAGTAATAGTGACGAAACGATGCCGAGGAAATCCACGCTGCGTTTGTTGGAATTCACGTTAGACAAAGAAAATTAGGAATAATCAGTTATATAATATGAAAAAAATAACAGAAAAAAATCGCAAAAGATTGTGCATAATTAATCTTGAAATTTTTGCCAGAAGACAAAGGAGAGGCAAAACGAAAAAAAATGAATAAAGTCTGTTGAGAATAAGGATGGCAAAAGAGGAATTTTGAATAAAAAATTCCTCTTTTTTTCCATATCAGCCCTACAGCCTGGATTCATTGACAAATCTCGCAATTAGCAGTAATGTGATAAAAACTTTTTGAAGGAAGGGGATAATACGGAAGAACTAACAAAGAACTTGCTGGAAGAGTTAAACTGCCAGACCGTCTTTACGATTCCCGTATTCGGTGGAATTGCGGTTGATGAGTCTATCGTCGTGACGTGGATTATTATGGCAGTGCTTGCAGTTCTGTCAATCGTCTTTGTCAGGAACCTGAAGGTCGAGAATCCGGGCAAGGTGCAGCTGGCCCTGGAGTCTGTTATCAGCTGGGCGCAGGATTTCTTCGAAGGCATTATCGGAAGAGAAAACAGAAGGTACATTCCTTATCTGATGACGGTGGCGCTTTATCTGGCGGTATCCAATGTAATCGGCTTACTAGGGTTTAAGCCGCCGACGAAGGATCTTAATGTAACGGCGGCGCTCGCGCTTATGAGCATGGTCCTGATCGAATACTCCGGCATCCACAGGAATGGCGTGAAGCATTGGGCGGGGCATTTTGCCAAGCCGGTGCCTTTTGTGGCTCCCATCATGGTGATGGAAGTATTCATACGTCCGCTTTCGCTTTGCATGCGGCTATTTGGCAATATGCTGGGCGGCTTTGTGGTAATGGAACTGGTCAAGCAAGTGGTTCCTCTGCTTGTGCCAATTCCCTTAAGTTTTTATTTTGACATATTTGACGGATTGCTGCAGGCATACGTATTCGTGTTTTTAACAGCATTATTTATGAATGAAGAAATGGAATAAGAAAAGGAGATTGATAAGTTATGATAGGTACAATTATTGCAATTGGAGCAGGCGTAGCAGTGTTTACAGGTATTGGAGCAGGTATTGGAATCGGAATCGCTACAGGCAAGGCAGCGGATGCCATCGCAAGACAGCCGGAAGCGGAGAGCAAGATCAGCAAGACATTGATTCTTGGATGCGCGCTGGCCGAGGCAACCGCCATCTATGGATTCATCATCGCGCTGCTGATAATCTTCTTCTTAAAATAGGGGCAGTTTTTAAACGGCAGCAGTTAAGAAGAGAAAGGCAGGTATAAGACAGTGCTGAGATTAGATTTTAATCTTGTTCTGGAAATGATAAACCTGGTAGTGCTGTTTCTGATCCTCCGCAAGTTTCTGTTTCGCCCGGTTATGAACATTATGGAAAAGCGCAAGGCGATGATCGCCGAGGGGCTTAAGAATGCTGATGAGCAGCAGGAAGCGGCCCGGGAGCTTAAGAAGCAGTATGAGGATGCCTTAAGCGGGGCGAAGGACGAATCCCTCCGGATGATAGAACAGGCGAAGCTGGATGCGAGGACAGAGTATGACCGCATCTTAAAAGAGGCAGATGCGCAGGCGGGGAAATTGCTTGTGACAGCCAGGGAAACCATTGATCTTGAAAGAGAGCAGACACTAAGGGATATGAAGTCGCAAGTCGCCGGGCTGGCCATGGAAGCTGCAAAGAGGCTTGTAACGCAGCAGTGCCAGGCAGATGACGGCCGGGCTATCTATGACCAATTTCTGAAAGAAGCAGGTGATCAAGGTGACGGCAGTGAAGAAAGTTAAGAAAGAACGCCTAACGCTATCCGCTATCCGGTACGCCAGGGTGCTGTCAGAACTGGGAATTGCCAGAGAGACGGTGGAAGAGGCGTTCGAGGCGTTCGAGGCAGTGCCCGAACTTGCGGAAGTATTGGCCAGTCCTGTGGTGGACGACAGCCAGAAGCATGCGGCGATCGACAGGATATTTCCAAAGGAAATCCGCAGCTTCCTCAAGGTAGCCGTGGATCACGGGCAGGCAGGCATTATGGAAGAAATCTTCCAGGCATATGAGGAGCAAAGGCTAAGGGAAGAAGGAACCGTGACCGCCAGGCTTAGGTTCGTCACAATACCATCCAAAGAGCAGCAGGAGAGGATGGAAGCGTATATATGCAAAGAATTTCACGGGACCCGGGTACAGTGGGAAATGGAAGAGGACGCAAGCCTGATTGGCGGCTTCGTACTGTCGGTGGAAGGAAAAGAGTATGATTACAGCATGCAAGGGCAGCTTGCGAGGATGGAACAACAATTAATCCGGAGGTGAAGTTAAGTGAGTGCAATTAGTTCAGATGAGATTATCTCTATACTGAAAGAGGAAATAGAGAACTATGAAGTAATGAGCAGGGATCAGGAAGTGGGAACCGTCGTCTCCGTAGGTGACGGCATTGCCACGATCTATGGAATCGACCACGCGATGTATGGGGAGATCGTAACTTTGGAGAATGGGCTTAAGGGCATGGTGCAGGACATCAAGTTAAATGAGATCAGCTGTATCTTGTTCGGCGATGACTCAGGCATTAAGCAGGGCACCAAAGTGGCCCGGACAGGCAAGAGGGCGGGGATCCCGGTAGGCGAGGCCTATATAGGCAGGATTGTGGATCCTCTTGGCGCGCCCATTGATGGAAGGGGAGAGATCAAGGCAGACGGCTACCGCCCCATTGAGCAGGAAGCGCCAGGAATCGTAGAGCGCAAATCCGTCAGCGTGCCTTTGGAGACGGGAATCCTGTCCATTGATTCTATGTTTCCGATCGGACGTGGGCAAAGAGAGCTGATTATCGGCGATCGCCAGACAGGGAAGACTTCCATTGCCATGGACGCGATCCTGAACCAGAAGGGGAAGGATGTTATCTGCATCTATGTGGCGATCGGGCAGAAGGCATCCACCGTAGCCCAGCTGGTGAATACGCTAAGAAGCAGCGATGCCTTGGACTATACTACGGTATTCTGCTCTACGGCAAGCGAATGCGCGCCTCTCCAATATATCGTCCCGTATTCGGCGACTGCTCTGGCAGAATATTTTATGTACCAGGGAAAAGATGTCCTCATTGTCTATGACGATCTTTCCAAGCACGCGGTTGCTTACCGGGCAATCTCCCTGCTGCTTGGACGTTCTCCCGGCAGGGAGGCTTATCCGGGAGACGTATTCTATCTGCACTCAAGACTTCTGGAACGAAGCAGTCGCTTAAGCGACGAAGCAGGCGGCGGATCTATTACGGCCCTTCCGATTATTGAGACCCAGGCGGGGGATGTGTCCGCGTATATCCCTACCAATGTGATTTCGATTACCGATGGCCAGATATTTCTGGAAAGCGATCTGTTCAACGCAGGCATGCGCCCGGCTGTGAACGTGGGCCTGTCTGTATCCCGTGTGGGAGGGGCAGCGCAGACTAAGGCTATGAAAAAGGCATCCGGAAGCGTGAGGATTGATCTTGCGCAGGCCCGGGAGATGGAATCATTCACACAGTTTAGTTCGGATCTGGATGATGCGACTAAGACGCAACTTAAGTACGGCAGCTGCCTGACCGAACTTTTGAAGCAGCCTCTGGGCCATCCTTTAAGCATGCATGAGCAGGTAATAACCTTGTGCGTGGCAACCCATAAGATCATGCTGGATATACCGACGGATAAAGTCAAGGAATTCCAGACGGATATGCTGGCATTCTTTGACAGAGAGCATCCGGAAATCGTGCAGGAGATTGAGGTAAGAAGGGTGCTGGATGATGACCTGACTGAAAAGATATTGAATGCGGCAAAGGAATTTAAAGAAAAAAGATAGCAGGTGTAAATATGGCAAACGCGAAAGAGATCAAAGAGAGGATGGCCAGTATTCAGGAGACGAAGAAGATTACTAACGCAATGTATCTGATCTCTTCTTCCAAGATGAAGCAGGCTAAGAAAAAACTTGCGGATACGGAACCATTCTTCTATGCGATGCAGGCCGAGATTGGCAGGATATTGCGCCATGTCCCGGATATGCACAGCCATTTTTTTGATATGCGTGAAAAGATTGCCCAGGAGGACCGTAAGATCGGCTGTATTGTTGTTACGGCCGATAAGGGCCTGGCAGGGGCATACAATCATAATGTGATTAAGATGACGGAGGAAATGCTAAAGGGGCCAGGCAAGTACAAACTGTTCGTGCTGGGGGAATTGGGAAGACAGTACTTTTCGAAAAAGGATAAACTGGAACTGGATACGGGATTCCGCTATACCGTCCAGAATCCTACGATGTACCGCGCCCGTGTAATCTCTACGAGGATGTTAGAATTGTTCGAGCAAGGCGAGCTGGATGAAATCCATATCATATATACCCGCATGGTCAATGCCATGCAGGTAGAGGCAGAGAAGATCAATATCCTTCCTCTGCAGCGGATGAACTTCGTCCCAAAGAATCTTCCATCCCTGGAAGGTGTTTATCAGGAGGGCGTGACATTGTATCCCTCGGCGCACAGCGTCATGGACAGCATCGTTCCCAACTATGTATATGGAATTCTCTATGGGTGCCTGGTAGAATCCTTCTGCAGCGAGCAGAATGCCAGGATGCAGGCGATGCAGAACGCGACGGACAGCGCTGCAAAGATGCTTGGCGAACTTAATATAACGTATAACCGCGTGCGTCAGGCTGATATTACGCAGGAACTGACGGAAGTAATCGGCGGAGCGAATGCACAGAAAAGGAAGTGAGTAGTAGCGTTATGACAAAAGGAAGAATCGTGCAGGTCATGGGACCTGTCGTGGATGTAGAATTTAATAGCAAGGAAGAACTTCCGTTTATCAAAGATGCGCTGGAAGTGGATAATGGCGGCAGACGCTGTGTAATGGAGGTGGCGCAGCATGTTGGGAACAATATTGCCAGATGCATCATGCTGGCCTCCAGCGACGGACTCTATAAGGATATGGAAGTAACGGCCACCGGCGCGGGAATCAAGGTTCCGGTTGGGGAACAGACTTTGGGACGCCTGTTTAACGTATTAGGGGAGCCGATTGATGACGGAGAACGTATAAAAGAGGAGAGCGATCATTGGGTGATCCACAGGAAGGCCCCAAGTTTCGAGGATCAGAGTCCTGCGGTCGAGGTATTGGAGACAGGGATCAAGGTCATTGACCTTCTGACGCCTTATGCGAAAGGAGGCAAGATCGGGCTGTTTGGCGGCGCTGGCGTGGGAAAGACGGTGCTGATCCAGGAACTGATCCATAACATCGCGACGGAGCATGGCGGATACTCCATCTTTACCGGCGTGGGGGAACGTTCCCGGGAGGGAAACGATCTGTGGACAGAGATGAGGGAATCCGGGGTACTGGATAAGACCGCCCTGGTATTTGGGCAGATGAACGAGCCTCCCGGGGCACGTATGCGCGTGGCTGAGACGGGGCTTACCATGGCAGAGTATTTTCGGGATGAGGAGCATCAGAATGTTTTGCTGTTTATTGACAATATTTTCCGTTTTGTCCAGGCAGGCTCCGAAGTGTCCGCGCTACTTGGACGGATGCCTTCCGCCGTAGGCTATCAGCCTACGCTGGCAAATGAGATGGGGGCCCTTCAGGAAAGGATCGCCTCTACCAAGAATGGCTCGGTTACTTCTGTCCAGGCAGTCTACGTACCGGCAGATGACCTGACCGACCCGGCGCCGGCCACGACATTCTCCCACCTGGATGCGACTACGGTATTGTCAAGGAAGATTGTAGAACAGGGCATCTACCCTGCGGTCGATCCGCTGGAATCTACTTCCCGTATCCTGGAGGCTGACGTGGTAGGCGAAGAGCACTACAAGGTTGCCCGTAAGGTACAGGAAATACTGCAGAAGTATAAAGAACTGCAGGATATCATTGCGATTCTTGGCATGGAAGAACTGTCAGAGGAAGACAAGATGACGGTAAACCGGGCCAGAAAGATTCAGAAGTTTCTGTCACAGCCATTCTCAGTTGCGGAGACATTTACGGGAATCCCTGGAAAATACGTGCCGCTTAAGGAGACCATCCGCGGATTCAAGGCTATCATAGACGGCGAGATGGATGAGTATCCTGAAAATGCCTTCTTCAATGTGGGAACCATCGAGGATGTGATTGAAAAGGCCAAGGCCGAGTAACCGGCCTGTAAGGAGTGGAAGCGATGAACACATTTTATCTGAAGGTAATATCAAGCGACAAAGTATTCTATGAAGGCAGATGCGAATATCTGATCATCCCGACGCCGGAAGGCCAGAAAGGGGTGCTGGCGCACCATGAGAATATGGTAGTAGCGGTGGAGATTGGAGAACTGCACCTTAGAACAGACAAGGGCGAGTGGATCACGGCTGCCGTATCAAAGGGATTTGCCGAGATTATGAATAACCGCGTGTCTGTCCTGGTCAATTCCGCGGAGCGCCCGGAAGAAATCGACATCAAGCGGGCAGAGGAAGCCAAGGAAAGGGCCCAGGAACGATTGCGCCAGAAGCAGAGCATCCAGGAGTACCATCTTTCCCAGGCATCATTGGCCAGGGCTATGACGCGGCTTAAGACATCGAAGGAGAAGCATTGGAATATATAATAGGGTAAAAACCTAAAAGATTGAGAATGGGTGGCATTATTGCCACCCATTTTTTAGGCTGCTAAGAAGCAAAATAACATAATAACATTTACAATTGAAAAATTCTTCTATAATATTATGATAAGTATTTAAATTATGTCGTAAGTTATGGGAGGGCTTTTTTATGTTTAAAAACCACAGGAGAAGGTGGCTTGGGGCAGGCATCGTGCTTCTGTTTGCGGCTGCCGTATCTTCTGGCTGCAGCCTGCTGTCATCATCGGGAGATTCACAGGAAAATAAGGCAATTACGATCGGCTTTTCCCAAGTAGGGGCGGAGTCGGACTGGAGAACGGCCAACTCTATCTCAATCAAAGAGACATTTACGGAAAAGAAAGGATATGACCTGATCTTTCTGGATGCGCAGCAGAAGCAGGAGAATCAGGTACGGGCAATCCGCAGCTTTATCCAGCAGGACGTAGACTATATCGTGCTTGCCCCGGTAATCGAGACGGGCTGGGATACGGTGCTTAAGGAGGCGAAAAGCGTAGGGATACCAGTTATTATCGTTGACAGGATGGTGGACGTGACTGATGAAAGCCTGTATGCGGCCTGGGTAGGAACCGATTTCAGGCTGCAGGGGGAGAAGGCTTGCGAATGGCTAAAGGCATATGCGGATAAGCAAGGAATGACCGGGCTTAATATCGTGAATATTCAGGGTACTCTGGGGGCGACGGCACAAATCGAACGCACGTCGGCGCTTGAAGCGGCTGCAGACAGATATGGATGGAATATCCTGGAGCAGCAGCCTGGAGAATATACGCAGGCAAGAGCCCGGGAAGTGATGGAAGGGATGCTGGGAAAATACGGCGATATTGACGTTGTCTATTGCGAAAATGACAACGAGGCATTTGGGGCGCTTGAGGCCATTGAAGCAGCAGGAAAGACGGCAGGGCCTGACGGAGACATGATCGTCATATCCTTTGATGCAGTCAGGGATGGCCTTTGGGATGTGATAAATGGAAAGATTGCCTTGGATGTCGAATGCAATCCTATGCATGGCCCAAAAGTGGAGCAGATAATCATGCGAATGGAGGAAGGGAAAAAGCCAGCCAAATATACGTATGTCAAGGAAGGGCTTTTTTCTATGGATGATAGCATCGAGTCTGTGAAAGTGGGAGAAAACGAATATAAGGTCAAGAAAGTAACCGAAGATCTTATCAATAGCAGGCCTTATTAGATGGAAGAGGAATGATTCCTTCAAATGCAGGTGAAGACATGCATTTGAAGGTTTTTATATATCATAAAAAATCGAACCTTTATGGTAAGAAATCATATTTTTGAAATCGGAAAATTCAGTATCATAGAAGTAGAAAGGAAAAATTTGGTGATGGTTTATGGAAAAAGTCAAGATTTTTTTGGTTGAAGATGAGATTGTGATACGAAATGGTATCAAAAATAGCATTGAATGGGAAAAGGAGGGCTATGAATTCGTAGGGGAGGCCAGCGATGGGGAACTGGCTTATCCAATGATCGTCAAAGAGCGGCCGGATATTCTGATAACAGATATAAAAATGCCGTTTATGGACGGGCTGGAACTAAGCAGGCTTGTACGCAAGGAACTTCCGGAATTGAAAATATTGATTTTGAGCGGATATGATGAATTTGACTATGCCAAGGAAGCCATCAGCCTTGGAGTTACGGAATATCTTCTGAAGCCGGTCTCTTCTGCCAAATTGCTGGAAACACTCAAAGGCGTCAGCGTGATCATCGAGCAGGAGAGGGAGGAGCGAGACCTTCTTAAACGGTATTCGGAAGAGATGAAGGAAAGTACGGAGCATGAAAAAATGCGTTTTTTTGGCCAGCTGATCTCTGAAGACCTTACGATGGGGGAAATTCTTGAGACAGGCAAGAAATTCGAGATGGACTTAAGCGCCCAGGCCTATGAAGTCATTCTCTTCAAGATCCTGACCTCGCTTAAGAATGACGGAAGCGGGGAACATCTGGCAGAAGCATGCGACGCGGTAGAAGAACTGGCGGCCAGGCTCCCTTATGTATACGGATTTCAAAGAGGCGTGGATGGCTGGGCATTCCTTATGACGGCTGAGGACGAGGCCCAGATGAAGGAACGGGCCGAGCGGTTTGCGGGGAAGCTTAAGACGATCATGGAACAGTGGAAGAACTTGGAGTATTTTGGGGGGATCGGCTGCGCGGTATTAAGGCTTCGGGAACTTAGAAGGTCTTTTCGCGAGGCAGATAAGGCATTTGCGGGAAGATTTACCCATGACCCGAATCAGATCATAACAACCAGGGAACTTCAAGGGGTACATGATATGGATGATTTCCAGGTGAGAGGATTTGGGGAGATCGAGCATACCAGGGGGCAGATTGAGAAGTTTTTGAATAATGGCACGGAAGAAGAGATTGAAAGTTTCTCACGGGCTTATATTGATGAGATTTCTGTGGAGAATTTCCGGTCTTCCCTGATGCGCCAATATATTATCATGGATGTATATATTGTAATTATGTCATTTTGCGAGAAACTGGAGATATCTGATGCCAGGCTTAAAGAAGATGTGGAAGAGTTAAAGGAGGCAATGCAGAAGATCCATTCGCTGGAAGAAATACGCAAATGGATGATACGGCTTCTGACACGGGCGATCGAGGCAAGAGATACGGCCAGCGGGCGGCGGTATTCGGACATCATCGAGGCGGCCAAGATCCAGATTGAGAATACCTACATGGCAGAAAACATTTCCTTAAATACGGTGGCCGCAAGTGTAGGCATGAGTCCCAGCTACTTCAGTTCTGTATTCAGCAGGGAAGTAGGAAAGACATTTGTGGAGTATCTGACTGAGACCAGGATGGAGAAGGCCAAAGAACTGCTGATGTGCTCCCCGCTAAAGACGTCAGAGATCGGATACGAGGTGGGGTATAAGGATCCCCATTATTTCAGCTACATATTTAAGAAGACCCAGGGGTGCTCGCCGAAGGATTACCGCGCCCGCAGAAAGGAATAGGGAGCATGAAAAAATATATGAAGATATCTTTGAATAAAAGGCTGAACGCAATATCCATGGCTGCATTTATTCCGATGTTCCTTGTCATGCTATATCTTCTGGTATCGTTATCTGGCGCCACCAAGGCTTATGCGGATATAACCCAGAGCGTTACCTATGCGAACCAATATGCCATGGATTTTAAAGAGCGTATGGATAACAGCATGTACCTGGCAGTAATCGGGAAGAAAAGCATGGAGGAGCTGGGGGATGGAGAAACCACGGTCAATGGAATCGTTACCGTTAATCCCTATGAGTATATTGCTGAACTGTCAGCAGCCTGCGACAAACTGTCGGATATGGCAACCGTAGACATCAACCGCAATCAGATCACGCGTCTGAAGAACAGCCTGAAATCCCTGGAACGGTGCGTCTCAGAATTGGAAGAGGGGATCAAAGGGAAAGCGACGTATCAGGAAAATGTAGATTATCTGGATGAGAACATTTATATGCTGACCTCCTTGATCCAATCAGGAATACAGGAATATATCTATGTGGAAACAACCAACTTCGATAATGTAAGGGCCGGGCTGGATGCCCAGAACGCCAGGACATTTACCGTCTGCAGCCTGATATCCATGGCGGCTATCATTGTTTCCATACTGCTTACCGTGAATGCCTCCCGAAGCGTGACCAGGCCCATCCAGAAACTGTGCAGCGTCACCCAGAAGGTTGCGGAAGGCGACTTTACCGTTAAGACTAAAGTAGAGAATACAGACGAGATATCCGTTCTGACCCAGAGTTTCAACGATATGACGGAGGAGATCGGCGTCCTGGTAGAAGATATCAAGAAGAAGCAGGCGAACCTTCATATTGCGGAGACCAGGCTGCTTCAGGCGCAGATTAACCCGCATTTCCTCTATAATACTCTGGATACGATCGTCTGGCTTGCGGAAGAAAATAAAAAGGAAGAAGTCGTATCCATGGTTACGGCGCTATCTGAATTCTTCCGGACGACGCTGAGCAAAGGCAGGGACTTTATTACCGTCAAGGAGGAGGAATCTCACATAGAGAGCTATCTCAAGATTCAGCAGTTCCGGTATCAGGATATCATGGATTATGAGATCGATATTGATGAAAGCATGTATGGATTCGTAATACCTAAGCTTACGCTTCAGCCCCTGGTGGAGAATGCCTTGTATCACGGAGTCAAGAATAAAAGAGGAAAGGGAATGATACGGATTACCGGAAGACTGGAAGGCAGCGATATGGTATTCAAGGTCATAGATGACGGGAAAGGAATGACCGAAGAAGAACTTGGGAAATTGCAGAATAGCCTGAAGAAAGACAAAAGTGACCGCCAGGAAGACGGCTTCGGGCTGTCTAATGTCAACCAGCGTATCCGGCACTATTATGGAGAAAGTTATGGCCTTTCCTTTGAAAGCCGGGAAAATGAAGGGACGACAGCAACCATTATTCTGGAAGCAAAAAATATTCAACCTTTTGTGTAAAAAATCCAACCTCCTTTTTGTGTTTCGAAAGAAATATTAAAAAGTCAAAATGATACTCCGTTTAAGATATGTTCACATTCAGTTAACATATAACCAAGATGATTGATACGAAGCCAATCACAAAAAAGGAGGAAATGAAAGATGAAAAGAAAAGCAATATCAGTGTTACTCGCGGCAATGATGGTAACAACATTAGCAGTTGGCTGCGGAAACAAAGGCGGCGGAAGCGATGATTCTTCTGACAAAGGATCTTCTGATAGCGGAAGTGATCTTATTACAGTAGGTTTCTCACAGGTAGGCGCAGAGTCTGACTGGCGTACAGCAAACTCAGAGTCTATGAAAGAGACATTCAGCAAAGACAATGGATATAAGCTGATCTTTGATGACGCTCAGCAGAAACAGGAGAACCAGATCACGGCAATCCGTAACTTCATCCAGCAGGATGTTGACTACATCGTACTTGCTCCTGTAACAGAGACAGGATGGGATACAGTTCTGAAAGAGGCACAGGATGCAGACATCCCGGTAATCATCGTTGACCGTATGGTAGACGTATCTGATGACAGCCTTTACACAGCATGGGTTGGCTCAGACTTCAAGCTTGAGGGACAGAAAGCAAGCGCTTGGCTGAAGGCATATGCTGAAGCAAAAGGAATGTCAGAAGTCAATATCGCCCACATCCAGGGAACCATCGGAGCATCTGCTCAGATCGGACGTACAGAAGGTCTGGAAGAGGCTGCAAAAGAAAATGGATGGAATATCGTTGACCAGCAGACCGGAGAATTTACACAGGCAAAAGGACAGGAAGTTATGGAGTCTATGCTGAAAAAGCATGACAACATCAACGTAGTATACTGCGAGAACGATAACGAAGCATTCGGCGCGATCGACGCAATCGAAGCAGCAGGCAAGAAGGTTGGCCCTGATGGAGACATCCTCGTTATGTCATTCGATACAACGAACGCCGGACTTACCGATACATTATCTGGAAAGATTATCTGCAACACAGAATGTAATCCATTACACGGACCACGCGTACAGGAAATCATCGAGAAGCTTGAAGCAGGCGAAGAGCCGGATAAGATCGCATATGTTGACGAAGAAATGTTCGCATTCGACGACACAGTTAAGTCTGTAAAAGTAGGCGACAAAGACTTTGATGTAACGGCAATCTCTCAGGAAATCATTGACGGACGTGCTTACTAAAATTACATACAGTAATCCGTACAGGATGTAGGAATGGCGCGGTAGAATAGGAGGGGCATAGAGGCCTGGATATGCTGCCGCGCTATCTTTACGCCAAAATTAGGGGAAAAGAGCGATTGATGCAATATATAGAAAGCAGGTGAGCTGATAAAATGGAAGAAAATGTTGTATTAACAATGAGAGATATCTCTAAGACGTTTCCAGGTGTCAAAGCCTTACAACATGTTGATTTTACTCTCCGAAAGGGAGAGATACACGCGCTGATGGGAGAAAACGGAGCGGGCAAGTCCACTCTGATCAAGGTCCTGACAGGCGTGCATGAGTTTGAGTCGGGAGAGATCAGGATGAGCGGAAATGATTCCGCGATTGTCAACAAGTCTCCTCAGGATGCACAGGATAAAGGTATCAGCACCGTATACCAGGAGGTAAACTTATGTCCGAACCTGACGGTTGCCGAGAACCTGTTTATCGGGCGGGAGCCAAGGAAAGCCGGCTTTATCGACTGGAAGACTATGAATAAGAAATCTACGGAACTACTTGAAAGCCTTGACATAGACGCGGGAGCGACAGATAAGCTAGAGGAGTGCTCTCTGGCAAAACAGCAGATGATCGCCATTGCGAGGGCGGTCGATATGCAGTGCCAGGTACTGATCCTGGATGAGCCTACCTCATCATTGGATGATGACGAGGTTGCCAAATTATTTACCCTGATGAGAAAACTGAAGGCAGAAGGGGTGGGAATTATCTTCGTTACCCACTTCCTGGAGCAGGTATATGAGGTCTGCGACCGGATTACGGTTCTTCGTAACGGCGAGCTGGTAGGCGAATATGAGACCAAGGATCTGCCAAGAGTCATGCTGGTAGCCAAGATGATGGGCAAGGATTTCGATGATCTTGCGGACATCAAAGGAGAGCACAGCGGCCTCAAGGAATACATCCCGGTTATTGAGGCGGAAGGACTTGGACGCAAAGGAAGCATCCGCCCCTTTGACTTTACCATACATAAGGGAGAGGTGGTCGGATTCACAGGACTTCTGGGATCCGGACGTTCAGAACTGGTACGTGCCATCTATGGCGCCGACAAGCCGGACAGCGGCAAGCTGAAGGTCGGAGGCAAAGAAGTTAAGATCAGTTCTCCAATCGATGCCATGAAGCTTGGCATGGCATACCTGCCGGAAGACAGGAAGAAAGACGGCATCCTTGCGGATCTGTCCGTAAGAGAGAATATCATCATTGCCCTTCAGGCTAAGCGCGGCATGTTCCATCCGATGAGCCGCAAGGAGATGGAGGAAGCGGCTGATAAATACATTGATATGCTCCAGATTAAGACGGCAAGCAGGGAGACGCCGATCAAGAGCCTTTCCGGCGGCAACCAGCAGAAGGTGATTATCGGACGCTGGCTTCTTACCGAGCCGGATTTCCTGATCTTGGATGAGCCTACCAGAGGAATTGATATCGGTACCAAGACGGAGATCCAGAAACTGGTGCTGAACCTGGCGGATGAAGGAATGGCAGTGGCTTTCATCTCCTCCGAGGTAGAAGAGATGCTCCGTACCTGCTCGCGCATGGCGGTGCTAAGGGATGGAAAGAAGGTCGGGGAACTCTCCGGCGATGAGTTGTCACAAGAAGGAATTATGAAAGCAATAGCAGGAGGTGATGGAGATGAGTAATACGAAATCGACTTGGAAGAAGATTACATCTATGCGTCTGTTTATGCCGATCGTATGCCTGCTGGCAGTATTGCTGATCAATGTTATCACGACTCCGGGATTTTTCAAGGTATCAATCAATAACGGAGTGTTATATGGATATATCGTAGATGTTATAAACCGTGCATCAGAGTTAGTAATCCTTGCTGTGGGTATGACGCTTGTAACCGCGGCTTCCGGCGGACAGGACATCAGCGTGGGAGCAGTCATGGCCGTAGCAGCAGCCGTATGCTGTCAGATTCTTTCCGGCGGCGAGGTATCGGTTACCAAACTGGCAGCCCCGATAGCGCTCGCTATCCTTGCGGCTCTTCTGGCATCCGCTTTATGCGGCGCCTTTAATGGATTCCTGGTAGCCAAGCTGAACATCCAGCCTATGGTGGCGACGCTGATCCTGTTCACGGCAGGACGAGGAATCGCCCAGTTGATCACGGCAGGCCAGATTACTTATGTACGTGTAGGCTCCTACAAGGTACTGGGCGGATATATTGGAAAATGTCCGATACCCACGCCAATCTTCATTGCGATCATTGTAATCGTGGTCACATACCTGCTTCTTAAGAAGACGGCATTAGGCTTATATATTGAAAGCGTCGGTATCAATGGCACCGCATCCAGGCTTGTGGGACTTAACTCTACCATGATCAAGTTCCTTGCCTATGTAATCTGCGGCCTGATGGCAGGCATAGCGGGCGTTGTGGCTTCCAGCCGCATCTACTCCGCAGATGCCAACAACATCGGCCTGAACCTTGAAATGGATGCCATCCTTGCAGTCGCGCTTGGCGGCAACGTGCTTGGCGGCGGAAAGTTCAGCCTGATGGGCTCCGTGATCGGCGCATATACGATTCAGGCATTGACGACAACCTTATACGCAATGAGCGTTTCTGCCGATCAATTGCCGGTATACAAGGCAATCGTAGTCGTCATCATCGTTACGCTGCAAAGTCCGGTATTTAAGAAATTTGTTGCAGCGCAGAAGGCAAAGCGCCAGGCATCGAAAGCAATAACGGAAGGAGGAAACTAGTCATGGCAGTAAAGACGATGAACAGACAAAAAAGAAAACTGAATGGAAATAGTTTCCTTCTGCTGATAACAGTACTTTTATTCGTAGCAATGTATGTGGCGGGCATGATCGTGTTCGCGGACAAGGGATTCGCAAAACCACAGATGTTCCTTAACCTATTTATATCCAATGCGGGACTTCTGGTGATTGCCATGGGGCAGACGATCGTCATGATCACTGGAGGAATCGATATTTCCGTAGGCTCTGTGACAGCATTGGTATGCATGGTAGTCGCCAGCCAGATGGAGAACCATGGTACAAGCGCATATGCAGCCGTAGCAATTGCTCTTCTGATCGGCCTTGCGTATGGCGTGGTACAGGGATTCCTGATTTCCTACCTGGATATCCAGCCATTTATCGTCACGCTTGCCGGCCTATTCTTCGGCCGCGGGCTTACGTCCATGATCAGCACGGAAATGATCTCCATCAAGAATGAGACGTTCCTGGCGTGGGCGAACTATAAGATCTACCTGCCTATCGGCTCCTACAGCAAGCGGGGCAAGTTCCTGCCAGCGTATATCTACCCGACGGTAGTGATAGCAATCCTGATCTTTATCATCATTGCCATCATTATGAAGTACAGCAAATTCGGACGCTCCGTATACGCTATCGGCGGAAATGCGCAAAGCGCGTTGATGATGGGATTAAATGTCCGCAAGACGAAGTTCAAGGCTTATATGCTGGACGGCTTCCTTGCAGGATGCGGCGGCTTCCTGTTCTGCCTGAACAGCTGCTCCGGATTCGTTGAGCAGGCCAAAGGTCTTGAGATGGACGCGATCTCGGCATCAGTCATCGGCGGAACGCTGCTAAGCGGGGGCGTGGGCACGCCATTCGGAACCGTATTCGGCGTACTGATCAAGGGAACCATATCCAGTCTGATCACGACCCAGGGAACGCTGTCAAGCTGGTGGGTACGTATCGTGCTTTCAGCGCTGCTATGCTTCTTCATTGTATTGCAGTCTGTATTTGCAGGAATCAAAAAGAAAAAATAAGAACAGCCACAGAGATAAAACGGCGGGAGAACATCCTGCCGTTTTTATATTAGGAAAGCCCCCAAGGGGCTTTTTTTCGTATCAGTCCAGATGCCAAGTAGATAAGAAACTTGAATAGATGTGCAATATTGCTAAAAGTATGCAATGAAAATTGTAAATTATATACATATCATATAAGAAATTCGATATAACACAAAAAAATATTGTATATATTTTCCGCTTTCATTTTCTTATACTGGGACCATAGCAAATGTGAAGAGATTCGCACAAACAATATCATTTGGAGGAGGATACGTAATGAAAAAAGAAAAAGTAACTAGGCTACTGGCAGCAGGGCTTGCGGTAATGATGGTCGCAGGAATGGCCACAGGATGCAGGAAGAGTGACAGCGGATCATCAGACGGAGGAGATAAGAAGGACGCAAAATCCGATGTGCTTATCGGGTCTGCAATCTACAAGTTTGACGATACTTTCATGACAGGCGTGCGTACAGCCATGACGGATCAGGCCAAAGAAGCCAAGGTAGATCTGGAACTGGTGGATTCCCAGAACAAGCAGGCAACACAGAATGAGCAGGTGGATACCTTCATCACCAAGGGCGTGAACGCTCTGGCGATCAACCCGGTTGACCGTACGGCAGCAGGCCCGATCATCGAGAAGGCAAAGGCCAAGGATCTTCCAATCGTATTTTTGAACCGTGAGCCGGAAGAAGCAGATATGCAGAGTTATGACAAGGTTTGGTATGTAGGCGCGAAGGCAGAGCAGTCAGGAACTCTTTCCGGTGAGATTATCGCCGACTTCTTTAAAGCTCATCCGGAAGCAGACAAGAATGGGGATGGAACCATCCAGTATGTAATGCTTCAGGGAGAGCCGGGACATCAGGATGCAACCCTGCGTACGGAATATTCTGTAAAAGCAATTGAAGAGGCTGGATTCAAGACAGAAAAACTGGCAGCTGATACGGCAATGTGGGACAAGGCAAAGGCTACAGACTTAATGAAGGCGTTTATTACAGGCCAGAGCCTTGACAAGATCGAAGCAGTTCTTTGCAACAATGACGATATGGCTCTTGGCGCGATCGAGGCGTTGAAAGCAGAAGGATACAACAAAGACAGCAGCGACCTGTCCAAATATATCCCGGTAGTAGGCGTAGACGCGACCGCTCCGGCGCTGGAAGCAATGAAAGAAGGCTCTCTGCTCGGAACCGTCCTGAATGATGCGGACAACCAGGGCAAGGCAACCGTTAATGTAGCTGTTGCGGCAGTAAATGGAAAAGAAATCAATGAAGAAAATGTTGGCTATCCAATCACGGACGGAAAATATATCTGGATCGACTATGTAAAGGTTACAGAAGACAATTACCAGGATTATATGAAATAGAGAAAATGCAGCAGATTCATAACCAGGGGGTGGAGGATTCCATCCCTTGGCTTTAAAGGAGGAGTGAGGGCATGGGAGAATATATACTGGAAATGAACAATATCACAAAAGTTTTTCCAGGCGTTAAGGCTCTCGACAACGTCAGCCTGAAAGTGAGGCCGGGAAGCGTCCACGCGCTGATGGGCGAAAATGGTGCCGGCAAATCAACGCTGATGAAGTGCCTGTTCGGAATCTATCATGAGGATGGCGGCGAGATTGTCCTGGACGGAAAGCCGGAAAAGATCATGACGTCAAAGCAGGCGCTGGATCTGGGCGTCTCTATGATTCATCAGGAACTTCACCCGATCCGGTTTAGGCCGGTAATGGAAAATATATGGCTTGGCAGATTCCCGATGAAGGGGATCGCGGTCAATAAGAAGGCAATGATTGAAAAGACCAGAGAATTGTTTGAAGAAGTAGATCTGGATATTAATCCGGAGGTATTAGCAGGAACATTATCTGCCTCTAATCTACAGCTTGTAGAAATAGCAAAGGCGGTTAGCTATAATTCAAAAATTATTATCATGGATGAGCCGACCTCGTCCCTGACAGAGAATGAAACGCAGCATCTGTTCAAGATCATCCGCAAGCTTCAGGATAAGGGATGCGCGATTATTTACATTTCCCATAAGATGGAAGAAATATTAAAGATTGCAGATGAAGTGACGATCATGAGGGATGGGCAGTATGTAGGAACATGGGATGCCTCGGAACTTACGACGGATCTGATCATCAACCGGATGGTGGGACGGGATATGACGAACCGTTTCCCACCAAAAGAATACCAGCCATCCGATGAGGTGGTCTTGAAAGTAGAAGGCTTATGCTCGCCTCTTCCTAAGTCCTTCCAGGATGTCAGCTTCGAGCTCAAAAAAGGAGAGATCCTTGGAATCGGCGGATTGGTAGGCGCCCAGAGAACGGAACTGGTGGAGGCCATATTCGGACTGAGGGAGATCGTGGAAGGCACCATAGAAAAGGATGGAAAGCCGATGAAGATCAAATCTCCCAGGGACGCTATCCGGGAGAACATCGCGCTTCTTACAGAAGAGCGGAGGGCAACGGGAATCTTCGGGATTCTCTCCGTGCTTGACAATACGGTAATCGTAAACCAGAAGGCATATGCCCATGGGGGCGTCCTGCGGGATAGCGAGCGGCTGAAGGCAGCGGAGACATCCAATGCAGAACTGCGCACGAAGACGCCGAATATGGATGAGAATATGGAGAACCTGTCCGGCGGAAACCAGCAGAAGGTTCTGCTTGCCAGGTGGCTTTTGACGAATCCGGACATCCTGATCCTGGATGAGCCGACGAGAGGAATCGATGTTGGCGCGAAATATGAGATCTATACGATTATGCATAAATTGGTGGAGCAAGGAAAATCCATCATCATGATCTCTTCTGAAATGCCGGAACTATTAGGAATGTCAGACCGGATCATGGTAATGTGCGAGGGGCGGGTAACAGGCTTCCTTGATTCCGGCGAGGCGGATTCCGTACAAGTCATGAATTACGCGACAAAATTCATGCAGTAGGACTTAGAGGAAAGAGAGGTATTACATATATGCAAAAGAAAGGAAAAGTAGTTGCCCGTAATAAATATGGCGCAACGTTTATAATCATTGGCGCGGCAGCGGTGGTCCTGGGATTTATCCTGTATTATTTTCTGGATCCCGGCGTATTCTATGATCTTGGCCTCTATGTCATAATGGCAGGGGCGGCGGCCTTGCTCTACGGCCTGAGGCAGCGTTTTGCCAGACAGTATAAAGGCATGGATGTGGAACTTTCCGTAGGAACCGGGAAGAAGTTCCTGACGAATAACGCGATCATGATCGCATTGCTGGTAATGATCATCGTCATCATGATCATCCAGCCCAGATTCATGCAGCTGGCGGTTCTTTTGGACATCCTTACCCAGTCATCCACCAAGATGATCGTGGCTCTGGGCATCAGTTTTACGCTTTTGATCGCAGGTACGGACTTGTCAGCAGGACGTATGGTCGGCCTGGCGGCGGTTGTATCTACATCCATGCTGCAGACGGCGGACTATGCCAACCGGTTCTTCCCAAACCTGCCGCATATGGTATTGATTGTTCCTATCATAATCGCGGTGATTGCCTGCGGCCTGTTCGGAATTCTGAACGGCTTTCTAGTAGCAAAGTACGATATGCATCCATTCATTGCCACTCTGGCTGTACAGGTAATGGTCTATGGCGCTAACTCCCTGTACTTTGATATGGAGCCGAACAAGTCCCAGCCAATCGGCGGCGTACGTCCGGACTTCGTGCTGCTGGGACAGAAGAAACTGCTGGCGATCGGAGATTTCCCCGGAATATCCGTGCTGGTTCCAATCGCCATCTGCTTTGTCCTTCTGGTATGGTTCATCCTGAATAAGACAGTATTTGGAAAGAACGTGTATGCCATCGGCGGAAACCGGGAGGCGGCAGTCGTATCCGGCGTCAACGTGTTCAAGACGATCATGGGAATCTTCATTCTGGCTTCCGTGCTGTACGGCGTTGCCGGCGTCCTGGAAGCGGCAAGGACTGCCGGGGCCACCAATAACTATGGCAACGGCTATGAGCTGGATGCCATCGCGGCCTGCGTTGTAGGCGGCGTATCTCTGAATGGAGGCGTTGGAAAAGTAAGCGGCATCGTAAGCGGCGTGCTGATCTTTACCGTAATCCAGTACGGCCTTCAGTTCATCGCGGTCAGCCCGATGTGGCAGCAGGTGATCAAAGGTATCATCATCGCTATCGCGGTTGCGATCGATATGTCGAAATACAGAAAAAAATAAGCGTTGTTGAGTCGCTTTATAAAAACTGCTATAATAAGCCTATGTTTATTATGGCAGTTTTTGGAGTATCTGAATTTAAAGACTGTCAGGAGGATTGGATGGAATATTATAAAATACTATTGGTTGACGATGAACTGGAAATTCGGGACGGAATGATCCAGAAGCTGGACTGGCACCAGTTAGGCTATGATGTCGCGGCGGCAGCGGAAAATGGCGTGGAGGCTCTTGAAAAGGCGGACCAGGTCCAGCCGGATGTCATCATGACGGACATCCGCATGCCCTTTATGGATGGCCTGGAATTCATCGAAAAGGTGATTGAGAGACTTCCGGCAGTAAAGATTATCGTGTTTTCCGGTTTTGATGATTTTGAATATGCACAGAAAGCAATCAATCTGGGGGTGGAAGAATACATACTAAAGCCGATCTCCGCCAAGCAGCTGGAAGAGTCGCTGATCAAGCTGAAAAAGAAGATGGATGAAGAACTGGCAAGAAAAAGGGACATCGCAATCTTAAGAAAGAGTTATGAAGAGAGTTTCCCCATTCTGCGGGAGCAGTTTTTCATAAGCATGATCGAAGGGCGCATGACCCCAAGGCAGATTGAAGTTAAGATGAACCAGTATGGACTGTCCCTCTCCGCCAGGCATAAGACGGTAGCAGTCCTGTCTGCCAATGAGAATTCGCTTTCCTTTGTCAGGAAAAACGTCTTTGCGGGCGAAGAGGAACTGATCCCGATCGTGATAAAAAGAACGGCAGAAGATATCATAGGAAAGTACCATGAAATGTATAGTTTTCTGTATCTTAACTATGTAGTCCTGATCGTGGCTTTGGAATGGGAATCCCAGATATCCCTGCTGTGCCAGGAGTTAAACGAGGCCTGCAAGGCAGCGTGCCGGATTACGGACGCAGACGTCACTGCCGGAATCGGAGGAATCTACGGCCGATTTGAAGAATTAAAATATTCTTTTGAAGAAGCGCAGAATGCGCTGGAATACAGCACCCTGCTCAGAAAAGAAGGAAGGCTTGCGGCATACATTAAGGATATGGAGCCAGAAGACACTACTGCCAGGCTGCAATTGGAAGAGCAGGATGAGAGGCTTTTGATGAATGCCGTAAAGAGCAATAACATGGAAAAGGCAGAGAAGCAGATCAGCCGGTTTTTTGAGCGTCTGGAACAGGCGCGCCTGCCGTTCTGCCAGTACCAGATGTATATTTTGGAGATTTTTACGGTGCTGATGAAGCTGGTCAACGTCTATCAGCTGGATACGAATGTTGTATTTAAAGGCGCGTCGGACTATATCGAGGCGGTACTGGGCCTCCATTCCCTGGAGGAGATCAAGGACTGGTTCATCCAGGCGTGTCGGCAGATTGGAGCCCTTATCCAGAAGGAAAGAATGGCTTCTGGAAAAATGCTGGTCGAAAAAGCCAGGCAGTACGTGGATGAGAATTACGCGGATGCGGAATTCTCGGTGGAGGCGCTGTGCGACAGCCTGCACATCAGTCCGGCTTATTTCTCGACGATTTTCAAGAAAGAGGCCGGAATCAATTTTATTTCTTATCTTACGGACGTACGGATGAAGGAAGCGATGCGCCTCCTGGACGAGACGGATGAGAAAACATACATGATTGCAGCAAAGGTGGGATATTCGGAGCCGAATTATTTCAGTTATGCATTCAAGAAGCAGGTAGGAGTATCCCCCTCAAGATACCGCAAGGGACTTAAGGATCAACAATAGCAGAGGAATACTATGGCGGATAAAGTAATCGGCTTACTGGAAAAAGTAAAAAATATATACCGTAAAAGGAGCCTGCAGTTCATACTGTCCCTATCTTTTACGCTGGTCGCGGTTGCGGTCATGATCGGTGTGGCAGCAGGCTTTTCCCAGAGGTTCGTAAAATCAACGGAACGCTTGGCAATCATCAATAACAAGAATGTCCTGGATCAGATGAACCTTAATCTGGACACTTATCTTCATAACATGATGAGCATTTCCAATACTATGTATTACAGTATCATCAAGAATACAGACTTTGGAAAGGACAGCATGGAGCATGTCAGCGACCAGATGAAGCTGCTGTATGATGCCAACGCGTCGTCTCTGGTGAGCGTGGCAATTTTCAGCGATGAAGGGGACTTGATCGCTGCCCAGCCGTTAAGCCGGACAAAGCCGAATGCCGACCCGGTATCTGAAGATTGGTTCACTAAGGCCAACGAGCAGATTGAGAATGTACATTTTTCAGCGCCTCATGTAGAGAATCTCTTCGTTAACTCTGACAATATCTATCACTGGGTCGTATCCTTAAGCCGTTCTGTAGAGATGACCAAAGATGGAGAGATCGTGCACGGCGTGATGCTGGTTAACATGAATTTTACCGGGATTGAGCAGATATGCAAGAACGTGGACTTAGGAGAATCCGGCTACGTATATATTATCGACCGCAACGGGGAACTGATCTATCACCCGCGCCAGCAGCTGATATACGGTGGAATCATTAAGGAGAATAACAAGAAGGCAGCCAGGTATTCGGAAGGCAGCCACATGGAAAGGTTTGAAGGAAAAGAACGGCAGATCACGGTCAAGACGGTGGGATATACGGGATGGAAGATCATCGGCGTATCCCCGACTTCGGATATTACGACTACTTATATGCAGAACAGCCAGTTTATCTGGATTGTGGCGATCATAGGAATTATCATATTGATCTTTGTAAATATGTTTATCTCTTCCCGGGTGGCTGACCCCATCAAGCAGTTGGAACGCTCGGTGAGAAAACTGGAAAAAAGCAACCTGAACGCGACGGTGAAAATAGGAGGTACCTATGAGATCCGGCATTTGGGACAGACGCTTCAGTCTATGGCTGACAATATGAAGAAGCTGATGGACGATATCGTGAAGGAACAGGAGGACAAGCGGAAAAGCGAGATGTCTGCCCTCCAATCCCAGATAAATCCGCATTTCCTTTATAATACGCTGGATTCTATCATATGGATGATCGAAAACGAGCGGTACGAGGACGCGATCGACATGGTAACCGCGCTTGCCAGACTTTTCAGGATCAGCCTGAGCAAAGGCAAGAATATCATAACCGTGGCCCAGGAACTGCAGCATGCTGAAAATTATCTGATCATTCAGAAGGTGCGATACAAAAACAAATTCGATTACGAGATTCGGATGGAGCCGGAGGCTGCCCTGTGCGCCACGATCAAACTGATCGTGCAGCCCCTTGTGGAAAATTCCATCTATCACGGAATGGAATATATGGATGGGGACGGCAGAATATTTATCCACGCTTATGTAAAAGAGGCTGCCCTGTATATCGAGATAGAAGATAATGGACCGGGAATGACACAGGAGCAGGTGGACGAGCTTGCGAGAGGGACTTTGAAATCCGGCAGAGGGAAAGGCTCAGGCATAGGCTTCCATAACGTGCAGGAGAGGATACGGCTTTACTTTGGCCAGAACTATGGCATGGAAGTGGAGAGCGAGCCGGATGAGGGAACGAGGATTAGAATCCATATTCCGGCGCGGACCGTCGGGGAGATGGAACAGGATGGAGGTGGCCGGCGTGAGTAAGAACCGCAAATACGCGCTTCTGATAGCAGCAGGGGCGATACTCTTCGCCTGGTTTATCTTTGGGTGGGACGGGCTGCCCAGGCAGGAGGAAGAGCATATCCGCCAGATTTCCTATCTCTATCGGAGCAATT
This sequence comes from [Clostridium] scindens, assembly GCF_019597925.1. Taxonomy (NCBI): domain Bacteria; kingdom Bacillati; phylum Bacillota; class Clostridia; order Lachnospirales; family Lachnospiraceae; genus Lachnoclostridium; species [Clostridium] scindens. The sequence goes on along the minus strand of NZ_CP080442.1, from coordinate 3,711,488 downwards.
CGGTGGAAGAAACCCAGCAGGCGGCCAAGCAGGGGATTGAACAGGCGGCCAAAGATTATAAGTGCGAGATCACGGCAACCGCATTTGATCCTGCTATAACAGCAAAAGAGCAGAAGAAGCTGATTGAGAAGGAAGTGGAAAATGGAGCGGAGGCGATACTGATCGAGCCGCTGGATGATAAAAAAGTAGCGCAGGAGCTTAAGAAGGTCGGAAAACAGGTTCCGATAGTCCAGATCAATTCCTGGATACGGGATGAGGCTGCAAAGGATATCGAAAGAGTCCATGTAGACTACTATAAGATGGGAGAGGAGCTTGCCCGCAAGGTACACAAAGATGTGGGAAGCGGCGGGAGGATACTGCTGCTTAAGTCGGATATGAATTATGCGGATATGGAGGAAGCCTGTCTGGGAGTGAAGGACTATCTTAAGGAGCAAAATGCCATAGTAGAAGAATATTCGATGACAGCGGCTGAGCAGAAATGGGCGGGAACCGTACCGGATATAATGAAGAGGACGGACGTATCGGCCATCATCACGTTTGGCACCATTCAGCTGGAACTGTGTGGAAAGATCAAGAAGGAAGGCCTCGCCTTAGGTGATGCGAGGGTCTATGGGATCGGAAAGTCCAACCAGATTATCTCCTATCTTGAAGAGGGAAAGATCAGCGCGATCGGAGTCTCCAGCGAGTATAGCGCCGGCTATTTAAGCACGACAAAGGCGCTTGGCATAGATCTGCGGGATACAGGAAGAGAAAGGGAGATAGACTTTTCCGTTATTGACGGAGAAAGCATCTATACCACAGAGAACCAGAGGCTGTTATTTCCATTTGTTCAGTAAAGAGGGAATGTTATGAAGAAGATGAAATCCAGGATAGCCAGCATCTGTCTGGCGCTGTGCCTGGCGGCTTTGATGGCCGGATGCGCAGGAGTTGAAAAGAAGGAAGAAAAGACAGGGATAAAGATTGGAGTGGCCATATACCGAGGGGACGACGCATTCATCTCATCCCTCTGCGCTTCACTGGAGAATGAGGTCAAGGATAAAGAAGAGAAGCTGGGGAAAAAGGTGGTTGTAAATATCGCGGATGCTAAGAACAGCCAAAGCAGCCAGAATGACCAGGTGGATGACTTTATCAGCAAAGGCTATGACGCGATCTGCGTGAATATGGTAGATCGTACGGTAGCGGCAGTGATCGTAGATAAGGCGAAGGAAGCGGGCATTCCCATAATCTTTTTTAACCGCGAGCCGGTGGAAGAGGATATGGCGATCTGGGATCAGACTTATTATGTGGGGACGGATGCCAGGGAAGCGGGAAAGCTGGAGGGGCAGATCGTGGCAGATGCCTGGAAGAGCCAGGAGTCCCGGATAGATAAGAACGGAGATGGCAAGCTTCAGTATGTGATGCTGGAAGGCGAGCAGGTCCATCAGGATTCCCTGATCCGCACAGAGTATTCTGTGAAAACGATCTTGAACGAAGGGATCGTGACGGAGAAGCTTGCCAGCGGAACTGGCAACTGGATGCGGTCTCCCGCGTATGAATTGATGCAGGAATGGATAGGCCAGTATGGAAGTGAGATAGAAGTGGTCTTAAGCAATAACGACGAGATGGCGATGGGAGCCATAGAAGCGCTGGAAGAGAATGGGATGTCCGGCGGAAACGGCCCTATCGTAGTAGGCATAGACGGGACGGAGGATGGCCTGGAAAAGATTATCAAAGGAGAGATGGCGGGGACGGTCATGAATGATGCCAGAGGGCAGGCGGAAAGCATCCTGGGAATTGCATGCGCCTGTGCCGAAGGAGAAGACCCTAAGCAAGAAGTGCCAGAACTTAAGGGGCAATATGTGCGCGTGCCTCACGCCCCAGTTACGGCTGATAATGTACAAGAGTTTATTGATTATAAGAATAAATAGGAGTATGATAGGGGGAATGGAAAGGAGAGCGATAGTTATGAAGACGGCATATATTCATTGTACATTATTGGACGGAAGCGAAGATATGATCCCCCAGGAGAATATGACGGTGGTGGAGGAGGAAGGGAAGATTCTGGAGATTGGAGGAGATATCGTCCCGGAGCCCGGCGATAAGGTCATCGATCTCGGAGGGAGATACTTGATGCCCGGGCTTATCAATCTTCACGTGCACCTTCCGGGCAGCGGAGCGCCAAAGAAAAAGGAGCAGGACAGCAAGGCCGCGGCAAAACTGGTGATGAAGAACGCCCTGACAAAGAAGGTAGGACTGCGCATGTGCGAGAACTATGCGAAGACGGAACTCTTGTCCGGCGTTACTACGATCCGTACGGTTGGGGGGCTAGGCAATTTTGACGCGATCATCCGCGACCGTGTGAATGCAGGGAAGATCATGGGTCCCCGGATGCTGGTATCCAACATGGCAGTGTCTGTTCCTGGAGGACATATGGCCGGCTCCGTTGCCTATGAGGCTGGAAGCGAGGAAGAATGCCGCACGCTGGTTCGCTCTATAATTGCAGAGAAGCCGGACTGGATCAAGATTATGATAACAGGCGGGGTTCTGGATGCAACGAAGAAAGGGGAGCCAGGCGCGCTTAAGATGCCTCCGGCTTATGTCAAGGCATGCTGCGAGGAGGCTCATCAGGCGGGCTTGCGTGTGGCAGCCCACGCAGAAAGCCCGGAAGGGGTAAGGGTAGCCCTGGAGAACGGAGTGGATACCATTGAACATGGAGCGGCAGTGGATGAAGAGATCCTGGCGTTATTCAGGGAGAAGAATGCCTGCCATATCTGTACGATATCCCCGGCGCTTCCCCTTGCGAAATTCAGCCCTGAACTGACACACAGCACGGAAATGATGCGGTATAACGGCAATGTAGTCATGGAAGGGATCATCGGATGCGCCAAGGCAGCGCTTGCAGAAGGGATTCCGGTAGGGCTTGGCACGGATACCGCCTGTCCATTTGTAACCCATTATGATATGTGGAGAGAACTGCATTATTTCCACAAATATGTAGGAGTCAGCAAGACATTCGCCCTGTATACAGCCACCAAGCGCAACGCCGCTATTGCTGGGATTGAGAAGGAGACAGGCAGCATTGAGGCCGGAAAAAGCGCAGACTTTCTTATTACGGAGGAAAGTCCAATTGAGGATCTTGGCGCTCTCAGAAATCCATATATGGTCGTGATGAGAGGAAAGCGAATCGAGAAGCCTGCGGTGAAGAAGTATCCTCTGTGCGAGCAGGAACTGGATAAATGCCTGTAGAAGGCAAGGTTTATTGCGTAACGGATTGCTATATCTGTTACGCAATTTTTAATGCGGCCGGAAGGCTATCCGACTTGCCGGGTCTTGTAATATTTGCGGAAATATGCTAGCATAACATCAAATCAGACATTCTTTTTTATTCTATGGCAGATCGCCGATTAATCCAATGTTATGATTTCAATCCAATGACGTCAGGAGGGATGCGCTTGCGTGTGATTTTTTGACTTTTTATCTGTTAAGAGACTTTTGCTTGTGATAAGATGAAAGGAGAAACCTATGGACAAAAAACAAAACTTAATACCATTGGAAGAACTGAACCTTACCAGCCGCTTCCTGTTCGACGAGGTGCCCCGGGAACTGGCAGAGTTCCTGCATTATCTGGAGGAAACCACGGATGAGAGGGCGGCAAGCACGGACAGCCAGCGGATCAAACGGATCCATAGGCGGGTGCGTAAGGTGAGGCTCAGCGAGGAAGTCGGGGTGAAGTATATGCAGGCTTGGGAAGAGAAATATTATGAAAGGGAAGAAGGAAAGGAAGAAGGAAGAAAAGAAGGACGAGAAGAAGGAGCGCGTAATAAATTAAGGGAACTGGCAATAAAAAAATATCACAAGGGAATGTCTGTGGAGGAGATCGCGGACTGGACGGAGGAAAGTCCGGAATTGATTCGGCAATTGCTGGACGAGAAGCCAGATCCTGCCGGTGGCCAGGAACCCGGGGAAATAAGATAATCAGATGAAAAGAGGGCAGTAGCACGATAGTGCGGCTGCTCTCTTTTTGGTTCTACGCCTGCTTCCGATACCTGGAGGGCGTCATCCCATATTTTTCCTGGAAGATCTTATAAAAATATCCCTTATTATGATAGCCGACATTCTCTGCGATCTCTTCTATGCTTTTTGGCGTAGTAAGAAGGAGCCGTTCCGCACGTTCAAGCCGTATCTGCTGGACATAGGCGGAGTAGGTCAGGCCGGTCTTGCTCTTGATCAGACGGTTAAAGTAATCCTCCTGGAAATGAAAGACATCTACCAGATCCTGGATGATCACGTCTTTATAATTCTGCTGGATATATTCGGAGACTTCTTCGAAGATAATCCAGTTCATGGTCTTCCTCTGCTCTCTGGAAAGGGAGAACTCATATTTGGAACTCATAATCCGGAAGATGCGAAGCAGCAGGCCCTTGCAGATATAGCGGGAGCCAGTGGCGCCGTTTCTTAGTTCGTCAAGCAGCAGACACAGGCAGTCTTCCATCTCCTTAGAAGCGCCAGTCCCTGGCTTGAAGTGAAGATACTGCTGCAAGTCTTTCTGCTTTAATAAAGCAGACTGCAAAAAGGAGATGATCTTCTGGGTCGTAATGTTCTCATCCATGATCTCAGAAAACATATCGTTTGCAATCCCGAGAAAAAGTATGGTGGCAGGCTCCTTAAGCAGATAGTCCTGGTGCAGGCAGTTCTTGTCGATAAGACAGAGTTCTCCTTTGCGAAAAACGATGTCATTGCCCAGGATTCTCTGGCGGAATTCTCCTTCTACCACATAGGCAAGCTCGATGTAGTCGTGGGTATGAAGCTGGGTCATCTCGCCGGATAAGAAGGAACAGTGGTAACAGAAAGGCTCAGGCGACGGATACATCGTAGCGTGTATCAACGGCTCTGGAGTAATGTCCCAGCACAAGGCGAAGAGACGCTCTTCGCGAAGCAGCGGATAGGATTTTACTTCCTGAACCGACTTGGAATATTCCGGGCAGACCAGGCGGGCGCCCAGCCTGTGGTCTGGCGGCAGCGATTTAATCTGCGGCGATGTGATAAGGTGGCACAATTCGGCGAGATTCAATATAGATTCCTCCTTTCTGGCATAGCGTTTCTGGTACTTCAATTGTAATCGCATCAAGGAAGAAATGCAATTGGATTTCGGTCGGATTAGGTAACTTATGGCCGGAAATGGCAGAGTTATGAAATTGAATAGAAAAAGCGTGATTTCTTATAATAGAAGCAAAGTTAAAGTTGCCCGTTTGAAACAGTTTATGAAAGAAGGAGAAGATAAGATGTTAGAGACAAAGAATTATCAGTTTTGGTTCTGTACCGGATCACAGGATTTGTATGGAGATGAGTGCCTGGCTCATGTTGCAGAACATTCACAGAAGATTGTCGAGGAGTTGAACGCGTCCGGCAATCTTCCGTATGAGGTGGTATGGAAGCCGACCTTGATTACTAACGAATTAATCAGAAAGACCTTTAATGAAGCCAACATGGATGAAAACTGCGCAGGCGTGATTACATGGATGCACACATTTTCCCCCGCAAAGTCATGGATTCTGGGATTACAGGAGTACAGAAAGCCTCTTTTGCATCTGCATACCCAGTTTAACCGGGAGATTCCGTATGACACGATCGATATGGACTTTATGAATGAGAATCAGGCCGCTCACGGAGACCGGGAGTACGGTCATATTTTCAGCCGCCTTGGGATGGAAAGAAAGGTGGTAATGGGATATTGGGCAGACGCTGATGTGCAGGAGAAGATTGGCTCCTGGATGAGAACGGCGGTAGGCGTCATAGAAAGCAGCCATATCCGTGTAATGCGGATCGCAGATAACATGAGAAACGTCGCGGTAACAGAAGGCGATAAGGTAGAGGCCCAGATCAAGTTCGGCTGGGAAGTAGACGCTTATCCGGTAAATGAGATCGCCGCGGCAGTGGAAGAAGTATCCAAAGGCGATATCGACGTATTGGTGGAAGAATATTATGACAAGTATGAGATTCTGCTGGAAGGCCGTGATGAGAAGGAATTCCGGGAGCATGTAGCGGTGCAGGCCGGGATCGAGATTGGATTCGAACGGTTCCTTGCTGAAAAGAATTATCAGGCAATCGTAACCCATTTCGGGGATCTGGGCACTTTAAAGCAGCTTCCGGGCCTGGCAATCCAGAGACTCATGGAGAAGGGATACGGATTCGGAGGGGAAGGCGACTGGAAGACCGCAGCCATGGTACGCCTTATGAAGATTATGACAGCTGGAATGAAGGACGCCAAAGGAACATCCTTCATGGAAGATTATACATACAACCTGGTGCCGGGCAAGGAAGGGATTCTTCAGGCCCATATGCTGGAAGTCTGCCCATCCATTGCGGACGGCAAGATCAGCATCAAAGAGCAGCCGCTGTCCATGGGTGACCGGGAAGACCCGGCAAGACTTGTATTTACGGCGAAGGAAGGCCCGGCAATCGCTACCTCTTTGATTGACCTGGGGGACAGGTTCCGCTTGATCATCAATGAAGTAGACTGCAAGAAGACGGAGAAGCCGATGCCGAAACTTCCGGTGGCAACGGCATTTTGGACGCCTAAGCCGAACCTTCAGACAGGGGCTGAGGCCTGGATTCTGGCAGGCGGAGCGCACCACACCGCATTTTCTTATGACCTAAGCGCGCAGCAGATGGGAGACTGGGCGGCAAGCATGGGAATCGAGGCGGTATACATCGATAAGGATACCACCATCCGCCAGTTTAAGAATGAACTGCTGTGGAACAGCGTTGCATATCGGAAATAGATAACAGGCAGAAGCAAGCCGGAAGGAGAATCTGTATGAGTAATGTAAAAGAGATGATTGAAAATGGCAGGGCAGTTCTGGGAATCGAACTTGGCTCTACCCGCATTAAGGCAGTCCTGATCGATGAAGACCATAACCCGATCGCGGTGGGAGACCATGAATGGGAGAACCGCCTGGACGACGGAATCTGGACATACACGCTGGATGATATCTGGGAAGGATTAAAGGACAGTTACCAGAATCTGGCGGCAAATGTAAAGGAAAAATACGGCGTGACACTTAAGAAAGTAGGAGCCATGGGATTTAGCGCGATGATGCATGGCTATATGGCATTTGACAAAGAAGGAAACCTGCTGGTACCGTTCCGTACCTGGAGAAACAGCACCACAGGCCCTGCGGCCGAAGCACTGACGGAACTGTTCCAGTACAATATCCCTCAGAGATGGAGCATCGCCCATCTGTATCAGGCAATTTTAAATGACGAGGAGCATGTCAAGGATGTGGCGTATATCACCACGCTCGCCGGATATATTCATTGGAGGCTGACTGGAGAAAAGGTCATCGGCATTGGAGATGCCTCCGGAATGTTCCCGATTGACGTGAAAGCCAAAGATTATGATGCGTCAATGATGGACAATTTCGATACGCTGGTTTCAGATAAGAACTATCCATGGAAATTAAAAGATATCCTCCCGAAGGTCCTGGCTGCGGGAGAGGCTGCCGGTAATCTGACGGAAGAAGGCGCGCGCCTTCTTGATGACAGCAAAAGCCTCAAGGCCGGAATTCCTGTGGCGCCGCCGGAAGGAGACGCAGGTACGGGTATGGCCGCAACCAACAGCGTGGCCAAGCGTACCGGCAATGTGTCAGCAGGAACATCTGTGTTTGCAATGGTAGTCCTGGAGAAAGAATTGAAGAAAGTACATCCAGAGATTGATCTTGTAACTACCCCTGACGGAAGCCAGGTTGCTATGGCGCATGCCAACAACTGTACGTCAGATCTGAACGCCTGGGTGGGAATCTTCCGGGAATTCGCAGAAAGCTTCGGCATGAAAGTAGACATGAACCAGCTGTTTGGAACTCTGTATAACAAAGCGCTGGAAGGCGATGCCGACTGCGGCGGATTATTGTCTTACGGCTATCTCTCCGGAGAAAATATGACTGGGGTCATGGAAGGAAGACCATTGTTTGTCAGATCTCCAAAGAGCAGCTTCAACCTGGCCAACTTCATGAGGGCGAACCTGTTTACTGCCCTCGGGGCGCTGAAGGTTGGCATGGATATTCTGCTAAAGGAAGAGCACGTGGAGATTGACACGATGCTGGGGCACGGCGGACTGTTCAAGACCAAAGGGGTAGGACAGAAGATATTGGCAGCAGCGATCAACGCACCAGTATCCGTTATGGAGACAGCCGGGGAAGGCGGCCCATGGGGAATGGCACTCCTTGCGTCTTATATGATTCATAAGGAAGAGAAAGAGAGCCTTCAAGATTACCTGTCAGGAAAGGTATTCGCAGGCAGCACGGGCACCAGCATGGATCCGGACGCGAAGGATGTAGAAGGATTCGAGGTCTTTATCGAGAGATACAAAAAAGGAATTGCAATCGAGCAGTCAGCAGTAGATCACCTGATCTAAGAAAAAGGAGTCGGAAGTAAGATGTTAGAAGAATTAAAAAAAGAAGTATACGAAGCCAATATGCTTCTTCCTAAGTATGGTCTGGTCACATTTACCTGGGGCAACGTCAGCGGCATTGACAGAGAGAAAGGCCTGTTCGTCATCAAGCCAAGCGGCGTAGACTATGATAAGCTAAGGCCTGAGGATATGGTAGTAGTAGGCCTTGACGGAAATAAAGTGGAAGGAGATTATAACCCTTCCTCGGATACCGCTACTCACGTAGTGCTCTATAACCGTTTCCCGAATGTGGGAGGAATCGTACATACCCACTCTTCCTGGGCAACCAGCTGGGCGCAGGCAGGAAGGGGGATTCCGTGCTATGGCACGACCCATGCGGACTATCTGTACGGAGAGGTTCCTTGCGTAAGGAATCTCACCAAGGAAGAGATCGATGAGGCGTATGAGAGGAATACAGGCGTGCTGATCGCCGATGAATTCGAACGGCAGGGGCTGGACTCTATTGCCACGCCGGCAGTGCTGTGCAAGAACCATGGACCGTTTACCTGGGGGAAAGATGCCCATGAAGCGGTACATAACGCGGTGGTTCTGGAAGAGGTGGCCAAGATGGCAGCCCGCTGCGAGATGATCAATCCAAAGAATGTCCCCGCGCCGCAGGAACTGCAGGATAAGCACTATTACAGGAAACATGGCGCAAATGCATATTATGGGCAGCCAGGAAAGTAAAAATGAAAATATAAAGGAGAAGAATATGATGATGAACATACCTGAAATCAAAGTAGGAATCGTTGCTGTCAGCAGAGACTGCTTCCCAGAGAGCCTCTCTGTCAATAGAAGGAAGGCGTTGGCAGACGCATACAAGGCAAAATATGGCGAGGCGGATATCTATGAATGCCCGGTCTGCATCGTAGAGAGCGAGATCCATATGGTGCAGGCGCTTCAAGACATCAAGAAGGCCGGATGCAATGCGCTGTGCGTATACCTTGGCAATTTTGGACCGGAGATATCCGAGACTCTGCTCGCAAAACATTTTGACGGGCCAAAGATGTTCATGGCTGCCGCTGAGGAAAGCGGCGACAATCTGCTGGACGGCCGTGGCGACGCATACTGCGGGATGCTCAATGCCAGCTACAACCTGAAACTGCGCAATATTAAGGCCTATATTCCGGAGTATCCGGTTGGGACGGCCGAGGAATGCGCGGATATGATCCACGACTTCCTTCCGATCGCCCGCGCGGTAGAAGGCCTTAATAACTTAAAGATCATCAGCTTCGGCCCAAGGCCGCTAAACTTCCTGGCATGCAACGCGCCGATCAAGCAGCTTTATAACCTGGGCGTAGAGATTGAAGAAAATTCAGAACTGGATCTTTTCGAGGCATTCAATCAGCATGAGGGAGATGAAAGAATTCCTGCTGTCGTAAAGGAAATGGAAGAGGAACTGGGGGCAGGAAATAAGAAGCCTGAGATTCTATCCAAACTTGCACAGTATGAGCTTACATTAAAAGACTGGATCGAGGAGCACAGAGGATACCGGAAATATGTGACTATCGCCGGAAAATGCTGGCCAGCATTCCAGACCCAGTTTGGCTTCGTTCCCTGCTATGTGAACAGCCGCCTGGCAGCACAGGGAATCCCGGTATCCTGCGAGGTTGATATCTACGGCGCGCTGAGCGAGTTCATTGGTACCGTTGTAAGCCAGGACGCGGTGACGCTTCTGGACATCAACAACTCTGTACCTGCTGATATGTATGCTGCCGAAATTGGCGGAACGTTCGACTATACCCACAAGGATACCTTCATGGCCTTCCACTGCGGCAACACCGCATCCGGCAAACTGGCATCCTGCGAGATGAAGTACCAGAAGATTATGGCAAGGACCCTTCCGGAAGAAGTAACGCAGGGGACGCTGGAGGGAGACATCGCTCCTGGAGATATCACATTCTTCCGTCTGCAGAGCACGGCAGACAACGTGCTGCGCGGCTATATCGCCCAGGGAGAGATTCTTCCGGTGGCAACAAGATCTTTTGGATCTATCGGTGTATTTGCCATTCCTGAGATGGGAAGATTCTATCGCCACGTGCTGATCGAAGGCAACTATCCCCACCACGGCGCAGTGGCTTTCGGAAACTATGGGAAGGCATTGTACGAAGTGTACAAGTATATCGGAGTTCCATTAGAAGAGATCGGATACAACCAGCCAAAAGGCGTAAGATACCCTACGGAGAATCCATGGGGCTAGTATAAAAAAACACAGGCAGCAATCCCGTTCTTGAATGAAAGCGGGATTGCTGCCTTTTTAAGCAGTGTTTTTGGCAATTAAAAAGGACTGCAATTTGGGAGGAGTGCAGTCCTGAGGAAAAAGTTATGAAAAAGATTTTTAAGTGTTGTTCTTCTGAACAATTATTAGTATAGGAGGAAAATGTGATAAAACCGTGATGAAAATGAGAACTATTTGTTAACAAATTTGGAATAAATCTTCAAAAAGTTCTTTGAACGAGTCTTCGAACAGATTATCCTTTTTCCAGACGATTGAAATCTCGTGCTGGATGCGGCAGTCAGACAAGTCCAGCTTCTTTATTATTCCTGAACGCAGTTCCTTTTGCACAGCGGTTTCATAAAGGAAGGTAATGCCGCAGCCGGCAATGACCATATCCTTGATAGCGCTCATATTCCCGATGGTGATTACATTGGAGAAATCCTCCAGGCTAATGCCATTTTCTATCAGCATGTGTTCCAGGATCATCCTGGTGCCGGAGCCGGATTCGCGCAGGATCAGGCGCTCGCCAATCAGATCGGACAGCCGGGCAGGCGGTGCGGCAAACGGATATTTTTTCCCACAGATGGGAATAAAGTTATCAATAATATAAGGCTGATGGTTATAAAGGGTCTTGGGGTAATCCCCCTCCAAGATGGCAAAGTCGATTTCCCCGGAATCTAACTTCTGCAGCAGTTCTTTTGTGTTTGCCGCAGTGACGGAGATATCAGCGCCCTTATGTTTGGCGAGAAAGTCTGACAGAGGCCTTGCAATCATAAAATCGCCTACCGTCAGCGTAGCGCCGAACCGCAGCGTCTGTTTCTTATCGTTGATGAAGGACAGCTGCTCCTTCAGGTAGATCTCGTTATTATGGAGGGCTGTAAGGGAACGCTGCAGCAGCCTTCCTGCGTCTGTTAGGATCAGCTTTTTGCCGATGAAGCGAAAAAGCCTGACTCCATAATAGTCCTCCATATACTGGATGTGCTGGGATACGGCAGGCTGGGAGATATTAAGCTTCTCGGCAGCACGGGTATAGTTCATTTCCTTGCATACAGTTAAAAATGTAATGGTACGGTTGTCTAGCATGACGTCTCCTTTCAATAGAATGGTAGAATCCTTTATGTTATATACCATAACATATTCTTATGAATAAATAAATAATAATAATTTTACATGATTATATTCGCATGGTATTATTTTCTAGGAATTTAAACGAGAATATAGATATAGTGGAGGATTAACATGGATTTTATTAAGAAAAACTGGAAGGGCATGCTGGCATGCCTGTGCATTGCTGTGCCCTCCTGGCTGCTGGGCAAGAAGTTCCCGATTATCGGCGGCCCGGTGATCGCGATTATCGCGGGCATGGTAATTACGTTGATGATTAAGGACAAGTCCGCATTGGAGAGCGGCATCAAGTATACTTCTAAGAAGATACTCCAGTACGCCGTAGTCCTGCTGGGATTCGGGCTGAATCTGGAGGTAATCTTTAAGACGGGCAGGCAGTCCCTGCCGATTATTATATCTACAATTACCACTTCCCTGGTAATTGCCTATGTGCTTCACAGAGTGATGCATATTCCGGGTAAAATATCTACCTTGGTGGGAGTTGGGTCTTCTATATGCGGCGGTTCCGCGATTGCGGCTACGGCGCCTGTCATTGACGCGGACGATGAGGAAGTGGCCCAGGCGATTTCGGTTATCTTCTTCTTCAACGTACTTGCGGCAATCTTATTTCCTACACTGGGCGCGTTTCTGGGATTCTCCCAGAATTCCGGCGAGGCCTTTGGAATCTTCGCGGGAACCGCGATTAATGACACTTCGTCCGTTACAGCGGCGGCGTCCACCTGGGACAGCATGTATGCGCTGGGAAATGCCACGCTAGACAAGGCGGTTACCGTAAAGCTTACCAGGACGCTGGCAATTATCCCCATCACTTTAGCGCTTGCGGTATTCCGGACTTACAAAGCGGAAGAAGAGGGTGGCGGACAGGTATCCATCAAGCAGGTATTCCCTTTCTTCATCCTGTTCTTTATCGGCGCATCCATCATCACGACGATTGCAGCGGCTGTAGGCGTGCCTATGGAAGTGTTCGCTCCGCTCAAGGAATTGTCCAAGTTCTTTATTATCATGGCAATGGCAGCCATAGGGCTGCATACGAATATTATCAAGCTGGTTAAGACAGGGGGAAAGCCGATTCTCATGGGGATGGCCTGCTGGATCGGAATTACCTTGGTAAGCCTTGGCATGCAGCATGTGCTGAATATATGGTAGGTTTTCAATAGAAAGACGCCCCATGCTCCGCCTTTTATGGATGGGAGCATGGGGCGTTCTTCTATTAAACTGGCAGTTCATGCCTTCGAATCTAAGACTATACTGTGGTGAACAGGTCGATGGACTGTCCGGTCATTACCGCCGGAGAATCACACAGCAGATATCGGATGGCCTTAGCCACATCCTGGGCGCTTCCCATCTTGATATCATCCTGTCCTACGTTGTGGTTATATACGCGCTGTCCTGGCGTATCTACAATTCCGGGTGAGACAGCATTGACTTTGATGCCATACTCCTGCGTCTGGATGGCGGTCGTCTTGGTCAATGTGATAATGCCGCCTTTCGCCACTGCATATGCTCCCATCTGTGAAGCGATTCTTCCCATTCTGGAAGATACGCTGACGATATCCCCGCCTCCTTGCTTGATCATTACCGGAACCACCTTGTTGATGCAAAGGAACGGAATCCGTAAGTTGGTCTTGATGATCTGATCCCACTGGGCCTCGGTCCATTCCCAGATCTTAATGGCCTGCTTTTTTACCTTGTCATAGATCTCGGATGGATAGCCGCCGGCGTTGTTGACCAGAATATCGATGCGGCCGTATTTTTCGACTACCGTGTCCACCATGGACTGCACCTGCTGTCCGTCCGTTAAGTCCCGGGAGAGTGAGACTGCCTTGCCGCCTTTTTCTTCGATCATTTTTACCGTCTCATCCAGGTCAGCCTGTGTTCTTGCTACAGCGACAACGGTTGCGCCCTCTTCGGCGATTGCCAGCGCTGCCTCGCGCCCAATTCCTTTTCCTGCGCCTGTTACGATTGCGATTTTTCCTTCTAATTTCATGATATATTCCTCCATACTATACGTTTCTTATATTTTTTTTGAAAAAGTCCAGAGTCGTAGGGTGAATATAACTGGAGCCTATTTCACGCAGCAGGACAACATTTAGCAGATTATTGAGATTCTTTTTATCCAGGGCTATGGCGTCTGTCAATTCCTGGAGCGGAAGGCCGCATTCATAAGGCAGCCCGTAACTCTGCAATACATCCAGGATACGCTTGGCAGTACCGGGAGCAGTCAGACATTGTTCCTGAGCAAGCTTGGTAATCTGAAACATGCCGATGGCTACTGCCTCTCCGTGACTTTCCCTCTGGTAGTTGAAATGCTGTTCAATTGTGTGTCCAAGGGTATGCCCAAAATTCAGAAGCATACGCTCTCCGGTGTCATATTGGTCATTCTCTACAACCATCCGTTTGATGTCTACACAGCGCAAGATGATGGCAGGCAGCTCTTCCTTCAATTTTTCGAAAGAACCGTGTGATTCCAAGGTATGGAACAGATCGGCATCTTTAATGCATCCGTACTTGATTACCTCTCCCATGCCATCGTTGATAAATCGTTCATTCAGCGTATCTAACACCATTGGATCGATCAGGACCATTGAAGGCTGATAGAACGCGCCTACCAGGTTCTTGCCCTGTGGCAGGTCTACGGCGACTTTTCCGCCTACGGAAGAGTCTACCTGTGCAAGAAGGGAGGTGGGAATCTGAACCAGCCGTACTCCGCGTAGAAAACTGGAGGCGGCAAATCCGGCCAGGTCTCCGATGACGCCTCCGCCTAATGCGATTACCAGGTCGCTTCTGGTAATCCTCGCGTTCAGCATGGCAGTGTATATGGCAGGCAGGGACTTGAAACTCTTGGTTGCCTCGCCGTGAGGGAGTACCAGCTGATGGCACTCGTACTGTTCGGAAAGAGTTTTCAGGAGCGGACTGCCGTAAAGCGGATATACATGATCATCAGATATAATGATAATCCGCCTGCCGGTAAACACCTCGCTGATATAAGAGGCGGCCTGAGACAATATGTTATTTTCAATGTAGATGGGATAGCTGTCTTTTCCCAGGTTTACCGTAAGTTTCATAGATTTCTCCTATTATATGCTTTTCCCGATTACCTTGGCAATCTGGGAGACTTCCTTGATTAGTTCGTCGTATTTCCGGGGCTTTAATGACTGGGCGCCGTCGCACAGCGCATTTTCCGGGTCATTGTGTACCTCGACCATAAGTCCGTCTGCTCCGGCAGCGATGGAGGCTTTTGCCATAGATTCTACCAGCCACCATTTGCCTCCGGCATGGCTTGGGTCTACAATCACCGGAAGATGGGTCAGCTTGCGCAATACCGGAATGCTCTGCAGATCCAGCGTATTGCGGGTGTAGGTTTCAAAGGTGCGGATTCCCCGCTCGCAGAGGATTACATTCTCATTTCCGGAAGCCATGATATATTCCGCGGACATCATCCACTCTTCGTAAGTGGCGTTGAGGCCTCTCTTTAAGAGAATAGGCCGATCTACCTGCCCCAGCTGCTTGAGAAGATCAAAGTTCTGCATGTTGCGTGCGCCGATCTGGATCAGATCCACTTTTTCGTTGAATACGTCCAGGTGATCCGGAGACATCAGTTCCGTTACGATGGGAAGGCCTACTGCTTTCTTTACCTCGCAGAGGATATTTAAGCCCTCCAGCCCAAGTCCCTGGAAAGAATAGGGACTGGTTCTTGGCTTGAACGCGCCGCCTCTTAAAAGGTTGGCTCCGGAAGCCTTGGCTGCCTTGGCAATCTCAAGCACCTGGTCATAGGACTCTACCGAACATGGTCCGGCAATCAATGCCAGATTTCCTCCGCCCACCTTTACGCCGGAGACGTCAATGGTGGAGTCCTCGGGGTGGAATGCCCGGTTTGCAAGTTTATACGGCTCCTGCACATGCATGACCTTATCTACGGAAGAATCTACTTCAAATAGTTTAGAGTCAATCTTGGTCGTATCCCCGATACATCCAATGATGGTCATTTCCTGGCCTTCTACGATGTGAGTGTCCAGGCCTCTCCTTTTAATCATCTGCTCGACCCGGGTAATATCTTCTTTTGTTGTGCGTGGTTTCAATACAATAATCATCGTTAACATCCTCCATATGCATACCAGTGCCTGATGAATATTCATACTGTAAAATATTCGCACTGTAAAATTTTAGTTGTTTAAAGTGTGAAACTAAGGATATACTAACGCATGTGCATTTAGTTGTCAACCTCTTTTTATAAAAAATTATTTTTATCCGAAAAATAGGTTGGAGCCATACCTTGTAAATTATTCCATACACTCTTATAATAGAAGAAATTCAAACAGCGGGGAATGGTCAGAAATATGGTGAGAGTATATATAGCAAAGATAACGCCATTGTTAATAGAAGAAAACTATCGTGCATACTACCGCAAGATTCCTGCCTGGAGGCAGGAAAAGGCGGATAAGCTGCGGTTTAAGGAAGACAAGGCTAGGAGCGTGGGGGCGTGGATTCTGTGGGAGAAGATTAAGAAGGCAGGCCAAGTGCCGCAAGAGGCCGTATTCAACCTTTCCCATTCCGGGGATTATGTGCTGTGCGCCTATAGTGATGTGGCGAAGGCCCAAGTAGGCTGCGATCTGGAAGAGGTAAAAGAGTTGCGTCTGTCAGTGGCAAGACGGTTCTTTGGCGAAAGGGAATATCGCCATATAGCAGAGACGAAAGATCCGGAATGTAAGACCTGGCTGTTTTACCGCTACTGGGTATTAAAAGAAAGTTTCATGAAAGCCACGAGGAAGGGCATGGCTATGGATATGCGTTCCTATGAGATTGGATGGGATCAGGGTGGAAAGCCTGTGATCGCCAGGAAGCCTGAGGAGTATGCGGATGCATATTACTGCAGGGAATATCGGATGCAGGGGGTCCATGCCGCAATGGCAGTCTGTACCACAGATCCGGACATAGGGGAACTTCAGGCAATAGAATTGTAAGCAAGCGCGAGGTGAATGTATGAGGCAGTTAAAGACAAGGTGGAGTGATAAGATAGACAGGGAGCATGTGCTGGAGGAATATCCAAGGCCGCTTATGAGGCGGAACAGTTACATAAACCTGAATGGAATGTGGGACTATGCCATTACTGGAGAAAATAGAATGCCGGAGAAGTACGACGGGGCCATCTGTGTCCCATTTTCCCCGGAGTCCCAGTTATCCGGGGTAAAAAGGCAGTTAAAGCCCAGGGAATATTTGTGGTACCGCAGAAGGCTTCCCCAGCATATGCGTCCGGAAGAGGGCAGGAGATGGCTTCTTAATTTCGGGGCTGTAGACCAATACGCGGAAGTCTATGTAAATGGGACGCTGGTAAAGAAGCACCTTGGAGGCTATCTGCCATTTACTGCGGATATAACAAAGGCGCTATGCGAGGATGGCAACGAACTGGTGGTGCTGGCAAGGGACTATAGCGATGCCTCCTATTACAGCCGGGGCAAGCAGAAGTTAAAAAGAGGCGGCATGTTCTACACGGCCCAGAGCGGGATATGGCAGACGGTATGGGCGGAACAGGTGCCGGATAACTATATTACAGGCATTTCCAGCACGCCTGTTTATGACAGCGGCTGCCTGCGCATTACCATAGAGGCGCGAAGGAGCGAGCCGGTAGAGGTCACGGTTTCGTCGGGAGAAATGCAGCCGGTGCAGGTAGGAGGAAGATCCGGCCATCCGGTGGATATTCCGCTAAAAGAAATGCACAGCTGGAGCCCGGAGGATCCTTTCCTGTATGATATAGAAGTAACGATGGGGGAAGACCAGATAGAAAGTTATGCAGCCATGCGAAAGATAGAGGTCAAAAAAGACGGCCATGGCATTCCAAGAATCTGTCTGAATAACCGCCCTTATTTCCAAAAAGGGGTGCTGGACCAGGGATACTGGCCGGAAGGCCTGTATACGCCTCCCTGCGACGATGCGATGATATACGATATCCGTACAATGAAGGAACTGGGGTTCAATATGATCCGAAAGCATGTGAAAATAGAGCCTCAGAGATGGTATTATCATTGCGACCGGCTGGGAATGCTGGTATGGCAGGATATGGTCAACGGCGGACGGCCTTATAAGGGCTGGTATGTGACCTATATGGCTACGGCAATGGAGTTCTTCCATATCAGGATGAATGACTCGCTGCTGGGGCTCCTTGGCCGGAAGGATGAACGTGGCAGGCGGCAGTTTGTAGAAGAAATGCGTGGAACGATCAGGCATCTAAAGAGCCATCCTTCCATTGTGACATGGGTGATCTTTAATGAAGGATGGGGGCAGTTCCATGCGAAGACGGTAACCCGGATTGCGAGAGAGATGGACAATACCAGGCTTCTGGATCAGGCCAGCGGCTGGTTCGACCAGGGCGGGGGAGATATCCGCAGCATCCACGATTATTTCTTCCCTCTGAAAGTAAAGCCGGAGAAAAGGGCAACCGCGTTGACTGAGTTCGGGGGTTATTCCCTGGGAGTGCCGGGCCACCGGATGTATCAGAAGGTATACGGCTACCGCCTGTATGTCAAGAAGAAGGAATTAACGCAGGGCTACCGGGAACTGATTGAGAGGGAAGTGATTCCCAACATTCCAAGGGGGCTGTCTGCCACGATATATACCCAGCTGTCGGACGTGGAAGAAGAGATCAACGGAATACTGACCTATGACCGGGAAGTGCTGAAACTGCAAGGAGACGTGGTGCGGGAATTAAACGATAGGTTGACGTGTTTTTAAGTATTTGTTAGAATAATAAAAGGGAAAAACTTAGGTTTATCAAGAAATAAAAGAGTTTACTTTACGAAAGATGAGACCTATTGGGTGAGTATATTAGATTAATTGAATAAGGAGGACAAGTTATGCTGGATTTAACATTTGGGGAGCAGGTCAAAATTATCTTAAGCCGCAAGGGCATGACGATTAAGGAACTGGCAGAAACTATAGAAGCACATACCGGGAAGAAGATGTCCCGCCAGAATCTGACGCAGAGGCTGGGCCGGGATAATTTTCAGGAACAGGATATGCGCATGATTGCCGAGATCCTTGGCTGCCCGTTCCATTTGAATATTCTTGATGACGGCGCTTCAGCAGAAAGATCAAATCATATAGAGCCAGACAGGATCCTGGAAGTATCTGACAAGGCAGATGCTTCTAAAGTCGTGCAAAAAGAAGAGAAACGGGAAATTCCTGTACAGGAGGCGGCTGCTTCGGAAAGCGCGGCTACGGAAAGGGATATTACCATTGGCGAACTGGTGGATATCCATGAAGAACTGGATGCCATGATAGAGCAGGAGACCGGAGAACTGCCGCCTCTGGAGGCTCCGGTGGAAGAACTTCTGGAAGAGATGGCAGCGATTGAAGAAGAGAATAAGGCAGGCAAAAGAGAGACTCAGGAAGAAAGGGAAGAGCGGGAGAAGAAGAGCCATGGCTGGAAATCCTACCTCTTGAGAAGAAAGAAGAAGAACGACGAGGAAGAGAAGCAAGGAAACGGCCTGAGGGAAATCTATCCGGAAGAGGATGAGAATCTGGCAAAAGAGGAGGATGCCAAAGACTCAACCGAAGGAATACTGGAAAATAGCGAAGAAAATGTAAAAGAGGGTGCTTACGAATACCAGGAAGAGTATGCGCAGGAATACGAGGACGAATATGCCACAGCGCCGGAGGAGATAGAAGAGGCCAGGGCACCGGAAGAGGAAGAAGACCGCATCCGGGGAGATGTCAATCCGTATACCGGACGGGAATATGAATCCAACAGCGTGCGCATGCACCCGAACCGTATCGGATACGTCCAGGTATATGACAGGAGCGACCACAAATGGACGGATATGACGGAGTGGGCGTTCCTGGGGTATCAGGAGCGTAAGAAGGCCTTGCTTGGCAAGGATTATGAGCCGCCGATCTATCTGGATTAGCCGGTATAATAGAAAAGAGTGATGACAGGTGAATTGGGAACAGTTATTATCGACAAAGAGAAGCCGGGGAAGTTCCGGCAAGAATAGATATGGAAAGAACACAGACTTGCGGAGCGAATTCGAGAAGGATTACCATCGTATAATAGGCAGCGCCTCATTTCGGAGGCTGCAAGACAAGACGCAGGTCTTTCCGTTGGACAAAAGCGATTTTATCAGGACGCGGCTGACCCACTCGCTGGAGGTATCTTCGTTTGCAAAGTCATTGGGCCAGAATATCGGGGAAAATATATTGGTATATAAGAAAGACCCGAGTTTCACGCCCAGGATGAAGGAAGATATATGCAGCATCCTTCAGTGCGCGGGGCTGATTCATGATATCGGAAATCCGCCGTTCGGACATTTTGGGGAGAGCGCTATTCGAGAATGGTTTGAGAGAAATCTGCCAAGAATGGAGTTCCATGGCGTGACGGTTGACAAGGCGCTGACCCCGCAGATGCGGGAAGACTTCTATCATTTTGAAGGAAATGCCCAGGCGCTTAGGCTGGTGACAAAGCTTCATTTTCTTGTAGATGAAAATGGAATGAATCTGACGTATGCGCTTTTAAACACGATCGTAAAATATCCGGTGCCATCTACCGGTATCAATGAGAAGTCCGGGGACATTAAGGATAAGAAGATGGGATATTATTTTGCCGATGAGGAGATATTTGAAGAGATAGCGGCGGAGACGGGGACGAATGGCAGACGCCATCCACTCACATTTATTCTTGAGGCAGCGGACGATATTGCATATAAGACGGCGGATATCGAGGACGCATTTATCAAAGGATTCATCAGTTACCATAAACTGCTGGAAGAGTTGACCGCGCTGCAGGAAAGATACCCGGATGAGGAGATGGGAAGCTTCCGTCCGGCTGACAAACTGGAGCAGCTATATGCCAGAGGCAGGGAAATGCAGGTACAAAAGCCGGAAGAGTATGCCATCAAGAACTGGATCATCAAAGTTCAGGGCTTCCTGATCAACTGTGCGACTTATGGATTTACCTCTCATTATAATGAAATTATGGAGGGCGGGTATAGGCATGACTTGTTTCAAGGGACGTTTGCGGAAAAGTTAATGGATCTTCTGGGAAGCATGGCCTTTGAGGAAGTGTTCCTGACGGAGACGATCTATCGGATGGAAGTAGCGGAGGCTGCTATGATTGACTTCCTGATGGACAAGTTTATGAAAGCCATCGTCTATTATGATGACGAGACGCGCAAGCTGGACTCTATCGGGGAGCGCATGGTATCTTTCATATCCAGTAATTATAAAAAGGCATATCATTACCATGCCGAAGGAAAGTCCGAGGTAGAAAAACTATATCTGAGACTTCTTCTGGTGACGGATTATATATGCGGCATGACGGACAGTTATGCAAAAAGGCTGTATCAGGAGTTAAAGGCAATTATATAACTATCATATTTTGGAATCCTGGGGAATAGATTGTGATAAATAACCAGGATTGGAAGTGGAAGATTGAAGCGTTTTATTCGTTACTTATACGAATATGAACAGGGAAGGAGACTACGCAACGTAGGATTTGTCAAGGTAGAGCAGGGAGACGAAGATTGCGTGATACATATTCACGGCAAAGGATTGCATATGAAAGGGGAAAAAAGACTGCAATTGTATCTGTTCTACGAAGAAGGAGACGGATGTGTAGGAATTTGGCAGGGTACCGTGGACAATGTGAACCCTGCTATTAATTATCAACTGTACTACACGAAAGAAGATACCGGAGTTCCGGAGAACTTCCGGCGCATCAACGGAGTCATTCTGGAGAATGAATCCGGCCATAAATACGCCGTGGTGTGGGATGACATGCCGGTGAATGTAAATAACATGAAGGTATGGTCCCCTCAAGAGGTCCGGCAGGCCCCGGCAGAGGGGGAAGATGCCGGCAACGAGCAAGAAGAACTTCGCGCTGAGGCAGTGCAGGCAGAAGAAGCGCAGGCAAAGCGAGAAGAAGTACAGGCAGAGCAGGAAGAGGAACTGCGGGCGGAGCAGATAGAGGAAGTACAGGCGGAGGAAACACAGGAAGAAGAGGCCAGCATGGAAGAGCCGCAGGAACAAATAGTCGGGATAGAGCCAGTGCAGGAAGAATTACAGGCAGAAGAGGCAATGCCGCAAGAGGAGATGCCAGCCTCGCGGTTCCAGTGCAAGAAGATCCAGAGAAACGAGCTGGCCGGACTTCCAAGATGCGAGTGGAGGCTTTCCAACAATAATTTCCTGCTTCATGGATACTATAACTATCACCATCTGGCGATGATTGATGACGGAGAGAGACTGAGGCTTGGCGTTCCCGGGATTTATCATCCGCAGGAAGCCAAAGCTGCCGCGGCATTCGGATTCCCGGAATTCATCCGCAGAGATGATCTGGACATCGAGCTTGCGGAGGATGAGGACAATGGGCAGGAGCAATTCGGCTATTGGTGCCGGTATGTGAAAAGGCCAGCGACACCTGGCAGTCGATGATCCTTGTAGAAAGACGGAGAGAAAAGCATGCAGAGTATTGACGAGAAATACATGAAAGAGGCAATCAGGCAGGCTAGAAAGGCTTATGCTATAGGGGAGGTTCCTATAGGCTGCGTAATTGTTTATAAGGATAAGATAATTGGAAGGGGATACAACCGGAGGATGGCCGATAAGAATACGCTGTCTCATGCGGAACTGATCGCCATCAGAAAAGCCAGCAGAAAGATGGATGACTGGCGGCTGGAAGAATGCACGATGTATGTAACGCTGGAACCATGCCAGATGTGCTCCGGCGCGATCGTGCAGTCCAGGATGAGCAGAGTGGTAGTCGGATGCATGAATCCAAAGGCAGGGTGTGCCGGATCTATCCTGAATCTGCTGCAGATGAAGGAATTCAACCATCAGGCAGAATTGACAACCGGCGTGCTGGAAGAAGAATGCAGCCAGATGATGAAGGATTTCTTCAAAGAATTACGAAGCCGCAGAACAAAAAAGGAGTAATCGCAGAGAAAGCGATGACTCCTTTTGTATTTGCCTTATTTTTCGTGCATTGCGCTTCGAACCCAGCCCCATAGACGTTACCTCGACAGTTAGCTCAGCCCAGGCACCCTCACGGCACCCGGAAGGTTCCACTTAGTGCTGCTTCGTTCCCGACCTGACACGGTTCATGGATTTCCGTCGCGTAAGACCCAGGCATCAACGCCACTTTTCAAGGGCAGCTCTACAGAACTGTGCCCTTCGCGCAATATCACCCCTGCTATAGCGGATTGCAGGTACAAGGTACCGCTAACACCCCGGCTGCACGAGTCTTAAGTTTAACCTATTTTGGAAAAATTGTCAATCCCCATGCGATAATGCGTGGAGGGCGTGCTATAATGACTATAAGGTAATGAACAGGATCGAAAGAAAGGTGGAAAAAGTCGACGGGATAGTTCGACGGGATAAATGGAGAATAGAAGATGAAGATATTATTAGCAGCAGTCAATGCCAAGTACATTCACTCGAATCTGGCAATATACAGCCTGAAGGCTTATGCGGAAGCAAAGTCAATGGATTGGCGGGGGAATAAGCCGGAGCAAGGAGGGATCGAGCTGGCGGAATATACGATCAACCAGCAAAGAGATAACATACTGATGGATATCTACAGGCGCAGGCCGGATGTTGCATGCTTTTCCTGCTATATCTGGAATCTGGATTATGTGGAAGAACTGGTAGAGGAACTGGGAAAGATCAGGCCGGATATGCCCATCTGGCTTGGCGGGCCGGAGGTGTCCTACGATTCCGTGGACGTGCTGCGGCGGCTTCATAAGGTAAAGGGAGTCATGAAGGGCGAGGGAGAAGAGACATTTGCCCAACTGTCTAGAATCTGGCAGGATCAGGAAGGCGACAAGGGACTTGAACGGACGGAGGGAATTACCTTCCGGAAAGAAGATGGAAGGATTGTCGAGAATCCATGGCGCCAGGCAATGGATCTTAGCAAGGTTCCCTTTGTCTACCGCCACATGGAAGCATTCGAGCATAAGATCGTCTACTATGAGAGCAGCAGGGGGTGCCCCTTCTCGTGCAGCTACTGCCTGTCTTCCGTGGACAAGCGTCTGCGATTCAGGGACGCCGGGCTGGTAGAGAAGGAACTGCAGTTTTTTATCGATCAGGGAGTGCCTCAGGTAAAGTTTGTGGATCGTACCTTTAACTGCAGGCATGATCACGCCATCCGCATATGGAAATATATTGCACAGCACGATAGGGGGATTACGAATTTCCATTTTGAGATAGCGGCAGATTTGCTGAATGAAGAGGAGTTAGAGATACTGGAACATATGCGGCCGGGGCTGGTGCAGCTGGAAATAGGCGTTCAATCAACCAATCCGGAGACCATACGGGCAATCCGCAGGACGATGGATTTTGGAACTGTAAAATACGTCGTTGAAAGGATTCAGAAGAATGGGAATATCCATCAGCACCTGGACCTGATCGCGGGGCTGCCTTATGAAGACATCCATCGTTTTGCCCGCTCCTTTGATGAGGTGTATGCTCTTAAGCCGGAACAGCTGCAGCTGGGATTCTTAAAGGTGCTGAAGGGCTCTTATATGGAGGAACACAAGGAATCTTACGGTCTGCTGCACAAAAGCAGGCCTCCTTACGAAGTGCTTTGCACCAGATGGCTTTCCTATGAGGACGTGATCCGCCTGAAAGGTATCGAAGAGATGGTGGAGGTCTATTATAACAGCAGGCAGTTTACCCACACCTTGGATGCGCTGGAGGAAGCGTACGATTCCGCGTTTGATTTGTATGATAAGCTGAAGGAATTCTATGAAGAGAAAGGACTGGGAGGCATCCAGCATAAAAGAAGTGCAAGGTATGCTATTTTACTGGAATTTATTGTTAAAAGCCACCCGGATAGGGAAGACTATTATAGAGAACTGCTGACGTACGATTATTATCTGAGGGAAAATGCCAAGACCCGACCGGAATTCGCGGGAGAATATAAAGTGTCCAAGGAAGTATTGAGGCATTTCTATGAGGCAGAAGAAAGAAACCGGCAGTATCTTCCGTCCTACGGGCCGTATGACAGGAATCAGATGCGCAAGATGACCCATATGGAGTACTTTTCCATTATCGGGAAATACATCCTCTTTGACTATAAAGAAAGAAATCCGTTGAATCAGGAAGCAAGAACCTGTATGATAGAACCAGAATTTCTTAGAAGCGGCGAGGAGATAAGATGAAGAAAAGAACACGCCAGATACTGGACATGCTGGATGAACAGTATGGAACGGAATATAGATGCTATCTTAACTACGAGACGCCTTGGCAGCTGCTGATAGCCACTATGCTGAGCGCCCAGTGCACGGACGCGCGGGTGAATATCGTTACCGAAAGTCTTTTTAAGAAGTATCCATCTGCTTTCGCATTTGCCAACGCAGACTTAAAAGAGCTGGAACAGGATATCAAGCCTACCGGATTTTATCATAATAAAGCAAAGAATATCATCTCATGCATGAAAGATATTATGGATAAATATGGCGGCGAAGTTCCAAAGAGCCTAGAGGAACTGACGTCCCTTGCGGGAGTGGGAAGAAAGACGGCCAATGTCATAAGGGGGAACATCTATCATGAGCCCAGCGTAGTGGTGGACACTCACGTAAAAAGGATATCGAACCGGCTGGGCCTTACAAAGAATCAGGATCCGGAGAAGATAGAGCAGGATCTGATGAAGGAACTGCCGAAAGACCATTGGATCCTATATAATATACAGATCATTACGTTTGGACGCACGATATGCACGGCACGCAGTCCAAGATGTGAGGAATGTTTCTTGCAAAAATATTGTAAAGAGTATAAAATGTAGAGAAATATATGAAAAGAAGGTAGTCGGATGAATTTTAACAATAAGAAGACAAGAAGAATCATTGCAATCGTGATCATGGTAGTGATTATTGCAATGATCGCAACTATGGTAGTGCCGTATCTTATGGTATAGCCATAAAGCAAAGGGGTATGGGAGAATAAGATGGCTGCAGGAAGTCAGAGAAAGGGAAATAAAAAAAGCAAACGGATGTCGAGGATGAGACGAAGAAGGAGGCAAGTCCTTTTTGGTCTTGTTTTCGTATGCGTATGTATCATCTTTGCCATATCTTATGGAGTGCTTTACCGTTATGTATCAAAGTTTCCAGCGGATAAGATCTGCAACAATATCTATATCGGAAGCGTAAATGTGTCAGGCATGACAGGAAAAGAAGCCAAGGAGGCTTTGAAAAAGCATCTGGAGGATGACCGCAAAGAGAGCGTGACTATGAAAGTGGACGACAAAAAGGCGGCAGCGACGCTGGAAGAACTGGGCCTTCGCTATAATGACATTGACAAGGTAGCCAAAAAGGCTGTCTCCTATGGGAAGAAGGGGAGGCTATGGGTGCGTTACCGTCAGTTGAGGAAACTATCCAAAGAAAAGATGGTGCTGGGCGAGGATTTTGTCCTGGATCATAAAAAGTCAAAGGCTGTCATAGAGGAACGGGTGGTTCCGCTTGCCAGCCACGCGGTGGATGCCAAGATTAAAAAAGACGGCGACGGATTTAAGATTACTAAGGAAAAGGACGGCCAGACCGTAGATATCAAAGCATCGACAGCGAAATTGGAAAAATATCTGAATGAAAAATGGAAGCATAAAGACATTGCCATGAAGATGACCCTGATAAAAGAATCTCCTTCCGTGACGAAGAAGGACTTGAGCACGATAAAAGATGAACTGGGGGCATTTTCCACGGATGCAGGCGGAGGAGAGCGCTGGCAGAATCTTAAGACGGGCGTGGATCTTCTGAATGGCTCCGTGCTGATGCCGGGAGAGCAGCTATCCGTCCATGACAGGACCGCGCCTTATGATGAAGAGCACGGATACGTGCCGGCCGGATCCTACGAGAATGGCCAGGTAGTGGATTCCTTCGGCGGAGGCATCTGCCAGGTATCTACCACTCTATATAATGCCGTGCTTTATGCAGAACTGGAAGTGGTGGAACGATATCCGCACTCCATGCTGGTAGCATATGTGGACCCGTCCAGGGATGCGGCGATTGCCGGCGACTACCTGGACTTCGTGTTTCAGAATAATTATGAAACCCCGATCTTTATTGCCGGAGAGATTGACGCTTCCAACCAGCTGCGCTTCACCATCTATGGCAAGGAGACCAGGACGCCGGGGCGGACCGTGGAGTTTGAGAGCGAGACGCTGACCACGGAAGACTATGGAGTCACCTATAAAGAGAACTCGGATGCGGCGCTCGGAAGCATGAATTATGCCGGAAGCCCGCATACAGGCAAGACGGCCCAGCTGTGGAAGATCGTTTATCAGGATGGAAAGCAGGTGAGCAGGGATGTGATCAATAACAGCACTTATGAGAAGTCTGACCAGATTATTGAGATAGGGACCAGAACTGATAACGCCCAGGCCAAGGTTCTGGTGCAGAATGCAATTGCTACCCAGGACAAAGGCAAGATCGACGCTGCTATCAGCCAGGCCCAGTCGATGCAGGCACAAGGGACGCAGCAAAGCCAGGCCCAGGAATCGACTGGCCAGGAACAGCAGGCCCAGCAATAGATGAGAAGCAGAGGATAGAGACATGAAACTTGAAACGCAGACGGGATATTTGCTAAGCGAGACGGCTACTGTATATGGGCAGTCAAAATATATCGGAATCCATGCGCTTGCCTCCGCCGCCAACTCTTTGGCGGCGGCAGGCGCATCACATCTTAGCGTGGGCGTGCAGATCGCGCTGCCGCCTTACGCATATAAATCCAAGATACACACAATTGAAAAGATGATAAAAAGCACCTGCCATGAGCGTAAGATCGAGCTGCTTGAGGTGAAGGGCACAAGGAACCCGGCAATTCATTTTCCGATGGTGACCGTAACCGGTATCGCAGAAGCGGCTGGCGATACGCTCCGTAGCAGGAGCGCGCTAGAGCCGGGCGGGGAGATCGTCCTTACAAAATGGGCGGGCATGGATGGGATGCTTCAGATTGTACAGGAAAGGGAACTGGAATTAAAAGAACGGTTTGCGCCGGCATTCCTTAACCAGATCTTGTCTTACAGGGAGAATCTATTTGCCCAAAGAGAAATCGGCATAGCGAGGGCTCAGGGCGCATCCGCCATATACCAGATCGCAGATGGGGGGATTCTGGCAGCCTTGTGGAATCTTGCAAAAGAAGCCTCGTCCGGGATTTCCGTGGATATGAAGCAGATATCCATTCTTCAGGAGACCATAGAGGTCTGCGAGCACTACCGGCTCAATCCTTATCAGCTTGCTTCCGCAGGGAGCCTGCTGATCGTGACGGATGACGGGGAGGCGCTGGCAGAGGCATTGAATCATAGCCATATTCAGGCATCCGTGATCGGAAGCCTGACGGATAATAACGATAAGGTTATACATAATGGGGAAGACGTGCGGTATATTGATCGTCCGGCGCCGGATGAGATTCTGAAACTATTTGATTCTGCTGAATTGGGCAAAATAATTAAAAACTAGATGAAATTAGGAAAATATGAATACAACATTACCAAAAGTGTATATTGACTGGCTTATCTGTTTTCTTTAAAATAAAACGTAAAGGAGGTTGCAGCATGTTGAATATTGTATTGCATGAGCCAGAGATACCTGCAAATACAGGAAATATCGGGCGCACCTGCGTGGCTACGAACACAAGGCTTCACCTGATTGAACCATTAGGATTCAGGCTGAATGAGAAGAATCTGAAGAGGGCTGGAATGGATTATTGGGATAAGCTGGATGTGACTACTTATATTGATTATGATGATTTCATCAGGAGGAATCCGGACGCGAAGATCTATATGGCCACGACCAAAGCGCCGAAAGCCTACACGGATGTCAAGTATGAGCCAGACTGCTATATTATGTTTGGAAAAGAAAGTGCGGGAATACCAGAAGAGATTCTGGTAAAACATAAAGATGACTGTATAAGGATTCCGATGGTTCCGGATATCCGTTCCCTGAATCTTGGAAATTCGGTGGCAATCGTTTTATATGAGGCACTTAGGCAGAATTCGTTTGCGGGGATGGATCTGGAAGGGCATCTGCATAGGCTGGAATGGTAAAAAAGGCAATTGTATGATTATTCATTTAATTGTATGCTCGGTACGGTCTGGGAACTATGAAAAAACAATAAATTTCTAGACTTTTATTTGGAATCATATTATAATCGTAACTACAGGAGAGTTACAACAACAAGAGAGGTGGTGAACAGATGGTAGAAGAAACCATTAAAACCATCAAGGAGACGGAAAATGAGGCGGAGGAAATCGTAAGAAAAGCAGACGCCGAATGTACCGGAATCCTTGAAGAAGCCTCTGCAAAAGCCAAGGAGATCAAAGAACAGGCTGAAGCAGATGCAAAGGCAAAGGCAGAAGCCAGTCTAAAGGCAGCAAAGGAAATTGGGGAAAAGTCGACGATGGAGGCTTTGGCCGATGTGGAGAAGGAAATTGCATCTCTTAGGGAGGCTGCGCTGGCGAAGGAAGAAGAGACGGTATCTGCCGTGATTGCAGAACTCGTCTGATACTTGCATATTTAGGCAAAAAGAATAAGAGTAAAGGAGGGATGCGGCTATGTCAGTATTGCAGATGCAAAGAATTAGTATCTGCGCGCTAAAGAAAGACCGTAAGGCCATTTTGGAGAAGATCCAGTCAATGGGAGTCATGGAAATGAACCAGATTGCCGAAGGCGAGGAAGGCTTCGAGAAGATGGATACCTTGAATGCCAGACAGAGATTTGAGAAGAAGGCGCAGCTTTCGGATCAGGCGCTGGCAGTTCTTGAAACTTACGCTCCGGAGAAGCATTCAATGCTATCAGGCCTGGAAGGCAAGAAACTAGTCGAACAGGAGCAATTCGATAAAGCAATTGCGGAAAAAGAGGCCATTGTCTCAAAAGCCAATCTGCTGATATCGAAGAATAAAGAGATAGCGGAGAGCAAAGCCGGTATTCTGAAACTGGAAAACCAGATTGAGTCGCTTGAACCTTGGATTTCTTTGGATGTTCCAATGAATTTCGAAGGTACGGGGAAGGTGTCGATGCTGCTTGGAACTATGCCGGCGGAGACGACCCTGGAATCTGTCTATGAGCAGGTTGCCGTGAATAATCCTGACATCGAGGCTATGGATGTTAAGATTATCTCCAGTGACAGGGATGCGGCTTACCTGGCTGTTTTTTGTCTTAGGGCAGAAGCAGCTGCAGTAGAAGAGGCTTTGAGGGCAGGAGGATTCGCAAGGCCTTCGCAGGTTACGGATAGGGTGCCTGCTAAGAAGAAGGCGGATCTTATCGCAGAGATTCAAAAACTGAATAATGAGATTGAAAAAACTGAGGAAGAGATCAGGAGCTATGCAGATAGCAGGGAGGATTTGAAACTGGTAGGAGACTACTTCCGCATGAGAGCAGAGAAGTATGAAGTGCTGGGAACTCTTCCGCAGTCGCAGAGGACATTTGTCATGAGCGGCTATGTAGCGGCAAAGGCGGTGCCGGCAATTGAAAAAGCCATTGGGGAACGCTATGACTGTGTCTTGGATGTAGAAGATTTAAAAGAAGATGAAGAACCGCCGATTATCCTGAAGAATAACGCATTTTCATCCAGCGTGGAAGGCGTCCTGGAATCTTACGGACTGCCCCATAAGGGTGAATTCGACCCAACGACGATCATGTCATTTTTCTATGTATTTTTCTTTGGAATGATGTTATCTGATGCCGCATATGGCGCAATTATCGCAATTGCCTGTTTCGTGGTTCTGAAGAAATTCCCCCGGATGAGCAAGGGTATGCATAAGTCAATCAAGATGTTTATGTTCTGCGGCATCTCGACGATAGTCTGGGGCGTCCTGTTTGGAGGATATTTTGGAGACGTGGTGGACGTGGTGTCCCGTACGTTCTTTGGGAAGACGGTTACCATCAAGCCATTGTGGTTTGCGCCACTGAATGATCCGATGAGGCTTTTGATCTATTCTATGACATTTGGACTGATCCATCTGTTCGTAGGACTGGGCATCAAGGGATATATGCTGGTAAAAGACGGCAAGATCTTAGACTTTTTCTGTGATGTCGTGCTCTGGTACGCATTTTTGATCGGCCTGATACTGATGCTGCTCCCTACGGATATATTTGCATCAATCGCACAGACGCAGATCGTGTTCCCGCCGGCTGTCAGCATGCTTGCAAAAGGCCTGGCGATCATAGGAGCACTGGGACTTCTTCTGATGTCCGGAAGGGCCAACAAGAATCCGGCGCTTAGGATCGCGCTTGGAGCATATGACATCTATAACATCACCGGCTGGCTCAGCGATGTTCTGTCTTATTCGCGTCTGCTGGCACTTGGCCTTGCCACAGGAGTTATCGCTTCCGTGGTAAACCAGATGGGAAGCATGTTTGGAAAAGGCGTTGTGGGAGCAATCCTATTTGTTGTCGTCTTTATAGTTGGACACACGCTGAATCTGGCAATCAATCTGCTGGGCGCGTATGTGCACACGAATCGTCTGCAGTTCGTAGAGTTTTTTGGCAAATTCTATGAAGGCGGAGGAAGACCTTTCGAACCATTTCAATCAGATACAAAATATGTAGATATTAAGGAGGAAACTTTATCATGAGTATTTGGAGTAATTTAGGACTTGTATACGCATTACTTGGCGCAGCAGTAGCAGTTTTCCTGGCAGGAGCAGGATCAGCACTTGGAGTAGGCATTGCCGGACAGGCAGCATCAGGAGTTGTAACAGAGGACCCAAGCAAATTCGCGAAGGTATTGATTCTGCAGCTGCTTCCTGGTACGCAGGGAATCTATGGACTGCTGGTTGGATTCATCACGTTGTCCAAGATCGGCCTTCTTGGAGGCGGAGCAGCTGAGATCAGCGTGCAGACAGGACTTCTGATTCTGGCAGCATGCCTCCCGATCGGCATCGTTGGATTGATCTCCGGCAGATCCCAGGGACAGACTGCGGCAGCGGCAATCGGAATCATCGCTAAGAAGCCGGACCAGTTTGGTAAAGCCATGCTGTTCCCGGCAATGGTTGAGACATACGCAATCCTGGCACTTCTTATTTCCATCTTATCAGTAACAGCAATTCAGGTATAGGATATCTGATACACGGTAAAAACTAGGAAATCAAGAAAAGGAGTGCAAGGGCGATGACCGGATTAGAAAAAATGAAAAGTCAGATCCTGGATGAAGCGAAAGCAGTGGCTGACAGCAAGATTGCAGAAGCAAAGGCCCAGGCCGAAGAGATTATGAGCCAGGCAAAGGCTGAAGCGGAAAAGAAACAGGCCAGCATCTCCCAGAAATCCGAAGCGGAAATAGCAAACTATAAAGAGCGGGTAGCGTCTTCGATCGATTTACAGAGAAGGACCAAGGTTCTTGCCGCAAAGCAGGATGTCATAAAAGAAGTCCTGAATAAGGCGTATGAGTCGCTGACTGGCATGGAAGCGGATGCTTACTTTGCCATGCTGCTAAAGATGCTTGGCAAGTATGCGCTGCCGCAGGATGGAGAGATATTCTTTTCAGCCAGGGATTTAAAGAGAATGCCTGCAGGATTCCAGGATGAGGTGAAAAAGGCGGCCGAATCAAAGAACGGAAGCCTGACAGTATCTGAAGAAGGCAGGAATATAGAGAATGGATTCATTCTTGCTTATGGCGGTATAGAAGAGAACTGCACATTACAGGCAATGTTTGATGCAAAAAGAGATGAGTTGTCCGATAAGGTTCATCACTTATTATTCTTATAAAGCGTAGTAGATTGGAGGAGCAGCATGAGTGAACAATATACCTACGCGGTTGCGCGGATACGTGCCCTGGAAGTCTCTTTATTCTCCAACAGCACCATTGACCAGCTGATTGCATGCCAGAACTATGAGCAGTGTATTCAGTTCCTGGAAGAGAAAGGCTGGGGAGACACCGAGACATCCGGTAATGCAGAGGCTATGCTGACCAGAGAAGAAGAAAAGATATGGGAGGTCGTTAAGGAACTGTCCATCGGGATGGAACATTTTGACGTGCTTACCTATCCAAAGCTTTTCCATAATCTGAAGGCCGCAATCAAGGAAGTGTGCACGGAGGAAAAGAACAGGCATATATTCTATGAAGATGTGCCGATTCCAGGAAGTGCCATGATGGAGATCATAAAAGAGAAGGATTTTGGAAAACTTCCTGCAAATATGCAGCACGCGGCGGAAGAAGCATATGAATCGCTTCTTCACACCAGAGACGGACAGCTGTGCGATGTCATTATCGATAAGGCAGCGCTTGAGGCAATCTATGCGGCCGGGAAGGAAGCAAAGGCGGATATCATCCGCGACTATGCGGAATCCACGGTAGGAGTTGCAGATATCAAGATTGCCGTGCGTTCACAGAAAACCGCGAAATCGATAGATTTTATGAAGCGGGCAATGGCTGAATGTGACAGTATCAATGTAGACCAGCTTTCAAAGGCAGCCCTGGCGGGAATGGACGCGATCCGCGAATACCTGCTGGGAACGGCTTATGCACAAGGCGCGGAGGCGTTAGCCGACTCGCCGTCAGCATTCGAGCGCTGGTGCGATAACCGGATTATTCAGACTATCAGTCCACAGAAATATAATGCATTTACCATAGGGCCGGTGATTGCCTATGTAATTGCGAGACAGAACGAAATAAAGACGGTACGAATCATTCTTTCCGGCAAACTTAATGACTTACCGGACGATTCAATCCGAGAAAGGGTAAGGGAGATGTATGTATAAGATTGCAGTACTAGGCGATTATGATAGTATTTACGGTTTCGCTACATTGGGTCTTGATACATTTCCAGTAAGCACCCGTGAGGAAGCCGGAGAAAAACTGCATCAGCTCACCCTTGGAGACTATGGGATAGTCTATGTTACCGAGGCTCTGGCGGCAGAATTAAAACATGAGATAGAGAAATATCAGGAACTGGCTGTTCCGGCGATTATCCAGATACCAGGAATATCCGGCAATACCGGAGCCGGCGTAGAAGGCGTCAAGAAGTCTGTAGAACAGGCGGTAGGATCTGATATTATCTTTGGAAACGAATAAAGAAGGAAAGGTGGGTGATTCGTCCAAATGAGTACAGGTACGATTAAAAAAGTAGCAGGACCGCTGGTTATCGCAGAAGGAATGCGGGATGCCAACATGTTCGACGTTGTGCGTGTTAGTAACCAGCGACTGATTGGAGAGATTATCGAGATGCACGGGGACGAGGCATCAATTCAGGTATATGAGGAGACATCAGGCTTAGGACCGGGAGAGCCGGTAGAATCTATGGAGGTTCCGATGTCTGTTGAACTTGGGCCTGGTCTTATCGCGAGCATTTACGATGGTATCCAGCGTCCGCTTGACGATATTATGAAGGTTTCAGGAAACAGCCTGCAGCGTGGCGTTGAGGTTGCTTCCCTGAAGAGAGACAAGAAATGGGAATTTGTCCCGGTTGCAAAAGTTGGAGACGAGGTAGAAGCAGGCGATATATTAGGCACCGTGCAGGAGACCATCGTCGTTCAGCAGAAGATCATGGTTCCTTATGGAATCAAGGGTACGGTAAAAGAGATCAAATCAGGCGAATTTACGGTAGAAGACGTGGTGGCAGTAGTTGCTACGGAAGATGGAGACAAAGAACTTACGATGCTTCAGAGATGGCCGGTTCGTAAAGGACGTCCCTATGTAAAGAAACTTCCGCCGGAGAAGCCATTGGTAACGGGACAGCGCGTTGTCGATACGTTCTTCCCAATCGCTAAAGGCGGAGTTGCCGCTGTTCCCGGACCTTTCGGAAGCGGCAAGACCGTAATCCAGCATCAGCTGGCAAAATGGGCTGAGGCAGATATTGTAGTATATATCGGCTGCGGCGAGCGTGGAAATGAGATGACGGACGTTCTGAACGAGTTCCCGGAACTGAAAGACCCGAAGACAGGCCAGTCACTGATGCAGAGGACGGTTCTGATCGCCAATACGTCAGATATGCCGGTTGCTGCCCGTGAGGCATCCATCTATACAGGTATTACGATTGCGGAATACTTCCGTGATATGGGCTATTCTGTAGCCCTGATGGCAGATTCCACATCCCGGTGGGCAGAGGCCCTTCGAGAGATGTCAGGACGTCTGGAAGAGATGCCTGGCGAGGAAGGATACCCTGCATATCTTGGAAGCCGTCTGGCGCAGTTCTATGAAAGAGCCGGACATGTAATTTCATTAGGCAAAGACCAGAGAGAAGGAGCGCTGTCCGTAATCGGAGCAGTATCCCCTCCGGGCGGCGATATTTCCGAGCCTGTATCCCAGGCGACCCTGCGTATTGTCAAGGTATTCTGGGGACTGGATTCAGCGCTGGCTTACAAACGTCACTTCCCGGCGATCAACTGGCTGACCAGTTATTCTCTATATGTCGATAATATGGCAGACTGGTTCAACAGCGAGGTTGCTTCGGACTGGATGGAAGACCGCCAGAAGATGATGAGCCTTCTGCAGGAAGAGGCAGAACTTGACGAGATCGTTAAGATGGTAGGTATGGATGCGCTGTCACCGACAGACCGCCTTAAGATGGAAGCGGCAAGATCCATCCGTGAGGACTTCCTGCACCAGAACTCTTTCCATGAGATTGACACCTATACCTCTCTGAGGAAGCAATACCTGATGATGAAGCTGGTTCTCGCGTTCTATGAGGAGGCTTCCGAGGCGCTGACCAAAGGCGCTTCTATGCAGATCCTGATCAACATGGAAGTAAGAGAGAGAATCGGGCGTTACAAATATACGCTGGACGCTGATATTGAGACAGAGTATGAAAAGATATTAAATGAACTGCATACCGAGATCGCAGGTGCATTCGGGAAGGAGGACTTCTAATTATGCCAAAAGAATATAGAACCATACAAGAAGTTGCCGGCCCTCTGATGCTGGTGCGCGGGGTAGAGAACGTAGCCTATGATGAATTGGGAGAAATCGAGCTTGCCAGCGGAGAGAGACGCCGCTGCAAGGTTTTGGAGATCAACGGAAGCGATGCCCTGGTTCAGCTGTTCGAAAGCGCTACCGGTATCAACTTAAGCAACAGTAAAGTGCGTTTCCTTGGACGAAGCATGGAACTGGGAGTATCCGGCGACATGCTGGGCCGTGTATTCGACGGCCTGGGCCGCCCGATCGATGACGGCCCGGAGATTCTTCCCGAGGAAAGAAGAGATATCAATGGCCTGCCTATGAACCCGGCAGCCAGAAGCTACCCTGAGGAGTTCATCCAGACCGGCGTATCCGCTATCGACGGACTGAATACGCTGGTACGTGGACAGAAACTTCCGATCTTCTCCGCGTCCGGTCTTCCGCATGCCAACCTGGCAGCACAGATTGCGAGACAGGCCAAGGTTCGCGGAACAGACGAGAACTTCGCCGTTGTATTTGCGGCAATGGGTATTACTTTCGAGGAATCCAACTTCTTCGTTGAATCATTCAAAGAAACAGGCGCTATTGACAGGACCGTATTGTTCATCAACCTGGCAAATGACCCGGCTATCGAGCGTATTTCCACGCCTCGTATGGCGCTGACGGCAGCAGAGTATCTGGCATTCGAGAAGGATATGCATGTACTGGTTATCCTGACGGATATCACCAACTATGCAGACGCTCTCCGTGAAGTATCTGCCGCGCGTAAGGAAGTTCCCGGACGCCGTGGCTATCCTGGATATATGTACACGGACCTTGCATCCCTCTATGAGAGAGCGGGACGTCAGAAGGGCAAGAAGGGAAGCATCACCATGATCCCGATCCTTACCATGCCTGAGGATGATAAGACCCATCCAATCCCTGACTTGACGGGATACATTACAGAGGGACAGATCATCTTAAGCCGTGACCTGTATAGAAAAGGCATTCAGCCGCCGATCGACGTACTGCCTTCGCTATCCCGTCTGAAAGATAAGGGTATCGGCGAAGGAAAGACTAGGGCTGACCACTCCAATACGCTGAACCAGCTCTTCGCCGCATATGCGCGAGGCAAGGATGCGAAAGAACTTATGACCATCTTAGGCGAGGCCGCCTTGACGGAAATTGACCTCCTCTATGCGAAGTTTGCCGATGCATTCGAAAAAGAGTATGTATCACAAGGCTACAACGCCGACCGCTCCATCGAAGAGACGCTGGAAATCGGCTGGAAGCTCCTCTCCATGCTGCCAAGAGCCGAACTAAAACGAATCGACGACAAATTCTTAGATTTATATTATGGTAAGCAGTAAGCCGTGCGCAGATGAGTGAAAGCAGACGCGCAAGCAAGCTTGCAAGCGGCTGCTTTCGGTCATCTGCATAGGGCGCGAGCCCGCAGCGAGAAGAAGCGAAGCGGAATCGAGCTGGCACGGCGGGGCCAGAAAAGCCCCCGAAAGCCGTGCTTATATGGAGCTTACAGAGAGGCTGCATAGGGCGCGAGCCCGCAGCGAGAAGAAGCGAATAAGGAGGTGGATGATAGATGGCATCTACGCAGGTGACTCCTACCCGTATGGAGTTGACCAAGACAAAGAAAAAATTAGTCACTGCCGTCAAAGGCCATAAGCTTTTGAAAGATAAGCGTGACGAACTGATGCGCCAGTTCCTGGACCTGGTCCGTGAGAACATGGAACTGCGACTGAAAGTAGAAGCCGGAATCCGCTCTGCAAATAAGAATTTTGTCATAGCCAAGGCCGGAATGGACGAAGCTACGCTGAATACAGCGCTAATGGCGCCAAAGCAGGAAGTAAACCTTGAGGTAGGCAAGAAGAATGTCATGAGTGTCAATATCCCGGTCTTTGAGACGAAGACCAGGACGGCGGACGCCAATGACATCTACTCTTACGGCTTCGCGTTTACCTCCAGCGATCTGGACGGCGCCGTAAAGTCACTGGCAGATATTCTGCCGGATATGCTGAAACTTGCGGAGACGGAAAAAGCGTGCCAGCTTATGGCAGTCGAAATCGAGAAGACGAGACGCCGTGTAAATGCGCTGGAACACGTTATTATTCCGGAAGCACAGAAAAACATCAAGTATATTACGATGAAGCTGGATGAGAACGAGAGAAGTTCCCAGATTCGTCTGATGAAAGTAAAAGATATGATGCTTGAAGAGGCGCATCATTACAGTGAGAGAGCCTGATATATAAAGGCAGGTACAGGCGGATGGCGTATGTCATCCGCCTGTATGCTTATTGTTTTAGATTTTCGCCTGGTTCCGGATTTTTAGTTCTGAGGAAAAGCAATTTAAAATTCCAATATGATTATAACAAGAATAGAATGCAAGGAAAGTAGGGCAAGTAACATTGTGATTCCTAACGCATATGATAAGATAGATACTTATCTTAGGAGCGTGCGTACATGGACGATCGACTGCCTTACTACATGGCTTACCCGATGCCTTTACTCTATGATGACGACAGGATTGCCAGAAGGGACCTGGATTACATGAAAAGCCTCTATCCTGCGGCGGCAAAACGTCTGATCCCATATATCGAAGAAGAATGCGACCGGCTGGAATATGAAGGAAGCATGATGTATGACGAATATCCGGATCAGCTGCAGCTTCGGCTGATGTGCAGAAGAATTTATGACCAAGTGGCACAAGAGGAGGAGAATCCGGGCGAATGGCTGAAGGATCTGATTCAGGTGATGGCATATCAGGAATTATGCAACAGGCGAAGCGAATACAGGAATTTCAAAAGAAAATTCTACTAATGAAAGAAAGGGGCCAGACCTTGGGATAAAAGGGTCTGACTCCTTTTGGATTTGCAGGAGGGTAGACAAAAAAGGTCCTTGTGTGTTAAAATACTCACCAAAGACACTAGGGGAGGACAGCCGGATATGGATAATATCATATTGATTGGCATGCCAGCAGCGGGTAAAAGCACGATAGGCGTTGTAATCGCAAAACGCCTGGGATACCAGTTTGTGGATACAGATATTCTGATTCAGGAAGAAGAAGGAAAACTGCTGAAAGATATTATTGCGGAAAAGGGAATTGATGGTTTTCTGGAAGTGGAAGACCGTGTAAATGCGAAGGTAGATACGTGGCATACGGTAATATCGCCGGGAGGCAGCGTAGTATATTGCGAAAATGCCATGAAACATTATAAAGAGATTGGGAAAATAGTATATTTGCAGGCATCTTTTGACACAATAAATAAAAGGCTGAAGAATGCAAAAAACAGAGGCGTCGTGCTGAAAGAAGGCCAGACTTTGAAGGGGCTGTATGATGAAAGAGTGCGCCTTTTTGAGAAATATGCGGATATTACCGTCTGTGAAGACGGATTAAAGTTGGAAGATACGATCCAGAAGGTTCTGGAGACTCTCGGTCAAGAGTAAAATCCTGGAAAATATTACGGATAAATTACATAATTGTAAAAAATATTTTACAAATTCGAATTCTATGGTATAATATCGAAGAATGCGAATAGAAAAAGATGGATAGATGAGAGTGAATAGATAGTAAATTTGAGGTGCAGTATGGAACAGTATATTATAAAAGGCGGCCATCCGCTGGTTGGAGAAGTAGAAATAGGCGGAGCAAAGAATGCCGCCCTGGCGATTCTTGCCGCAGCAATAATGACAGATGAGACAGTACTGGTTGATAACCTTCCGGACGTTAACGATATCAATGTACTGCTGGATGCCATATCAGGCATCGGCGCGAATGTACACCGGGTTGACCGGCATACCGTAAAGATTAATGGCAAAGGCATTAACGATGTTAACATAGAATACGACTATATCAAGAAGATCCGCGCATCCTATTATCTTCTGGGCGCCCTGCTTGGAAAGTATAAGAGGGCGGAAGTAGCGCTTCCGGGCGGATGTAATATTGGCAGCAGGCCGATAGACCAGCATATCAAGGGATTCCGTGCTTTGGGCGCGGATGTGGATATCGAGTATGGAAAGATTATGGCTGAAGCAGACCGTCTGGTGGGCAAGCATATATATTTTGACGTGGTAAGCGTTGGCGCTACCATCAATGTCATGATGGCCGCGACGATGGCAGAGGGACTCACCATCATGGAAAATGTGGCAAAAGAGCCGCATGTGGTAGACGTTGCCAATTTCCTCAACAGCATGGGGGCCAACATCAGAGGCGCGGGAACCGACGTGATCAAGATTCGCGGCGTGCAGCGCCTGCACAGTACGGAGTATTCTGTGATTCCGGATCAGATTGAGGCCGGGACATTCATGTTCGCGGCAGCGGCAACAAAGGGAGACGTAACCGTACTGAATGTTATTCCAAAGCATCTGGAGGCGACCATTGCGAAGCTGGTCGAGATCGGATGCGAAGTGGAAGAGTTTGATGATGCTGTCCGCGTGGTTTCCAAAGGAGACTTAACCAGCACGCATGTGAAGACGCTGCCTTATCCGGGATTCCCGACAGACATGCAGCCCCAGATCGGTGTGACGCTGGCTCTGTGCCAGGGGACAAGTACGATCACGGAGAGCATCTTCGAGAACCGGTTCAAGTATCTGGATGAACTGGCTAGAATGGGAGCCAACGTCAAGATTGAAGGCAACTCTGCAACGATCGAAGGCGTGAAGAAGTTTACAGGCGCAAGGGTGAGCGCGCCAGACTTGAGGGCAGGAGCTGCGCTCTGCATTGCAGGCCTTGCCACAGATGGAATCACGATCGTGGATGATATCGTATATATCCAGAGAGGATATGAAAGATTTGAAGATAAGCTTAGGGGTATCGGAGGAATCATCGAGAAGGTGGAGACGGAGAAAGATATCCAGAAGTTCAAATTGAAAGTGAGCTAGTCAGGCAGGATGGAGTTGAAAAATTCCATCCTAGTTTTATATTACGACATTTTATTCCAGGGGAAAGGAGAGGTGCGAGGATGAAGAAGGGTAAGAACAGGTATGCAGTTCTGGCGATTGCTTCCATTGTGAACTTCGTGCATGGCAACCCTTACATATGGACGGTATTCCAGCCCTATGTAAGGAAAGAGTACGGTCTGTCCCTGGCCGCTTCCAGCCAGCCGTTCACGATCATTATCGGGATATTTGCTCTTGGAAACATGCTGGGAGGGTACTTGCAGCATAAGATAGGGGCGAAGAAGACGATCCTTGCAGGAAGCCTTGTGATGTGCCTGGGATTCTTTCTGGCCGCGGTAGCGCCAAGTCATATGCCTTGGCTTATATCGCTGGGATATGGCGCTTTAGGAGGCCTGGGATCGGGCTGTGCGTTCAGCATGCTGGTGGCGGTGCCCCAGGGCTGGTTTCCGGACAAGCGTGGGCTGGTCACGGGAATTACAGTAGGAGTCATCGGAATCTCAGGCGTGCTGATGAATCCATTGTGCGATTCCATCCTTGCGTCATATGGGTACCGGACTGCCATGCTGCTGGTGACGGCAGTCTATGCGGTTCTCTGCCTGGGCGCCTTCTTTATCGAGGAAGCCCCGGAAGAGCTGGCAAGCCAGGGCAGCGTGCTGGCGAAGACGGATGGGAGCACAAAGCCGGAAGCAGGCACAAAGCCTGAGGGAGGCGCAGAGGCTGCGGTCCAGAGGCAGTATACGACCCGGGAAATGATGCATACCAAAGTATTCTATGCCATTGCCATCACCATGGCCCTAGCGGTTCCGGCATACGTGCTGGTCAATCCTCTGATGAAGTCCCTGGGAATGGAGAGAGGGCTTACCAGCGCGCAAGCGCTGGCTGGCGTCATGATCGCGTCCTTTGCCAATATCATCGGTCGGTTTGCCATGCCCTGGCTGTCGGATCGGACCGGGCGCAAGGCGGTGATCCGGGTCATGTATGTGCTGGCTATGGTATCCGTGGTGGGGCTGATTGCTGCTAGAGGAGGCCTGTTCATCCTGCTGATCTCCATCGTATGCCTGGTGTATGGAGGCGTGGTCAGCGTATTTCCGGTACTGGTATCGGATCATTTCGGAATGAAGTATCAAGGCATGAACTTCGGGGCGGTCATGCTGGGCTATGGCCTGATATCCATTCTGTGCCCGTATCTGTTAGACGTTGCGGGGCTTAATACTTCATTTCTCATCGCCGGGATCGCGTGTGCAGCAGGAGTGTGGGGAACCAGGTACTTTTAACAAGGCATAATACAGATTCCATAAAGTGTAGGTTGACAATTAGAGGAAAAGAGTGTAAAGTCTTATTCGTACATAGAACCATTAATTAAATAATGCAAACTTTCTCTTA
Source organism: [Clostridium] scindens (assembly GCF_019597925.1). Classification (NCBI taxonomy): domain Bacteria; kingdom Bacillati; phylum Bacillota; class Clostridia; order Lachnospirales; family Lachnospiraceae; genus Lachnoclostridium; species [Clostridium] scindens. Next base: position 3,669,636 of record NZ_CP080442.1, on the reverse strand, counting down.
TTCAGAGCAGTGGAGATACAAAGGATCTGTGAAGCTGCGGCAACCCCCGGTGTGTGGAAGGTGCCAACCTGAGCGAGTAATCGAACAATAAGAGGATTGGTTTATGATAATATAAAACAGTCCGCTTTATGCGGGCTGTTTTTTGGAGTGGGCCTTGCGTGGCATATCTCTGAAACGCTGCAAGCCCCAAATAAATCCATCCAGGGAGAAAGTGTGCGAAAGGGCAAGCCCCTTTCAGTAGAAAAGGAGAGAATGCTATGGAAAAACTTTTATTTACGTCAGAATCAGTAACAGAAGGCCATCCGGACAAGATGTGCGACCAGATATCCGACGCCATCCTGGACGCGCTTATGGAGCAGGATCCTATGAGCCGTGTGGCATGCGAGACATGTACCACCACGGGCCTTGTGCTTGTCATGGGAGAGATCACCACCAACGCTTACGTAGACATCCAGAAGATCGTCAGGGATACGGTCAGGGAGATCGGATACACGAGAGGGAAGTTTGGGTTTGATGCGGATACCTGTGGCGTGATCACGGCCATCGACGAGCAGTCCTCAGATATTGCCATGGGCGTTGACAAGGCGCTGGAGGCAAAGGAAAATAAGATGTCTGAAGAAGAGATCGAGGCAATCGGCGCAGGAGATCAGGGCATGATGTTTGGCTACGCCACGGATGAGACCCCGGAACTGATGCCATACCCGATTGCCCTGGCGCACAAGCTGGCCAGAAGACTTACGGAAGTCAGGAAGAACGGAACCCTTCCCTACTTAAGGCCGGACGGCAAGACCCAGGTGACGGTAGAATACGACGAGGCGGGCGTGCCAAGACGTTTGGACGCGGTGGTGCTGTCGACCCAGCATGATCCGGATATCAGCCAGGAGCAGATTCATGAAGACATCAGGAAGCATGTTTTCGAAGCAGTGATTCCGCAGGGGATGATTGACGGGGAGACGAAGTTCTTTATCAATCCCACAGGCCGTTTTGTGATCGGCGGGCCCCATGGCGACAGCGGCCTTACAGGACGCAAGATCATCGTAGACACCTATGGCGGAATGGCCCGCCATGGAGGCGGGGCATTCTCCGGCAAGGACTGCACGAAGGTAGACCGTTCCGCAGCCTATGCTGCCCGCTATGTAGCCAAGAATATCGTGGCGGCAGGGATTGCCAAGAAATGCGAGATCCAGCTGTCCTATGCCATTGGCGTGGCACATCCGACCTCTATCATGGCAGATACCTTCGGAACCGGCAGAATTGACGATGAGAAACTGGTAGAGATCATCCGCGAGAACTTTGACCTGCGTCCGGCAGGCATCATCAAGATGCTGGATCTGAGACGTCCGCTGTATAAGCAGACGGCGGCGTATGGCCACTTCGGCCGTACGGACATCGACCTTCCGTGGGAGAAGCTTGATAAAGTGGAAGTACTGAAGAAGTATTTATAAAAATTTTAGAAAAGTTTATGGGCGCTTTGATGTGAAGCGCCCTTTTTCATGCTATACTTTTCCTGGAGGGTATAAACGAATGAAGTTAAAGACAAGATTAAGCATCGCTTTTCTGACGCTTATTTTAATTCCAATTGTTCTGACCGTCACGATGGTTTGCCTGCTGGGACGGTATCAGATCAGTGCTATAGAAAAAACATATGAAATTTCGGGAACTACGGTAAAGAGTTTCTCCAATTCGGTTCTTGTGATGTCCAGGCTGACAGAGAAGCCATACCATGAACTGTCCAAGATGGCAAAGACGAATCCTCAGGAGATGGAAGATGCCACCTGCCTGGAAGAATTCAACCAGAAGCTGGAGGAGAAGAAGGCGTACCTGCTGGTTCGCAAGGAAGGCACGATTATCTATGTGGGAACGGATATGGAAGAGGCCAACCATGTGATCGGACAGCTTCCAGATTATGGGGAATCGGAGAATACCTCGGAAAATGGGATTTATCTGGGAGGAGAAGCCCAGGCGCTCATCAAGCAGGTGGATTTCCATTATTCAGACGGCCAGGAAGGGAGTGCCTTCATCGTCACGGATGTGAGCAACATGATTCCAGAAGTGGAAGAATTCTTTGTGGATATGGTATTTGGGATCATCATCGTGCTGATACTTACGGCCGCCTTGCTGATATTCTGGATTTACCGGGCGATCATGCGGCCGCTGGGGAAGATGCAGGTGGCGGCTAAGAATATCCGGGACGGGAATCTGGACTTTGAGTTGGAACCGGAATCCGAAGACGAGCTTGGAAGCCTATGCCAGGATCTGGAACAGATGCGCTGCAGGCTGAAGGATAATGCAGAAGAAAAGATCAAATTCGACCGGGAGAACAAGGAACTGATCAGCAACATCTCCCATGACCTGAAGACGCCGGTGACGGCGATCAAAGGCTATGCGGAGGGAATCATGGACGGGGTGGCGGATACGCCGGAAAAGATGGAAAGATATATCCGTACCATTTATAATAAAGCCAATGAGATGGACACGCTGATCAATGAGCTGACTCTCTATACCAAGATTGACACCAACAGGATACCCTATAACTTTAATACACTGTCGGTAAATGCCTATTTTGACGACTGCGCGGAAGATCTTTCCATAGAGCTGGAGTCAAAGAATGTGGAGTTCGGGTATTTCAATTATGTGGAAGGCAGCGTCAAGGTCATCGCGGATGCGGAGCAGATTAAGAGAGTCATCCACAATATTGTAAATAATTCCCTGAAGTATATGGATAAGCCAAAAGGGAAGATTAATCTCAGGGTGAAAGACGTAGGAGACTTCATACAGGTGGAACTGGAAGACAATGGAAAAGGGATCGCCGCCAAGGATCTGCCCAATATATTCGACAGGTTCTACCGGACGGATGCCTCCCGGAATTCTTCCAAAGGAGGAAGCGGCATAGGGCTTTCCATCGTCAAGAAGATTATAGAGGAGCATGGCGGCAAGATATGGGCAACCAGCAGGGAAGAGGCTGGAACGACCATGTATTTTGTCTTAAGAAAATATCAGGAGGTGCCGATTTCATGAGTAAGATATTGATTGTAGAGGACGAAGAGGCGATTGCAGATCTGGAAAAGGATTATCTGGAATTGAGCGGATTCAAGGTGGAGGTTGCCAATGACGGCGAGACGGGGCTTAAGAAGGCGCTGGGCGAGGAGTTTGACATGTTTATCCTGGATCTTATGCTTCCAGGAATTGATGGATTCGAGATCTGCAGGCAGATCAGGGATGTAAAGAATACGCCTATTATCATGGTGTCCGCCAAGAAGGATGACATTGACAAGATCCGCGGCCTTGGGCTTGGAGCGGACGACTATATGACAAAGCCATTCAGTCCCAGCGAGCTGGTGGCCCGGGTGAAGGCTCATCTGGCCAGGTATGACCGCCTGACAGGAAGCGCGGTGGAGGCCAATAAGGTGATTGAGATCCGTGGCCTTAAGATTGATACTACGGCCCGGAGAGTGTGGGTAAATGAGGAAGAGAGGACGTTTACCACGAAGGAATTCGACCTGCTCACCTTCCTCGCCAGCCATCCAAACCATGTATATACGAAGGAAGAACTGTTCCGGGAGATATGGGACATGGAGTCCATCGGAGATATCGCTACGGTCACGGTACACATCAAGAAGATTCGGGAGAAGGTGGAGATGGATACCTCCAATCCTCAGTATATTGAGACGATATGGGGAGTGGGGTACCGGTTCAAGGTATAGGACGGAACATATTTTGATTATTTTTTTAGGGGAGGCCGCAATTACTTTAGTATGCTGGAATTCAGCGGATGTTGATACTGCTTTAACCGATTTGAGTTGTAGAATATATATGTATGATGCAGACAGATACGGAAGGAGGAGAAAGACATGAAATTTAATATCTTACTAAATTCGGCGGAGGACGCATTGGTATTGGTGGATAAAGTGTCAAAATACGACTGTGATGTAGAATTGATCTCTGGATGCCATCATGTCGATGCCAAGTCTGTTATGGGAGTCATGGGACTGGGCGTTAAGAAAGAGCTGATGCTGGTGGTGCATGATGAGCCGAACGATAAGATAAGGCACGATCTGCAAAAATTTATGGCATAATGAATATTGATTTATATATCCGCTTCCCCGTGAAGAAATAGTAGTGCATCAGGTTTTAAATTGGCCTGATGCACTTTTGCTGTGTTTAGGCTTGTTATTTGTTAATTTTTAGATTATTATATAGATATAAGAAAATTGACGGTAAATTTATTGCTTAAGGGAACATTATTCTTAATGTTCCCTTTTTGTGAAAAGGAGGGAAAGAATTGAAACTGGAATTGGGAAAGATATTTATCCATGATGTTCAGTTTGCTGACCGGACATATGTGGAGAAGGGGACACTCTATGTCTGCCGGCAGGAGATCATCGATCTGGTACTTGCGGATGACCGTCTGGTATCGGCGGAAGTAGAACTGGCGAGACCCGGGGAATCGATACGGATTGCTCCGGTGAAGGACGTGATCGAGCCCCGGGTGAAGGTTGACGGAAGTGGCGGCATATTCCCGGGAATCATCAATAAGGTAAAGCAGGTAGGAGAGGGCAGGACCCATGCCCTGGTTGGCGCGGCGGTCGTGACTTCGGGAAGGATCGTGGGATTCCAGGAAGGAATCATCGATATGGCGGGAGAGACGGCAAAGTACACGCCGTTTTCCAAGACCAACAACGTGTGCGTCATCTTCCATGCCAAGGATGGAATCGATGCCCATGAGCATGAGACGGCAGGAAGGCTTGCAGGGCTTAAAGTAGCAGCCTACATAGGGGAGGCGGCAAGGGAACTTGTCCCGGATGAGATCGCAACTTACGAGACCCGGCCCTATTTGGAACAGGCGGCGCAGTATCCGGATCTGCCTAAGGTGGGATATATCCATATGCTGCAGTCGCAAGGACTTCTCCATGATACCTATTATTATGGCGTGGATGCCAAGAAGTTCATCCCTACCTTCATGTACCCCACGGAGATCATGGACGGCGCTATCGTGAGCGGCAACTGCGTGGCACCTTGTGACAAGGTGACCACCTTCCATCACCTGAATAATCCGGTGATTGAGGACCTGTATAAACACCATGGGAAAGACCTGAATTTTATCGGAGTCATACTGACCAACGAAAATGTATTTCTGGCAGATAAGGAGCGGTCTTCGGATATGGTCGGGAAACTGGTAGAATTCCTGGGGCTGGACGGGGTGATCATTACAGAAGAAGGATATGGCAACCCGGATACGGATTTGATGATGAACTGTAAGAAGGCCACGCTGGCAGGAGCAAAGGTCGTGCTGATCACCGACGAGTTCCCGGGACGGGACGGAAAGTCCCAGTCGCTGGCGGACGTGGTGCCGGAGGCGGATACGGTAGTATCCTGCGGGCAGGGCAATATCATCATCCACTTCCCGCCGATGGAGAAGGTAATCGGGACTTTGGACTATGTGGAAACTATGATCGGGGGATTTGAAGGTAGCATGAAGCCGGATGGGAGCATTGAGGCAGAACTGCAGATTATCATCGCATCCACCATTGCCAACGGATACAATCATCTGACGGCGCGCACGTATTAGGAAGGGGGCGCAATAATGTCTAAAATAAAAATTGTCCATTATATCAATAACTTCTTTGCAGGCGCAGGCGGCGAGGAAGCGGCAGGCATGAAGCCCGAATTCCATGAAGGCGCGATCGGTCCGGGCCTTGCATTTGCGAAGGAATTTGGCGATGGATATGAGATCGCCGCCACGATCGTCTGTGGAGACAACTATTTTGGCGAGCATCTGGAAGAGGCGAAGGAAGAGATCCTTAAGATGATGGAGCCGGTAGGCCCTCAGCTATTTATCGCAGGTCCGGCTTTCAATGCCGGGCGATACGGCGTGGCATGTGGAACTATCGCCAAGGCGGTAGAAGCGCGGTTTGGAATTCCGGTCATCACAGGAATGTACCAGGAAAACCCCGGAGCTGACATGTTCAAGAAGGATGTAATTATTGTAAAGACCAAGAACTCAGCGGCAGGAATGCGTGACGCAGTGCCGGTAATGAAAAGGCTTGGCGAGAAATTGATCAACGGAGAAGAGATTTTCGGGCCGGAAATAGAAGGATATCTGGAACGGGGAATCCGTGTCAACTATTTCCACGAGAAGAGAGGGTCTGAGCGGGCGGTAGAACTACTGGTCAAGAAGATGAAAGGCGAGGAATGCGTTACCGAGTATCCGATGCCCGTATTTGACCGGATACCGCCGAATCCTCCGGTTGCTGACGTAGGAAAGATCAAGATCGCAGTGGTCACCTCCGGCGGAATCGTTCCCCAAGGCAATCCTGACCATATAGAGTCATCCAGCGCCACCAAGTATGGAATCTACAGCATCAAGGGCATGGATCATATGGACAAGAAAGACTTCATGACCATCCATGGCGGCTATGATCGGGCATTCGTAACCGAAGACCCGGATCTGGTAGTGCCGCTGGACGTACTGCGGGAGATGGAACAGGAAGGCGTGATCGGAGAACTTGCGGATTACTTCATTACCACTACCGGTACCGGAACCTCTACGGGAAATGCAAAGGCATTCGGAGAGGACTTTGTAAAGAAACTGCTGGATGACCACATTGGGGCGGTAATTCTGACCTCCACCTGAGGCACCTGCACTCGTTGCGGCGCAACAATGGTGAAGGAAATCGAGCGGGCAGGCATTCCGGTAGTACATATTGCGACGGTAGTGCCCATCTCCCTTACGATCGGAGCTAACCGTATCGTTCCGGCAGTGGGAATCCCATATCCTCTCGGCGATCCGGGCAGGGGAGAAGAGGCCAGCAAGAAGATCCGCCGGGAACTTGTGGAGCGGGCGCTTAAAGCGCTTATGACGCCGGTGGAAGACCAGACTGTATTTGAATAATTTCGGAATTCCGACAGATTGTAGATGGAAGGCACAGGCCGTTTCGGCCTGTGCCTTCTGCAGCGCTTTTCCCGCGCCTGTGTCTTGGGTAAGCAGGAAACTAAATAAGGACCACTAGAAATAACCAAATGAATGTGCTATCATAATACGCAAAGTCTAAGGAGTCAGGCGGATCGGCGCCAAAGGAGATAAGGTTATGCAGCAGAGAAAGCAGAATATCAGATGGAATACGATGCGGATATTGGTATTTGGATTCCTGGGAGTCATATTTATAGGCGCAGTGCTCCTATGGCTTCCGATATCCAACCGGCAGCCGATTGCTTTTATGGATTCGCTATTTACGGCGACTTCCGCAGTCTGCGTGACGGGACTTGTCACCATAACGCCGGCGGCACAGTTTACCATATTTGGCAAGGTGATATTACTATTTCTGATCCAGATAGGCGGACTGGGCGTAATTGCGTGTGCCACCGTATTTTTTCTGATTCTTCGCAGGCAGATTACTGTAAGGGAGCGGGTGGTGATACAGGAGACCTACAACATGGACTCCCTTGGAGGCATGGTGGGCATGGTGAAGCGGGTAATTACCGGCACGTTCCTGGTGGAAGGGGCCGGAGCCTTTCTGTATGCGTTCCAGTTCGTGCCGGAATTCGGTCTGGTACGGGGAATTTGCTATTCCATCTTTCATGCCGTATCTGCTTTCTGTAATGCGGGAATTGATATATTGGGTGCCAACAGTTTTGCAGACTATGCCGGGAATCCGCTGATCAATATTACGACAATGCTGCTGATCATTCTAAGCGGCATCGGCTTCTCGGTATGGCATGATGTGATCACCAATGGGAAACGGATATATAGGCATGAGGTACCGAAAAAGTGGTGGTTTACCAGGCTCAGGCTTCACTCGAAACTGGCAATCGTAACGACCCTGATCCTTCTGGCGATTGGAACGATCGCGACATTTCTGCTGGAGTACCATAATCCAGAGACTATGGGAGACTTTAGTTTTGGAAAGAAGGTTATGGCCTCCATGTTCCAGTCAGTAACTACTAGGACGGCGGGATTCTTCACGGTATCCCAGTCAGGACTGACGCAGGAGAGCAAGCTGCTTGACTGCATCCTGATGTTTATAGGAGGCTCCCCCGGAGGTACGGCCGGAGGGGTCAAGACCACGACGATCGCCATGCTGGTGATGGCCTGCATTACATTCGTGCGGGGCGGCAAGGATACGGAGTGCTTCGGAAGGAAGATCACAATGGAAAACTTCCGGACGGGATTCGCGGTGGCCATGCTGGCGTTCATGGTGTTTATTACCGGCACGGTGACGGTCTTGATCATAGAGCCTGCCAGCGTGCCCCTGATCAATGTGATGTATGAGACGGCATCGGCCATAGGAACGGTGGGGCTTACGGCAGACTTGACGCCTAGCCTGGCCCGGGGAAGCCAGGCGGTCATCATGGTACTCATGTATGTGGGAAGAATTGGCCCTCTGACGCTGGCCCTGGTATTTGCGGGGAAGCCGAATTACAGAGACAAGATCAGGGAATTGCCGAACGAACGGATTATGGTTGGATAATGGAGGAAGATTAAATGAAGAAGCAATATGCGGTATTTGGCCTTGGAAGCTTTGGAGAAAGTATAGCAGTGACTCTGCAGCGGCTGGGATGCGAAGTCGTGGCAGTAGATAATCATATGGAGAGGGTACAGGAGATTTCCGACTTGGTATCCTATGCCATGAAGGCAGATATTGGAGATGCGGATGTCATCCGCACTATGGGAGCCAGGAATCTGGACGGCGTCATCGTGGCGGTGGCAGATGATATGGAAGCCAGCGTTATGGCTACCCTGGTGTCTAAGGAGATGGGAGTGCCTTATGTGATGGCAAAGGCAAAGAATAAGCTGCATGCCACCATATTGGAAAAGATTGGCGCGGATGCGGTCATTTTCCCGGAAAAGGAGATGGGGGTACGAACAGCTAAGAATCTGGTATCAGCCAATTTTGCGGACTGGATTGCCTTGTCGTCCGAATACAGCATTATGGAGATTGCCGTTCCAAAAGACTGGGTAGGGAAGTCCCTGCAGGAACTGGATGTCAGGCGATCCCATGATGTAAACGTAGTGGGGATCAAAGTGGATGAGGATGTGGAAGTGAACCCGGATCCATTAAAGCCTCTGGAAGCAGGCATGGTCCTGATCCTGGTTGGCTCTAACGACGCGCTGGAACAGATATAGAAAGGACGGACAGCAATGATTACCAGTACCGCGAACGCCAAAGTCAAGCATTTGGCAAATCTGAGAAAAAAGAGGAAATTAAGGGATGAAGAAGGCGTATTTCTTGTAGAGGGAATTCGGATGTTCCGCGAAACGCCGAAAAGGCTTCTAAAAGAAGTTTATGCTTCGGAATCATTCTATAAAAAAGAGAAGCACATGACGGATGAGGCGCTAAAAGGCAGCGGCGCGCATCTTTTGATCCTGTCGGATACGGTTTTTGGCTATGTGTCGGATACGAAGACGCCTCAGGGAATCCTGTGCGTGGTCAGGCAGCTGGACTATAGCCTGGAAGAAGCGGCGGCAGGCAGGGCGGCACATATGATCGTGCTGAACCGGCTGCAGGATCCGGGTAATCTGGGAACCATACTGCGCACGGCGGAGGGCGCAGGCGTGACGGGAATCCTGCTGGATCAGGAATGCGTGGATATCTACAATCCGAAGACCATCCGCTCTACCATGGGATCCATTTACCGGATGCCGTTCTATTATTCGCAGGATTTGAAGAAGGATATCGGATATCTGAAGGCTAAAGGGATCTGCATCTACGCCGCGCATCTCAATGGCAGGCAGGATTATGACGAGGCTGATTATACGAAGCCTTGCGCGTTTTTGATAGGCAATGAAGGAAACGGGCTGGATGAGGAAATCGCGCAGCAGGCAGATACTTATATTAAAATTCCGATGGCAGGCCGGGTAGAGTCACTGAATGCGGCCATCGCCTCATCGGTTCTGATGTTTGAAGCCGCTCGGCAAAGAAGACATATGTAATTGCTTTATAACTTAAAGTATAGTAATATGGTAGAAAAGGAATACTATACTAATTAAGAAAAGAGAGGAAGGCTTATGCAGACAGTATATTGGTTGATATTATTCGTAATACTGCTGGTGATAGAGATCTTTACAATGGGGCTTACAACCATCTGGTTTGCAGGCGGAGCCCTGGTGGCATTTGTCACAGGCATTCTGGGGTTTGGCACGGTGGTACAGGTGATTGTCTTTATTGTAGTGTCACTGGTGCTGCTGATTGCCACGAGGCCGATCGCGGTGAAGTTTTTTAACCAGGAGAGGCAGAAGACGAATGCGGAAAGCCTGATCGGGCAGCAGGCGCTGGTACTGGAAGACATAGATACGCTTCAATCAAAAGGACGGGTCGAAGTCAACGGGCAGGAATGGTCGGCAAAGACGGATGACCTGGACGGCAAGATTGCAAAAAATACAGTTGTAGTAATTGAAGGGATTCAAGGCGTGAAACTAATAGTAAGAGCCAGAGAGGAGAAGACATGTTAGGATTAGGAGTAATTGGAATTGTTGTATTGATCATTGTTATTCTGGTACTGATCTCTTGTATCAGGATCGTCAGACAGGCGCAGGCGCTGGTTATTGAGAGGCTTGGAGCCTACCAGGCAACCTGGGGGACAGGGCTTCATTTTAAACTGCCGATCTTTGACCGTGTGGCAAGGAAGGTTGACTTAAAGGAGCAGGTCGTGGACTTTGCGCCGCAGCCGGTTATCACGAAGGATAACGTAACTATGAGAATTGACACGGTCGTTTTCTACCAGATCACAGACCCGAAGATGTTCTGCTATGGAGTTGCCAATCCGATTATGGCAATTGAGAACTTGACGGCAACTACCCTGCGTAATATCATCGGCGACCTGGAACTGGATCAGACGTTGACATCCAGAGAGACGATCAATACGAAGATGCGTGCATCTCTTGACGTTGCCACAGATCCATGGGGCATCAAGGTAAATCGTGTGGAACTTAAGAACATTATCCCGCCGGCAGCCATCCAGGATGCGATGGAGAAGCAGATGAAGGCTGAGCGTGAGCGTCGTGAGGCAATCCTTCGCGCAGAGGGCGAGAAGAAGTCTACCATCCTTGTTGCAGAAGGACACAAAGAGTCCGCGATTCTGGATGCGGAGGCTGAGAAGCAGGCAGCCATCCTTCGCGCGGAAGCGAAGAAAGAGGCTATGATCCGCGAGGCGGAAGGCGAGGCTGAGGCAATCATGAAGGTACAGCAGGCGAATGCCGATGGTATCCGATTCCTGAAGGATGCGGGAGCGGATCAGGCAGTCCTTACCATCAAGAGCCTGGAAGCATTTGAGAAAGCAGCTGACGGAAAGGCTACCAAGATCATCATCCCATCAGAGATACAGGGAATGGCGGGACTGGTAAAATCCTTGACCGAAGTTGGAGCAAAAGACGACAATCCGAACTAGCATGAAAGGGTGTGGGACTTATGAAGCCCATCATTGACATGTCAAAAGAATATGGCCTTGTATTTGACGGCGGGGGCGCCAGAGGCGCTTACCAGATAGGCGCGTGGAAAGCGCTTGTGGAAGCCGGAGTAAAGATCAATGCAGTGGCAGGAACCAGCGTGGGCGCATTAAATGGCGCCCTCGTTTGCATGGGAGACGTAGAAAAGGCGGAAGATATCTGGAGCAAGATGACATTTTCCACGGTCATGGATGTAGATGATGAATGGATGGAGCGCCTGTTCCATAAGCAGACTACAATCAAGGAGTTTCTGAATGAAGGCTGGAAGAGGCTGAAAGACGGAGGGATCGACATCACCCCGCTCCGAAACCTGATCCACGAAGTAATTGACGAGGATGCTATAAGAAAGAGCGGCAAGGAATTCTGCCTGCTGACCTTCTCGTTGTCTGATTTCAGGGAACTGGACTTGAGCGTGGAGGATATTCCGGAGGGCCTTCTGGAGGATTTCCTGCTGGCCAGCGCGTATCTCATCGGATTTAAAAATGAACGTCTCCACGGAAAGAAATATATCGATGGAGGCGTTATTAATAATGTGCCCTTAAGCTCCCTTGTGGGCAGGGGATACGAAAATGTCATCGAGATTCGGATCTATGGGCCTGGACGGGAGCCACGGGTCAAGATGCCTGAGAATGGAGTAAAATACGAAATTACTCCCCGGGTCAAGCTTGGCAGCATCATAGAATTTTCTGGAAAACGAAGCCGCCAGAATCTTCGAATCGGATATTTTGATGCCAAAAGGATGCTGTATGGCCTGGAAGGATTTATCTATTATCTGGAACAGACCCATGAAGATGAATACTACGAGGAACTGCTTGGAGGCATCAGGGAGATCGAAAAAGCGGAGATCGCATTTGTACTGAAACTGTCTCTTGGCTTCTCAGATAAGGAACTTTTTATGGGAATGCTGGAGGCCGCCGCGAAATTATTGCATATTCCCAAATATCAGATATACACAGTGGACGAATTATATGATATTGTATATAAGAAATACGAAACTTTACGAGATCAGATGAACCTTCCCAGGTTCGTACATGTATTAATAGGAGTAAGAGAGGGACGGAAAATGGACTTAAAAGGAAGAAACTTTTTGACGCTGAAGGATTTTACGCCGGAGGAGATTACATATCTTCTTGATCTGGCGGCAGACCTTAAGGAAAAAAAGAAGAACGGAGTATTAGTTGACCATTATAGAGGCATGAATGTTGCGCTGATCTTCGAAAAGACCAGCACCAGGACACGCTGTTCTTTTGAAGTGGCGGCCCATGACATGGGAATGGGGACTACCTATCTGGATCCCAGCGGTTCCCAGATTGGAAAGAAGGAAAGCATCGAGGATACGGCCCGCGTGCTTGGCAGAATGTACGACGGCATAGAGTATCGCGGATTCGGTCAGGAGATTGTGGAAGACCTTGCCAAATATGCAGGCGTTCCGGTATGGAACGGGCTTACCAACGAGTATCACCCTACGCAGATGCTGGCAGACCTACTAACAATCCGGGAGCATTTCGGAAGATTAAAGGGGATCAAGCTGGTATATATGGGAGATGCAAGGTACAACATGGGGAATTCCCTGATGATTGCCTGCGCTAAAATGGGGATGCACTTTGTGGCATGTACGACAAGGGCATATTTTCCAAATGAAGAATTAGTAGAGACGTGCAAAGGATACGCGAAGGAAAGCGGCGGCACGATCACTCTTACCGAAGATGTAGAGGAAGGCACCAGGAATGCTGACGTAATCTATACGGACGTGTGGGTATCCATGGGAGAGCCGGACGAGGTATGGGAAGAGAGAATCCGGGAACTGTCCCCTTATAAGGTGACGAAGAAGGTGATGGAGAATGCAGGAGAAGACGCGATCTTCCTGCACTGCCTGCCGGCATTCCATGACCTTAAGACGAAGATTGGCAAGGAAATTGAAGAAAAGTATGGCATCAGCGATATGGAAGTGACGGATGAAGTGTTTGAATCTGCCCAGTCCAAAGTATTCGATGAGGCTGAAAATCGGATGCATACCATCAAGGCAGTCATGGTTGCGACATTAGGAGAAAGATAGATTTATATGAAGTCAGAGATATTGCGCTTGCTAAAGTCAAGCGATACTTACTTGTCCGGGCAGCAGATATGCGAACAGTTCCAGGTATCGCGCACGGCTGTGTGGAAGGTTATGGAACAACTGAAAAAAGAAGGATATCAGATTGAGGCGGTACGCAATAAAGGGTACCGCCTTGTAGATAGTCCGGATGTGATGTCAAAGGCGGAGATTGAGAGCCTGATCAGCACAAAATGGGCAGGAAGGCATGTGGTCTACTACGATGAGACGGATTCTACCAATACCCGTGCCAAAGAACTGGGGGAAAAGGGGGCAGAACACGGGACTCTGGTCATTGCCGACAGGCAGAATGCAGGCAAGGGGCGCAGAGGCCGATCTTGGGAGTCGCCGGAAGGAACCAGCATCTATATGACCATTTTACTCCGCCCTGATATGATGCCGGTTAAGGCGCCGCAGATGACGCTTCTGATGGCCATTGCAGCCACAAAGGGCATAGGCCAGGTGGCGGGACTGGAGGCCAGGATTAAGTGGCCCAATGATATTGTGAGCCTGAGCGGAAAGAAACTCTGCGGCATCCTAACGGAGATGAGTGCGGAGATTGACTATATTAACTATGTAGTCATTGGGATCGGCGTCAATGTGAATCAGGATTCATTTCCGCAGGAGATCAAGGAGCGGGCGACCTCCCTTTGCCTGGAATTAGGGCATAAGGTACAGCGGTCGCAGCTGATCGCGGCGATTATGGAAAGTTTTGAAGAATGCTATGAGAAGTTCATGGAGACCGAGGACCTATCCGGGCTGATGGAAGCGTACAATTCTCTTCTGGTAAATAGAGGAAGGGAAGTCAAGATTCTGGAGCCGGGCCATGAATATGAGGCCGTCGCCATGGGAATCAACGAGACGGGAGAACTGATCGTAAAGACGGCTGATGGACAGGAGAAAGAGATATTTGCAGGAGAAGTATCGGTCAGAGGAGTATATGGATATGTATGATGGAAAAGTAGTGCTGTGCGGCGCCAATTCTTATGAAGAAAAATATTATCTGAATCCGGATTTTGAGCAGCTGCCGGATACGGTGAAGAATGAACTTAAGATTATGTGCGTTCTCTACGTTCATGACGTGGGAGGCATTCTGACACTGGCATATGAAGAAGACGGCGAACTTTGCTTCGAGGTTACTTCCGAAGAAGGGGATCCGATGTTCGACGAGATCGGGAGCCGGCTTAAGATAAAGGAACTGCAGAAGGAGAAGCAGGAATTGCTTCAGGCGCTGCAGGTTTATTACAAAGTATTCTTCCTTGGGGAAGAAGTATAGGAGGACAAGACATGCTGTTAGTAATAGATGTAGGGAATACAAATATCACGCTTGGCGCATTCCGGGGAGATGAGCTCCTTGGAACATACCGTATGACGACAAAGCAGCCAAGGACATCCGATGAATACGGAATAACGCTGAAAGAACTGGTGGAGCACCAAGGGGTGTCGAGTACGGATATCAATGCGGTCATCATCGCGTCGGTAGTGCCGGATGTGATGCATTCGCTGGGCAGCGCGATTATCAAATATTTCGGTGTCAAGCCGATCGTGGTATCGGCAGGAATCAAGACGGGCATCCGCATCGTGACGGAGAATCCAAGACAAGTCGGATCGGATCGGATCGTGGATGCAGTCGCAGCATATACCCTTCACGGTGGACCGGTTATCGTGGTGGACTTCGGAACTGCCACAACATACGATCTCGTGGGGCAGGATGGAACCTTCGAAGCCGCTGTTACGGCGCCGGGCATCCGGACCTCCGCCCAGGCGATGTGGGGACAGGCAGCCATGCTCCCGGCAATCGAGATTAAGAAGCCGGAGTCCATCCTTGCCAAAGAGACCATCTCCAGCATGCAGGCCGGGCTGGTCTACGGGCAGATCGGACAGACAGAGTACATCATCAACCGCATGAAGAAAGAATCCGGCTATCCGGAGGCAAAGGTGGTTGCGACAGGAGGTCTTGGCAAGATCATAGCGCCGGAGACGAATGTGATTGATGTGTATGACTCTCAGCTGACGCTGAAAGGCCTGCGGATTATTTATGAAAAGAACCGGCGGTAGGTAAGTTGACACGTAACATTTTTGCGATGAGCACGTAACACTTTTCAAAAGTGTTACGTGCTCATCGCAAAAATGTTACGTGTCAACTTGCAAAACTGGTGTGTAAAATTGACTCAAGGGGTGTGCAAAATTGAACATAGGTAATGTGAAACTGGAAAATCCATATATTCTGGCTCCCATGGCGGGAGTGACCGACCTGCCGTTTCGCCTGCTGTGCAAGGAGCAGGGAGCCGGGCTTCTGTGTATGGAGATGATCAGCGCCAAGGCGCTGCAGTATAAGAACAAGAATACAAAAGCGCTGCTCTCCATTCACCCGAAGGAGTATCCCGTATCTCTCCAGCTTTTCGGGTCCGATCCCTATATCATCAGCGAGATGGCGAAGCAGATTGAGGAACTTCCCTTCCAGATACTGGACATCAATATGGGATGTCCGGTTCCGAAGGTGGTAAAGAACGGGGAAGGCTCCGCGCTTATGAAGAATCCGAGATTGGTATATGACATCGTCTCCCAGACCGCGAAGGCCATCCGCAAGCCGGTGACGGTAAAGATTCGGAAGGGATTTGATGATTCCTGCATTAACGCGGTGGAGATCGCCCGCGTCATCGAGGAGGCAGGCGGCGCGGCAGTGGCAGTCCATGGGAGGACCAGGGAGGAATATTATTCCGGCAAGGCCGACTGGGAGATCATCCGGCAGGTGAAGGAGGCCGTCTCCATCCCGGTGATCGGCAACGGGGATGTGACTTCCGGAGAAAGGGCTCTGGCAATGCGGGAGCAGACCGGATGCGACGGCGTGATGATCGGAAGAGGCGCGCAGGGCAACCCGTGGATATTCCGGGAACTTGTGGGATATGAAAGAACAGGCGCGCTTCCGCCCAGGCCTTCCAAGCAGGAGATTAAGGACACTATGCTCCGCCATGCAAGGCTGCAGATCGAGTTCAAAGGAAACTACCTGGGGATCCGCGAGATGAGAAAACATGTAGCATGGTATACAAAAGGAATGGCGGGCTCGGCAAAACTGAGGGATGAGATTAATAAGGCAGAGTCATATGAGGAATTGGAAGAACTTTTAAATGCCAGAATCCGATAGGATTTGGATAATAAAAAAGACCTGTCCTACATATACTTAACCAATGCAGAATCCCGCAGTGAAAAATGTTGACATGACCGCCGGCTTTATGTATAATAATGGAATTGTGAAAGTGTCTTTATTTTACGGATAGACAGAGCAAGGGATTTTACATTTTAGAACGTATTTTAATAAATGGCAACGGAAGAAAGTATGAGAAAGAAAGGAAACGAGACACATGGAAGCAAAGAAAAGATTACTTACTTATGCAGGCTTAAAGGCGCTGGAAGACGAACTGGAAAACTTAAAGGTAGTAAAGCGTAAGGAAGTTGCCCAGAAGATTAAGGAAGCCAGGGAACAAGGAGATTTGTCCGAGAACGCAGAGTATGATGCGGCAAAAGACGAGCAGCGCGATATCGAGGCGCGTATTGAGGAACTGGAAGGCATCCTTAAGAATGCAGAAGTAGTTGTAGAAGACGAAGTAGATTACGATAAAATCAATGTTGGATGCACGGTCAAAGTGTTTGACAAGACATTTGACGAAGAGATGGAATTTAAGATTGTGGGCTCCACAGAGGCAAACAGCCTGGAAGGCAAGATATCCAATGAATCTCCGGTAGGCCAGGCACTGATTGGCTGCAAAGTTGGAGATACCGTGGAAGTAGAGACCCAGGCCGGCGTAATGGAATATGAAGTATTAGACATTAGCCGTTCCTTATAATAGATACAGATGGAAGGAGAAGGTAACGTGGCTGAACAGGAGAAGAAAGTACAGGAACCAGATTTAAACCAGTTAAGAAAGGTCCGTCGTGAGAAATTGGCAGATCTTCAGGCAAATGGAAAAGATCCATTCCTGATTACAAAGTATGACGTGACCGCTCACGCAGCAGAGATTAAAGATAACTATGAGACGATGGAAGGAAAGCAGGTATCCGTAGCCGGACGTATCATGCAGAAGCGCGTGATGGGCAAGGCTTCTTTCTGCAATATCCTTGACCAGAGCGGAAATATCCAGTCTTATGTTGCAAGAGACAGCGTTGGGGAGGATTCATATAAAGACTTCAAGAAATTGGATATCGGCGATATCGTAGGAATTGAAGGAGAAGTGTTCAAGACGAAGACTGGAGAGATCTCGATTCACGCGTCTGCTGTAAACCTGTTGTCCAAGAGCCTTCAGATTCTTCCGGAGAAATATCATGGCCTGACGAATACGGATATGCGCTATCGTCAGAGATATGTAGACCTGATTATGAATACGGAATCAAGAGATACGTTTATCAAGCGTTCCAGAATCGTAAGCGCGATCCGCAGATATCTGGATGGACAGGGCTTCCTGGAAGTAGAGACCCCGATGTTGGTAAGCAACGCGGGCGGTGCGGCAGCAAGACCGTTCGAAACGCACTTCAATGCGCTGGACGAAGATTTCAAGCTTCGCATTTCTTTAGAGTTATACCTGAAGAGGCTGATCGTAGGCGGGCTTGAGAGAGTGTATGAAATTGGCCGCGTGTTCCGTAATGAAGGATTGGATACCAGGCATAATCCGGAATTTACATTGATGGAGCTGTACCAGGCATATACCGATTATAATGGAATGATGGATCTGACAGAGAACCTGTACCGCCATGTGGCGCAGGAGGTCTTAGGAACCACCGTCATCACCTACAATGGCGTAGAGATGGATCTCGGAAAGCCATTCGAGAGAATTACGATGATAGATGCGGTTAAGAAATATGCAGGCGTTGACTGGAATGAAGTCAGCACATTGGAAGAAGCAAGAGCGCTGGCAGACAAGCATCATGTGGAGTATGAGGACAGGCATAAGAAGGGCGACATCCTAAGCCTCTTCTTTGAAGAGTTCGCGGAAGAGCACCTGATTCAGCCGACATTCGTTATGGACCATCCAATCGAGATCTCCCCGCTCACCAAGAAAAAGCCGGAAGATCCGAACTATGTAGAGCGTTTCGAATTCTTCATGAATGGCTGGGAGATGGCAAATGCTTACTCAGAGCTCAATGACCCGATCGATCAGAGAGAACGCTTCAAGGCGCAGGAAGAACTGCTGGCGCAAGGCGATGAAGAAGCCAACACGACGGACGAAGACTTCCTGAATGCGCTGGAGATCGGCATGCCTCCGACAGGCGGCATAGGATTCGGCATCGACAGGATGTGCATGCTGATGACAGATTCAGCGGCCATCAGAGACGTGCTGCTATTCCCGACCATGAAATCTCTCGGTGGCAGCGATGCTTCCAAGAAAGCAGAAAAGACAGTGGAAAAAGCACCTGAGAAAATTGATTTTTCCAACGTGGAGATCGAGCCGCTGTTCAAGGACTTTGTAGACTTTGAAACTTTCAGCAAGTCTGATTTCAGGGCTGTGAAAGTAAAAGAATGTACGGCAGTGCCAAAGAGCAAGAAACTTCTGAAATTCGTCCTGGATGATGGAACAGAAGAAGAACGTGTGATCTTAAGCGGAATCCACGAGTATTACGAGCCAGAGGAACTGGCTGGCAAGACGCTGATCGCTATCACCAATCTTCCACCAAGGCCGATGATGGGAATCGATTCCTGCGGTATGATCATCAGCGCCGTACACAACGAAAGCGGGGAAGAAAAACTTCACCTTCTGATGGTGGACGACCACATCCCGGCAGGCGCTAAGCTTTACTAATCGAATACGAACTTTGCATATAGGCAAAGAAAAATTTTAATAAGAGAACGGGACTATCAGGAAAAGGATAGTCCCGTTTTTTCTGCTTTATTTCTGTAAAAGACAGCGGTTAAACAGCCCAAAGAATTCAAAGAGCAGGATGCTCTGCAGCTGAGGCTTTGCGTAGATCTCCATCTTATTTAGCAGAGTCGCCACCATTTCCTGCTGGCTTTCGGGGAAATGGCACATACAGGATGCATCCGTCCAGTCTACGTATTTGAAATCGGCGCCGGGGATCGTCAGCATGAAATGGTAGGTCGTGCACGGAATGGAACATTGGTATAATTCCAAAACAGAACCGTCAGACGGCTCAATGCAAAAAAACGCATAAAGATGTATCAGATAGCAATTCCCCTTGTTAAGAGGCATAGCCTGATTGTTGACCTTGATCTGCCCGCATCCGTCCAAAACATAGATCATAGTGATGCCATGATAATTCTCATAGCTGCTGGGATATGCCATTGTCTTATGCCGGATATTCGCCGCTTCCGGCAGGTACTGCGGACGTATGAAATTACGGCTTGCCCAGAGCGGATGCTCGTAGTTGCCTGGTTTATTCTGGGGCATGTTCCTTTGCCTCCTTTCGATATTGAGAGGGAGTGACCCCGTAAAGCTGCTTGAAGAATCTGGTGAATGTGTGGGGAGAATTGAAGCCGGCTTCTATTGCCACATCGCATACATGCATATCGCTTACCGTCAAAAGACTTTCTGCATATCTCATCCGGAAAGACCTCACGTATTTATTAAATGATACGGTATTGCCATGAAAGCAGCGGATCGAGTTCTCAATTGCCGAGACCGGAAGAAAAAGCGCTTCCGCACAACTCTTCACGGTGATGGGAGACTGGAAATTTTCACATACATATCGGCTGATCTCTACTAGTGTCTGGTTGGTTGTCTGGATACTGCAATTGCACAAGACGGATAATTTCCGTTTGTTCTCTTCGGGAGTACATTTTTTTTGACTTTCAAAGGTCCGATAAAAACTGCTCAGGCTTGCAAACCCGGAATATTTGGCGATCTCTTTTATGGTGAGATTCCGAAGGAAAATGGTACAGGCAGTAGAAATCTTTGCGCGGTGCAGGACGTTCTGAAAACTTTCCCCGCAGAATTTCTGCAATTCAATATACAAATACTGGTGGCTGACGGAAAAGCGTCTGGCAACAGAAGCAGCACTGTCAATGGTAGAACTATGGCTAAACAGGTGCGTCAGCACGCGTGCGCCTAGAATACGTCCGTCATCCAAATGCGCGGAAAGATCCGATTTTACAGGCGGAACATAAAAATAGTAGAGATAAAGAAGTTCCTGACGCAGGCACAGCTGCAAGTAATGACGGAAGGGAAGAGCGCTCTCGCTTTCTCTCCGGTAACTTTCGAATATCGTCTGAACCTCGTCATAAAGTTCGCTGCTTAACTGTTTGCATGGACAAAGATTATAGATCAAAGCAGAGCGTTCCGGCGTCTTTTGAGAAATGATATCCATATATCCATTTTCGCATGTAATCAGGATGATCGCGTCCATTTCCAAAGGATGCCCCAGATCCGGCAATATGCGGAAAATATGTATTTCATGTAGCATGCAGATGCTCCCGCAGGACAAAGGGTACATCTTGCCATTGATATCAATGCGTCCGCTGCCGGATTTGATAAAAAGGACGACGGATTCATCTTCCCAGAATCTGGGACTATCTTCCGAAAAGGTATAATGTTGTATCTTGCCAAACTTTGCCTCGATATGATCTGTAAATAGCGAAACAGGCCTTGGCAGTAAAGGTGTTGTTATCATGATTTTCATCTCCGTTTGTGTTGCTTACATAGTACCATTTTCAGGCCTGTCCCGCAAGGAAATCCGCGCTTGATATTTCAGATATAGGAATGATATGAGGAAAAATGTACATCAATATGAAACGAAAGACAAGAAATATGAATGTTTAGGCGGAATAAAGAACGTATCACTGCTCATGATGACCTATTTCTATATGTTAATATTTTATTTAACAATTCTGATGTGAGTAGAGTTTTAATAGAGAGGTGGATAACATGAATTTATTTGATGAAGTAACGATTGGCGGCGTAACGCTTAAGAACCGGCTGGTAGTTGCGCCTATGGGCGTCGTACGTGATACGGACGGCGGCATGTCAAAGCAGCAGGCAGACTATCTGGTCGAGCGTGCGAAAGGTGGATTTGGACTTATTTATCCTGCGGCGGTGACGATCACCGATAACTGGGAGAGCCCCCTTTATTCCGGCGGGCATCTTACAACGCCGTCTCATAGGATGAGGCTTAAGAAATTTGTGGATGAGGCCCACAAGTATGGCGCGAAGGTAGCGATTCAGCTGAGCCCGGGATATGGCAGGGTTCATGCAGGTCCTCCAGGCGTTACGAATCATATATCTTCCAGTGAAAATACGGTCTTCGCGGCGCCGGATCATAGATGCCATGCTTTGACGGTAGAGGAAATCAAAGGAATCATGCAGGAGGCAGAAAGAAGCGCAGGATATGCGG
This sequence comes from [Clostridium] scindens, assembly GCF_019597925.1. Classification (NCBI taxonomy): domain Bacteria; kingdom Bacillati; phylum Bacillota; class Clostridia; order Lachnospirales; family Lachnospiraceae; genus Lachnoclostridium; species [Clostridium] scindens. Next base: position 3,647,764 of record NZ_CP080442.1, on the reverse strand, counting down.
CGGATGCTGGCGTGGATATTATTGAGATCCATTCCTATGGAGGCTATCTGATCGATCAGTTTATGTCAAAAATGTGGAATCATAGAACCGATGAATATGGCGGAAGCCTGGAGAACAGGCTTCGCTTCTTCCGTGAGTTTGTAGAAGCAGTCCGTAAGGGCGTGGGGCCCGAGTTTCCAATATCCGTAAAATATACGCCGGTACATACCGTCCCGGACGGGCGCACCTTCGAAGATGAAGGAATCGAAATAGCAAAGATTATGGATGGCATGGGATTTATCTACATGCATCTGGACTGTGGCTGCTATGAAGTATGGAATCAGGCGGTTCCCAGCGCATATGACAGAGAAGGAAGCCAGCTTTTTGTGGCCGAGCGTCTGCGTAAAGAGGGAATCAGGCTTCCCTTCCTTGTTCAGGGAAAACTGAACAATCCGAATGTGGCAAGGCAGGTGGTCGAGTCCGGCACGGCGGAACTCGTTGCGCTGGGGCATCAGTCGCTGGCGGATCCATACTGGCCCGAAAAAGTAAAAGAAGGACGCTATCAGGACATCAATTACTGCATCTGCTGCAATGAATGCGTATTTTCGGTAAAATGCAGCGTGAATCCTGTGCTTTTCCATGAGAAAGAGTACCAGTTGAAAGTACCGGAAAAACTGCGGAAAATCCTTGTAGTCGGCGGAGGCCCGGGAGGCCTGTATACGGCTGCTCTGGCCGCGAAGCAAGGACACGATGTAACCCTCTGGGAAAAAGAGTTTCAATTGGGAGGCCTGGCAAATGCGGCGGCGGGCCCTGACTTTAAGTTTGACGTTCGGCGCTATATTGATCATCTGATCGCCGATGTATACCAGAGTGGCGTGAAGGTGCGTTTTAAGGAGGCAACGCCGGAAAATATCGACGCGTTCGGCGCGGATATCGTGATCCTTGCTGCCGGCGCGAAGGCCGCAATACCGCCGATACCTGGCATTGGGAATAAGAAGGTGATACCGGCGTTTGACCTTCTTGCGAAGAATGTGCCAACCGGGCAGGACATAGTAATCCTGGGCGGAGGCCACGTAGGATGCGAGGCGGCTCTTGATCTGACGAATCAGGGAAAGCATGTTACCATCGTAGAATTCCTCGACCGTATTCTCGCAGCGCCTATGCCGAATAATACGAGAATTGCACTTACGTCCGCGATCGCAAATTCCGGCGCCAAGTGCCTGGTAAAGACGAAACTTCTGGAAATTACAGAGGATGGCGTGAAAGTGGAAGGCTCGGAGGGGGAAAGAGAGATTCCGTGCGATCATGTCATTATCGCTGTGGGCTACAAGGCAGAGCAGTCTCTGAAAGATGCCCTTACAAATAAGCCATATAAAGTGTTTGGCATTGGCGACTATAATGGCGGGGGACAGATCATGCAGGCGGTGGAAGAGGGATTCCAGCTGATCCGGCATCTGGATGATTCTATGGAAGTGAAGCAGGCTGAGGAATAAATTTTCCCCAATTTATATCGGAATTTCTATTGGTTGTGGTAGAATGGAAATGATGAGAGGTGAAGATGATAGCATGTTTGAATTAATTTTGCTGCTGGCTGTCGGAGGCCTGTTTCTATGGATGGGTTACAGAATATGGATCAAGGAACAGATAACCTTGATTCATGACTACCACTACACAAAAGTAAAGAAAGAAGACCGGAAGCCCTACACAGAGAAAATGGGCAAGGCAATGCTGGTCATGGGAGCGGGCATATGCCTGACTGGTGTGATAAATCAGATAACGCATACAGGGTATGGGTGGATTGCCTTTGGAATCTGTTTCATAGGCGGCCTGATTATGATGGTTTCCGCACAGATCAAATATAACCATGGCATATTTTAGAGCGGGCAAGGCAAGGAGGCAAGAGGCGTGGGTATCTGCCGCTAATCCGGCTGTTACCAGAGCGGAAACATATAAGACGCAAATAGTTCTTTTCAAATGGGAAAGGATGCTTTATTGTTGAAGGTGACAGGAGGTTGAGACAATATGGCATTGGGCGAGAACATTAAGAAATTAAGAGAGGAAAATAATCTTACGCAGCAGCAGCTTGCCGATAGGCTGTACGTTTCCCGGCAGACCGTCTGCCGATGGGAAAGTGGAGCGAGGTGTCCGGATCTGATCATGGCGAAGAAACTGGCAATGGAATTTGGCAGAACGCTGGATGATCTTATTTCGGATGAAGATATCGATAATCCGGATTTGAAACTACCATACTGGCACGGGCAGGGATATGCCAGGAAAAAGACGCTTTTGGGGCTTCGAAAAAAAGTATTTGGCTTTATAGAATTAATTGGAGGGATATTCCTTCTAATCTCTGTTTTTCTAAGAACCCAGCTGGAGATGCATGTACCGGCGTGGGGGACGATCTTATGCGTGGCAGTGATGGGAAGCGCGACGATCCTTTACCTGATCATTACGCGGCAATTAAAACGGTTATAATATACCTGGCTGTAGAAAGAGATTGCTAAGAGGGCAGTCTCTTTTTTTGGATATAAAAAAGAAATAAAAAGATTTGCAAAATTTGTAACGAATCTAAGATCTCAATGTCTAATGCATGTATGGAAAGGGGGAATGAGTTCTTGCAGTTCGAGGATGTATATAAGCATTACCATCATGATGTATATTGTTTCTTGCTATCCATGAGCAGGAATCCGCAGGTAGCGGATGAACTGACGCAGGAAACATTCTACCGGGCGCTGAAAGGCATACGCAAGTTCAAAGGGGAAAGTTCCCTGAAGACGTGGCTATGCCAGATTGCGAAGAACACCTATCTGTCCTATGTGGATAAGCAGAAAGTTTATGCTGAAAACGAGGTAAGCCAGGACATTCTGACATCTGACCAGATGAGCAAAAGCATGGAGCACGAAAATGCGGAAGCCATCTATATAAAAAAGGAGCAGAAACTTTCCATATACAGGCTGCTTCATTCCCTGGAAGAACCCTACAAAGAGGTCTTTACCTTGAGGGCGATCGGCGATCTGTCGTTTAAGGAGATTGGCGAGATATTCGATCGGAAAGAGGGATGGGCCAGAGTCACATATCATCGGGCAAAGTTAAAAATCAGGGAATTGATGAAGGAGGGATCATAAATGGATAAAAAGATATGCGCAGTTGTTCAGGACCTCTTAGTGCTCTATGAAGACGATGTACTAAAGGAAGAAAGCAAGAAGATGGTGGAGGAGCATATCCGCACTTGCGAGGAGTGCAGAAGGATATATGAACACGCCAAAGAACTGCCTGACATCGAGGATATTAAGGAGAAATCAGAAGAAGAGCAGGAAGCCGAAGCAATCAGAATCATGAAGAGGGCGTCCAAGCCGGGAGTCTCTTTTAAAAAGGCTTGTATTGTAGCGCTAGTACTGTTTGTGGCGGTGATATCGGACATCATTTTTGGATATCTGACAGACACCCATGGCGTCATCGATTATTTGAGAAAGGTTCCTGCAAGCAGCCTGCAAGTAGAAGAATTATACCAGCTGTCCAACGGGGATATCTACTGTACCTTAAAATCCAGTGAAAAGCTTACGGAGTCGTCGATCACAGAGATAAAGCATTTGATCGAACGAAATACAGAAGACGCGGATCTGACCTATGCCCAGAGAATCAGCTATACGCGTAATTTCATATGGGGCGCTCTGGGATATCGGGAGGTTACCTTTGTATTTTCGACTGAGGAGACAGAAATATCCAGTAAGACCGGAAAGGAGTATCTATATCGATGCCCCAGAATCGAGGTGATCGGAAAAAATGACAAGGATAAGCTGACGATCTGGAAAAAAGGGCAGGAAACCAGGAAGGCGCCGGAAGAGATTGAAAGAAAAGCAGTCATAGAATATCTGAAAAACGGGAAGCTTCAGAAAGCGTTTACCCTGTCGCAGAAGGCAGGAATCGATGTCGAGGAATGTATAGCAGAACTAGAGAAAACGAATGCGGTAGATGAGTTTGAATGCTTCGCGGAAGGCGACTATTATGAGACTTGGGGAACGGAAAATACGGACCTGGTAATGAACTATAAACTAAGTGAAGAGTAAGGTTTGACGAAAGGAGAATGAGTCATGAAAAAATTTCTGAAAAAATACTATATGCTTTTATTTATTATAGCACTATTCTTTATAGGATACTTTTTTGGTATTGGCTATGGTCCGCTGCTGGCACTGCTTGCCGTCAGCTACAGCCTGCATTCCTATAACCAGTCGCATAAGTAGTGACAAGCATGATTGACAAAAAATCCACAATATGGTAAAATCAAAGTGTCAGACAATAATAAAATATTAAGAAAATAAACAATTAAAATAGAATATAAAGTTCAAAAAATCAGAACAATATATGAAATGAGTGATAAGTAACAATGAAGAGAGAAAAGTTTATCAAAAAAAGAAGGTGGTTAATTAGCATAATACTAACTCTGTTTTTGGCAATGGTTCTGGCCATGGAGCAAGCGGAGATAGTTTTTGCAAAAGAGGGAAAGAATGTAACGCAGAATTGGGCAGCAGCGGCGGTTTTTTATGATACCCAGGCAGATGAAACAGAAACATTTCACATGACTGAGGAAGAATTTCTTGCGTGCAAGACAGATCTGGAGGCTCGATTGGTATATGCGTACAGCGCTTGCCTTAACAGCCTGCCGGATGCAGAAAGGAGAGCTCTGGAGGATGCGCAGAAGGCGTGGCTTGACTGTTACTATTCTTACATCAGCGCGCTGGAACAGAAATGGCTGGGACCTGTGAAGATTTTTTTTGGAGTTACCGGAAAAGAGAGGCGCACGAATGTATACAGGGAGATTGTCCTGCTGATGCTGACCAACCGGATTACGGACTTGGAGGAATGGAATGCAGGTGAATTTGTCAGGATGGAGGATGACTTTATTCTGACGAAGGAAAGCGAACTGACAAAGGGAAAGGAGGAGCTGCAGGTAGACATGGGGCTATGCCTCTATGTCATTCAAGAAGAATACAGACCCAAGATTAAAGAAGCACACCGAAAGTTTTTTGCATTTTTAGAAAGTAATGAGAAATTCATCTCATTGGTTACCGATGGCAACGAGACGATAATTACGGCAGAAGGATTGCTGCAGGTGCAAAGAATGAGTTATCTGACCAGCGTCCACTATCAGGGGTGCCGTTTTTTCCGTCGGGAACGGGAAGAATGAAAGGGAAAAGTATGAAAAAAATAATATCAATAATTCTGGTGATGGCTATGGGCGTATTTCTCGCAGCCTGTTCGACGCAGAAAAAGGAGGATTCTGCTGACAAGACAGTGAAATTAGAAGAATTGAAGACGCCGGCTGAAGAAAGCGAGTGGGAAAGAACGACTTCCTCCAAAGAGGTTCTGGAGTATTGCAAGACCGTTGCTGATAACAGCGGCGGCCGTATCATTCTGGATGATACAACATTTAAGACGGAAGCGGGCACGCCGATTCCGTATATGATTATCAGTGATAAGGCACCCAAAGGACCGGATGAGGTCGATGAGGACAAAGGGGTGGTCTATGTTAACTGTAATATTCATTCCGGCGAGGTGGAAGGCAAAGAGGCGATGATGATATTTGCCCGGGAAGTGGCTCAGGGCAAACATGATGACCTCTTGAAAGATCTGGTCGTTGTGATTGTTCCGAACAGTAACCCGGATGGCAATGATGATCTGGGAAAGAATCGAATTGAGACTCAGTTTACTCCTAAAATGGTAGGAACCCGTACAGAGGGAAACGGACTGAATGTGAACCGTGATATGACGAAACTGGAAACTGCCTGCGGACGGACTATTGTCCAGCTGATGAATGACTGGAATCCGATACTTTTTATTGATGCCCATGCTACGGATGGCTCTTATATGCGCCATGCAGTAACATATAACTGGGGGCTGAATGCAGGTACCGATCCGGAACTTCTGGAGTATAACCGGGATGTATTCTGTTCCCGTGCCCTGCGCAAAGGCTCTTATCTGGAATCCAAGGATAAAGTAGCTGTTCCTTACGGAAACTGGGGATACTATTACAGCGGAATCGTAGATGAAGGCTGGCGTACCTTTGAAGATTATGCCAGATATACTACCAATTATGCGGGCCTGCGCAACCGTCTTGCCCTGCTTTTGGAGGTATATTCCTATGACAAATTCCCTGTGCGCGTGGAAACACAGTATGAGTGCATCTACGGCGCGCTGAAGGTGGTTGCAAAAGATAAGGATGAGATTAAGGAAATGATCGCCGCGGCAGACGCGCGTTCTAAGGACCGCGCTAAGAATGGCATTGATCCCGAGCGCGATATCGTAGCCTTGAATTCTGAGATGACGCCAATGCCTTTTGAAGGGAAAGACAAGCTTACCGTTCTGTCGTACGAGACGGATGAAGAAGGGCAGGTTATAGGAACCAGGCTATATGATGAAGAAGGCGATCCATACGATATCGAATATGGAAAGCCTGTTGACTATGAGACGGAGTACTGGGGCACATTCGTACCAACGGATGTGGAAACTATGGGCGCTTACTATTTGATTGACAATGATTGTAAGGAGTTTGCCGATCTTATGAAATTCCACGGCGTGGAAATGACCGAGCTAAAGGAAGATATTACTTTGAATGCGGAAGACTATCTGCACTATAATATCCAGTCTTATACAAGCGGCGGCGCTGTGATTGACGGTACGGCCCGCGACGAGTATGAAGGGCATTATCAGACGCTTGTAACAGGCGAGTGGGCGAATGGGGATAAGTCCATTGTGATTCCTGCCGGTACCTATGTGATATCGACGGCTCAGCGCTTCGGCTCCTTTGCAGCCCTGATGTGCGAGCCTGCCGCTGTTGACGGAGGCGTGGCCTGGAATTACTTTGATAATTATTTTGACAGCAAGGATGGCACGTTCCGTGCGAACTACAGCAATACCGTAACGGCAGAGGCTGGCTCTGAGAAGGAAAGGACGGAGGAAATCTCTGTTCCGATACTTAAGATTCCAAAGTTTGATACGATCAAATGAAACGGTATGCTTTTTGAGGCTGGCGCTTGACGAAAGAGAAAATGATGATATATTAGACTTATGCTTATTATACATGAAGGAGATCATAAGGGTATGAAGTTTGAAGTGGCGACCAGCAAATATCTGGACAGCATCTGCGAGATTACAGAACAGGCCAAAGCGCAGCTTCGGCGTATCGGAATTGACCAGTGGCAGAAAGGATATCCATCAAGAGAGATATGGGAAGAAGACATCGAGATAGGAAGAAGCTATATACTTACGGATGAAGGAAAGGTTCTGGGCGCATTTGCCTACCAGGAGATTCCGGATGCTTCCTACTATGAGATCGACGGGAAATGGCTTACAGACGGAGCGTATGCATCCATGCACCGCGTCTGCGTCGCGGATGCGTGCAAGGGGCGGGGCGTTGCAGGAAGGCTCTTTGCGTATGGCTGTGAGAAGGCAAGGGAATCAGGCTTTCCTTCTATGCGTATAGATACCCATCCAGGGAATATTCCGATGCAGAAGGCTTTGAAGAAGGCGGGATTCCAGCAATGCGGGACGATAGTTCTGGCAGAAGGCAGTGAAAAGGGGGATCTGAGGATCGCCTTTGAAAAGATTATTAAAAAATAATGTTTATTGTTTATGGAACGCTATTAATTATGCGTTCCATTTTATTTTTGGAGATTGATTCACGGATATCCGAAATACTTTAAGGAGAAGAATGAAACAACATAGTGAAAGGTTAATCTGCGTTGCTTGCCGCAACGGGCTTTCCACCGTATAATGGCGGTGAAAGGAGGTCGTCCCTGATGCTAAACGAAAACATCAAAGCAATCAGAAAATCCAAAGGGCTCTCGCAAGAGGAACTTGCAATCAAGCTGAATGTGGTGAGACAAACAATCTCTAAATGGGAACAAGGCTTGTCGGTTCCAGATGCCGATATGCTGATTTCCATATCAGAGGTATTTGGAACACCTGTAAGCATACTGCTTGGAGAAACCATTGCCGAGACGAAGGCTGAGGACTTAAAAGCAATTTCCGAGAAACTTGAAGTCATAAACCTGCAGCTTGCGCATAGGAAAGCAATGAGTCAAAAAGCGTTACATTGGCTTTTTATCTCGTTGTGTGCGGCTATAGTGGCGATTTTTGCGGTCCTAATAGTATTAAATAGTTCTTATTTGGGCTGGGATTATCGCGACCCCGAAACCGCGGTTGCCGGAGCAGCGTTCCACGCATTTGAGTGGCTGTTCGTTAGAATCGCGCCGTTTGCCTTGATTGGAGCAATCGCTGGGGTTTGCCTGACACGGAAGAAAGTGTGAAATTGCCCGACTTTTTGGGAACCCGTTCCGTTTATTTCTTGTCTCGGAAGTACTGTACCAGGTCGTAGACAATCTGAACCTCTTTTTCCGAGAGGTTCGAGATGTCCAAGGTAGCATTGCCGGAAAGCCCTAATAAGTAATCGGTTGAGACGTGGAACAACTGTGAAAGTTCCGCCAGATAAGCGGTAGAAGGGGTAGACAGTCCCATTTCCCACGCATTGACGCTGCTTCTGGTTATATTTAATTTTTTGGCCAGATCGCTCTGGGTCATATTCCGTGACGTTCTCAATTGTTTGATCTTATCTGCAATCATCATCGAATGCTCCTTTTTATTTATATTATGGTAAAATAATCTCAATGATATTGCATTATCAAAATGATGGTATAAATTGACAACCGGTTTAAAAGATGCTATATTGTATGTAAAATGCAGACGGATATGAGAACTAAGGAGGAGTGGGCGAGAATGATCAAGAATATTTGCATGATCCTGGTAATATTTCTCTTGCTTGGCGCTTGCAGCGGCCAGGCAGCGGATAGGGGGAAGCGGGAGGCTCCGGATCATAAAAGCGCGTGTCAGATGGTGTACGCGGATAAGCATGGCAGCGTGCAGGAATTCGAAAAATTTATAATAGAGAATCAAAAAATGCTTTTTCAGTTAAGGAAAATTGCTATTTTGCCGTCTTGGATAGCGTTTCCAGAAGTTCTTCTCTATCCTTGCCAGGATTATTTCTTCTTGACGCCTGACGGCTGATAGGGAATCAGATGCGGCTGATACCGCTTAGAATATCAGAAGCTTTTGATTTTCTTCCTTAATTGCCGAATACAGTGTATAATGGATGAAACGAAGGAGAATGGAGGATAGAGAAGTGGTATTATTAAATGATGAACGGATCTCTAACATAGCAGTCAGAGAAAACCAGGAAGAACTAGTATCTCTTAAGGGCATCCATCAGGACATATTGGTTGATGAAAGCAAAAGCCAGATCATGAACCAGTCCGATTTTTTCTGTCATGCAAGGCGTTCCGTGGCAGAAATGCTAAAGGAGGCCGCAGGATATCTGCCGGCGGGCTATCAGATACTGATTAAAGAAGCCTACAGACCGCTGTCCCAGCAGAAGAAGAGTTTTGAAATGGTCTATCAGGATTATCAGAAGATGTATCCTGACAGAAGCGATGAGGAGATATATAAGACGACTTGCCAGTTTGTGGCGCCGGTGAAGGTTGCCGGACACCCCACCGGCGGGGCCATTGATCTAACGCTTCTAAAGGATGGAAAGGAACAGGATATGGGGACGGCATACAACGCGGTTCCGCTTGAGCCGGAGAACCGTACCTATCTATATTCAGACTATATTAGCGATGAGGCGCGAAGCAATCGGAAGATATTGATCGACATTATGGAAAAGGTCGGATTTGCAAATTATCCTACGGAATGGTGGCACTGGTCCTACGGCGATTGCTACTGGGCCTTTTTAAACCAGTGCGATGCAATCTATTCTCCGATTGAGGCCATATTGAAAACAGAAAGGCTCTATCTGCGCGAGATACGCCGGGAGGACTACGAGGCGCTGTGCAGGATGCTAAAGGATGAAGAAGTCATGTATGCGTATGAGCATGCGTTTGATGACAAGGAGGCCTGGGAGTGGCTGGAATTGCAGCTAGAGCGGTATGAAAATGATGGATTTGGCCTGTGGGCAGTGGTGCTGGAAGAGACCGGAGAGTTGATAGGCCAGTGCGGCCTGACAAGGCAGGATCTGAATGGGGAGCAGGTGCTTGAGGTGGGATACCTTCTGGCGAAGGATTTCTGGCATAAGGGCTATGCGACTGAGGCTGCAATTGCATGTAAGGAATATGCGTTTGAAGTATTGGGGGCCAAAGAAGTGTATTCGATTATTCGCGACAACAATATCGCGTCCCAGAATGTCGCAAAGCGGAATAAAATGACGGTTGCGGGAAAGTGCGTAAAGCACTATTACAATAAGTATATGCCCCACTTGGCGTTCTCGGCTCAAAGGGAGACAGAATAATTATGGCATGATGCTATTAGGCGGACGATCACAGGTATCGTCCTGCCTGAGGCATCATGCCATTTATTCATATATTAATTGGAACTTGTAGCATGCCGGCCGTTGTCGGAGGAAGTTCCGTTATAGGCTGCATCGAATTCCCGCAGCCTTTTTTTCGCTTCAGGACTTAGATTCCTTGGAACCTGTATCCGTATGGTGACATATTGATCGCCGTGAACGGAAGCATCCTTCATGGACACAATGCCCTTGCCCCTGAGCCGGATCTTCGTGCCTGACTGGGTGCCTGGCTGGATCTTGCAGAGAACGTTTCCCGCAAGGGTCTGTACGTAAGCCTCCCCGCCAAGCGCGGCGACTGTAAAAGGAATGTCCGCGGTGGCGTAGAGATCCAGTCCCTTGCGCTCGAAGCCGGGCTTCTTTAAAACGGATACTTTTAGAAGCAGATCGCCGGGCTCGCCGCCGTTGCTTCCCGGCATTCCTTTGCCACGCAGCCGTATGCTCTTTCCGCTGTCTATCCCGGCAGGGATGCGGACCTTGAGAGTCTGGGGCGGCTGGCCGTTCTCAGGGCTTGAAAGGGTGATAACCTTATCGCAGCCAAAGGCTGCCTCTTCGAAGGTGACGGAGATATCGGCATGGAGATTGCCGCCTTTTTGCCGGAATGCCTCCTGGCGGAATCCCCCCTGGCGGAAACTGCCTGACTGCCGGCCTCTGAAGAGGTCGCCAAAGATATCGCCGAAGAGGTCATCCATATCCCCGCTTTGATAGTGGTATTCCCGGTAACTGCCATCCGGGCCTTGATAGAAGCCGGAATTGGCCGGACCGCCATCTGGGCCGGCATGGCCGAACTGATCATACAGTTTCTTCTTTTCCGGGTCGCTCAGGACGTTATATGCTTCTGTGACCTCTTTAAACTTCTGCTCTGCCACAGCATCCCCGGAATTCGTGTCAGGGTGATATTTCTTTGCCAATTTTCGGTATGCGGACTTGATCTTTCCCGCATCTGCATTCTTTTCTATTCCTAATATCTCATAATAATCTCTTTTAGTTCCCATTAAAGACCACCTCCTTTAAATCTGACCGCGCTAATGGGCCGAAAATCCTGACTGGCTTAGGCAAGTGATCGGACAATGTGTATGATAAGGCATTCATCTTTCAACGCTGCCTGGTTGTTCTATATGTAATATAACAAATAGACTTTATAATGTCAAGTTTGTTATAAAACTTTAATTTTTATCTTTTGCAAATAATGTAGAAAAATAATAAAAATTGAAAAAAGAGTGTGCAAATTGCATAACGATACCCAGCATTTATTGAAAAATGATGGCGAAAAGATATAATGAACACAACTTAAAGGAAAGTTTTGCAAGGAGGGCAAAAATATGAAAAAAACAAAAACTTATTCAATCAAGGAAGACTTTTCAATGGTGGCGATTCTGACGATTCCCATCTGCGTAGCGATCAATGTGGTAGGCGACCAGATCGTGCAGCTTTTAAAGCTGCCTATCTTCCTGGATGTTATCGGCACGGTATTGATGGCAATGCTTGCGGGGCCTTGGCCAGCCGCGGTGACAGGAATACTTACCAACCTGTGTATGGGTATCACCGATAATCCGACATTGATTCCATTTGCGATTACATCTGCAGCCTGCGGTATAGCAGCCGGCCTGTTCGCAAGGAAGAAATGGTTTTCTGCACAGAAGTGGAAACTGATCATTATCGTTTTAGTCCTGGATCTTGTAACGATCTGTACGGCATCGCCTATCACCATCTTCGCGTTTGGCGGCGTATCAGGAAACGGCGGGCAGTCTGTTGCGATCGCGGGCCTTCTGGCATCCGGCGCCAATATTATAGCGGCCGTTGTAGGCACGGATTTCTGGATCAACCTTATTGACCGGGCGCTTGCCATGGTTATCGCCTTTGCCGTTGTCAAGGTTATTCCAGACCGGACGCTTATTAAGTACAGTCTGGGAGCCAACTTTACTAAGAAGAAATCAGAGTAATTCCAAAGCGGCCAATGCAGATGGAGGGATATATGTACCGAGAACAATTGATGGAAAAAAAGAAGAACAAAATAGCCGGATTATATCCGATGTGCAAGATCGAGATGCTGGGAATGTATGTGATACTCATCGTCCTGGCAAACATGATACAGATATACGGACTGCCTTTGCTGCTGATTCCGCTGTCTCTATGCATTCCGCTTATATTTGCATTGAGCGGTCAGCTGAAGGATTATTTGTCTTTTATAAAGATGGTCAGTTTTCTGGTCTGCTTCCTGTTTGTGATACAGGCGTTTCTGATCAAAGGGACTGATCCGGTGCTCATGTGGCAGTGGAAGTTCCTGCACATATACAGAGGCGGGCTGGATAAAGGATTGACCCTTAGTTTCAACATCCTGAATTTTGCTGGTATTTTTTACTGGCTTTTCAAGACATCGACCTACCAGGAAATCAGCGCGGCAATGGAGCAAAGCGGGCTGCATCACAAGGCCGCCTATGTATTCCTTTCCACATTCAAGATGATTGATGTAATGAGGCAGAATACTTTTAAGATCATGGACGCGCAGAGAGCCAGGGGCGTCGAGACAGAAGGAAATATATTCGTAAGGGCGAAAGCCTTTGTCCCCATCATAATCCCGCTGGTGGTAAATGCCATGCTGGAAGTGGGGGAGAGGGCCCTGACTTTGGAATCCAAGGCATTTTCGGTAAAATGCCAGAAGACGATCATGATTCCTGCCACACGCAACGGGTATGAAAAGAGGGCGCTGGCCGTGACTGCGGTGATAGTGGTCTGTGCGATAGGAGGAACCATATTATGGCTGAGAAGATAATTGAACTGAAGAATGTAACCTATACATACCCGTTAAATTCCGCACCGGCGCTAAAAGATATTTCCTTAAGCCTGGAAGCAGGAAAACTCTATGGAATGGTGGGGGGAAACGGCTCGGGCAAGACGACTCTTTGCCTGACGATATGCGGATTTGCCACCAAATTCGAGAAAGGAACATTAAAAGGAGAGGTTCTGATAAAAGGCAAGGACATTGACGAATACCAGGAAGGCGAGGTATCCCGGATGATCGGGTATGTCCTGCAGAATCCGTTCAGCCAGATATCGGGAGTAAGAGAGACCGTGCTGGAAGAGATTGCCTATGGGCTTGAAAACCTGGGCGTAGACCCCGAGGAGATGGAAGAGCGCGTTGTAGCGATCGCAAAGAAGACGGATATTGAAGCGCTGCTTCTAAAGAACCCTTATGAACTATCCGGTGGACAGCAGCAGAGGGTGGCACTGGCATCCGTTCTGGTGCTGGACCCGGAGATACTGGTTATCGATGAGCCTACGTCTCAGCTGGATCCGGAAGGAACCGAGAGCATATTTAAAATCATCGAGCGGCTCAAGGAGGATGGGAAGACCATCCTTCTGGTAGAGCACAAGATGGATCTTTTAGCGGAATATGCGGATGAGATCATCGTGCTGGAAGACGGCATGAATATCGTAACAGGGCCTACGGAAAAGGTGCTGGCAGATAGAAGCCTGGAAGAGCATGGCATCCAGCTTCCCCAGATCAGCGTCATATTTAATGAGCTGAGGAAAAAAGGGAGATGCTACGACAATATTCCGGTCACCTATGATGAGGCAATGAGACTATTAAGAAATGTGTAGAGAGGAAATATTATGGGAGATATTTTATTAGACCACGTATCGTTTACATATAAGAACGGGTATGAAGCCGTGTCCGATATTTCTCTTTCTATCAGGCAGGGAGAAAGGGTAGCCATACTTGGCCAGAATGGCGCAGGCAAGACGACTACGGTAAGAATGATGAATAATATGCGCCGCCCCACCAAGGGGACGGTCATGGTAGGCGACAAGAATACGAAGGATTATACGACTGCCCAGATATCCAGAGAGGTCGGGTATGTATTCCAGAATCCGGACGACCAGCTGTTTCATGCGACCGTGCAGGAGGAAGTAGAGTTTGGCCCGAAGACAGCCTTGAAGCTGCCGGATGAGGAAGTACAGGCAAGATGCCGCAAGGCGCTTGAGATGACGGGGCTTGCAGATGCCAAGGATGAGAATCCATTTTCTCTTCCGCTGTCCATAAGGAAATTTGTGGCCATCGCAGCGGTCATTGCTTCTGATCCGGAAGTCTATATCTTTGATGAGCCGACAGCAGGGCAGGACCGCGTGGGGCTTCTGAGCCTGGATAAGATTATCCGCGGCCTGCAGGATCTGGGAAAGACGGTAATCACCATTACGCATGATATTGAATTTGCGATCAATACCTTTGACAGGATTGTCGTAATGGCAAAAAAGAAGATTATCAAGGAAGGATCGCCGAAAGAGGTATTCCATGACGAGGAAGTGCTTCAGAAGGCGATGCTTAAGACGCCGTATGCAGTCAGGTTTGCCAGGGAGCTTTCTCTGGGCGAAGAGATCACAACCAATGAACAACTAATAGAAGCATTAGCAAGGAGAGAAACAGAATATGAATTGTAAGATTATGCCGCCATTATTAAGGGAGGATTCCATTCTTAGCGAAGCAGATCGTGCTTTGCTTAGGAATCTTTACGAAGAAGAAGGGGATAATACATGGAAAGTAGTCGCTGGCGATGATCCGCTGGATGAGCGAAGGCTGAAGCGGAATTCCTATACGTATGAGGAATTGCTGGGACAGCCGGATAAGATACGCGAGACGCTAGACAAGGAAGATGCCGCCATCAGGAAGGTGGCAGGGCTTTTGGGAAAGAAGAAGATCCGGCAGATCTATATGATTGGCTGCGGGGATTCGGTAGCGGCGCTTCGTGGCGTCAGGTTCTTCCTGGAGTCGTTGCTGGGCATTCCATGCAAGGAAGAGGACGCATTGGATTTTGCCTATTATAATAGCGGGGCGGTGAATGAAGAGACGCTGGTGATCACGCTGTCTTCCAGCGGCAGGACTGTAAGAGTAGTCGAGGCTCTGCTGGCGGCCAGGGCGCGCGGGGCACAGACGCTTGCGCTGTCGAATACGCCGGACTCTCCGCTTATGAAGGCCGCCACGGCTGGCATCATCATTCATGCGTCAAGAAAAGGCTGGCCTACCCAGTCATCCACATCTGCCATGGCAGCTGTCGTGAGGCTGGGGTTAGAACTGGGGAAAACGCTGGGAATTGATCCGGAGAAAGTGGATTACTATGAGAAGGAGTTTGACAAGATTCCAGAATTGATGGAACAGGCCATTCATATGACGGAAGAAAAGATGAAAGGAATGGCAGAAAGATTATATAGCAAAAAGATGTTCTTTTTCTGCGGCGGCGGTCCATTCTTCACATGTGCGGAATATGGATCCGCAAAAGTCAAGGAAGCGACGCCGGTCTATGCAATGCCGGTCCTGCTGGAAGAATTCCATCACTATAATACCCTGAAGAAGGGCGATCCGCTGTTCCTGATCGCGCCCCCGGGATATTCTGACCAGAGGGCCCTGGAGACCATATGGGCAGGAAAGGAACTGGGAGGAAGCATCTACGTGCTTACGTCAGACAACGAAGAAGCACTGATACAGGAGGCTGACGAAGCGGTAATACTGCCGGAAGCAAAAGAGTGTTTTGCAAACTTCGTATACGCCGTTCCGCTTCAGCTATTCGGATATTACCTTTCCGTCGAGCAGGAAAAAGAAGCAAGGAAAAAATTAGGGGAATAGGAGCGCTGGCATATGGATTATGTAGCTGTTGGCTGCCTCGGTATTGACAATATCATTAATACGGTGGGCATAAAAAAATTAAATGTTTTTGGCGGAAACGCCGCGTTTGGAACTGCAGGAATCTCAATCTGGCACGATGGAGAAGTAGGAGTGGTCTCCAGAAAAGGAACGGACATTCCGCAGGAATGGATCCGGATGCTGGAAGAGCGGGGAATTGACACGACAGGGATCAAAGATGTACCGATGCGTCATATGATGTTTGCGGGAATGATCTACGATGAGAATGGAGAGCGCAGGGAGGTAACCTTTAATGAGGATGAGCAGAGCGGGGAACTGATAGCGGGATTTCCGGTGATGACGCCCGAGATGGTGACGATGGCGCATGAGATATTCGCGCCTACCGTCAGCGACATACCGGACAGTTATTCGGATGCTGACGTCTTCCTGGCAGCGCGCCACTACGACAGGCAGTTAGGCTATGCCAAATACTTCAGAGAGAAGAATCCGGATGGGATCATCGTGCTTGATACAGGAAGCGACTATATGAAGCCGGAATGCATTGACAAATTGCCGGAGCTATTCAGCCTGGTAGATGTAGTCATCCCAAGCGAAGTAGAGGTGAAGGGCATCTTCGGCGATATTCCTATGGCGGAGGCCGCAGAAAGGATGATGCAGCTTGGAGCAAGGAATGTAGTGATCAAGATCGGGAAAAGAGGCTGCCTGGTATATGTAAATAAAGAAATTATATTTGTGAATGCATATCACTCAGATACAGTCAAGGACCCAACAGGAGCTGGAGACAGTTTCTGCGGCGGATTCCTGGTTGGATACAGCAAGACCCATGATCTTGTGACGGCAGCGAAATACGGGACAGTATCTTCTTCCTTTATAATAGAAGATTTTGGGATCGAGCCTGCACTCCATGTAAGCAGAGAGATGGCCGAGAAGCGCCTAAAGGAAGTCGTGTGCTATACCATGGAGGGAAAAGAATGAGATATACGAAAGAGCCAATCATTATCGGGGCAGTGCATCTTCCGTACTACGGAAGGAATAACCCGTCCCAGTCGATTGCGGAGATAGAAGAATATGTCATGACCAACGTTAAGGTTCATTATGACAATGGAATCGATACTGTATATATCCAGGATGAAAATCTGAATCTGGGTCCCGCCATGCCGGAGACGATCGCCCTGATGGCCTCTCTCGCCAAGATGGTGAAGATGGAGATGCCGGACATTCGGCTGGGAATGATCATGCAGTCGCATGACGGCGAGGCGCCTATCGCGGCGGCTACGGCTGCGGGGGCAGACTTTGTGCGAATCAAGGTATTTGCGGGAACGATGTATAAGGCGGAAGGAATCCGCACAGGCGTTGGGGAGACGGCAGTGCAGTACCGCGCGATGCTGAACTCTCCGGTGAAGATACTCGCAGACGTGCATGACAGGGAAGGGATTCCCATGCCCGGAGTACCGATAGATATGGCGATTGACTGGGCAAGCCACATAGGCGCGGATGGCCTCATACTTACCGGGCATAGTTATCAGGAGACCTTGCGGTATCTAAAGACAGCGCAAGAGATGGAACTGGGAAAGCCGGTGCTGGTAGGCGGCTCCGTCAACGAAGATAATATATACGAGATACTGGATCATTGCGAAGGCGCGGTGGTAAGCAGTTCCCTGATGCTCAAAGAAACAAAGCCGGGAAGCCTGCTGCGCTGGGATGCAGAGAAAATTAAACGTTTTGCAGACAAGGTAAGATGTTACCGGAAGAGTAGATAGTTATGTATGATTTGGCGATTAAGAGAGGCTGCGTTATTACCCCGGATGGAAAACAGCAGCTGGATATAGGCATCAGAAATGGAAGGATAGCAGGCCTATCCCTGCCGGGAATGCTTGGAGAAGCAAAAGATACATTAGAGGTTCCGGGACGGTATATCTTTCCTGGAGGAATAGATGTGCATGTCCATATGGACGATCTGGGCGCGGAAGAGATGGAAGACTGGCGGCATGGATCTCTGGCGGCAGCGGAAGGAGGAATCACTACAGTGGCAGACATGCCAATAGATAATGTACCTGCTACCGTAAACGGAGATACCCTGCGGATGAAGCTTGAGAGAATCGAGGGAAATTCCTATACCGATTATATGGCGTGGGGCGGCCTTGCCACAGATAATCTGGCTTCCATCCCGGATATGCTAAAGGAAGGCGCGGCAGGGCTTAAGGCATTCCTGTGCGACAGCGGGGCCAAAGATTTTGCGCAGGTCACGGATCCAATCCTGCTGGAGGCCATGCGCATGGCTGCAGCGGAAGACTTTCCCATTATCATCCATGCGGAAAATGAAGCGATAAACCAATACTATACGAAGAAATATAAGGGGAGCAGCAGGTGGGAGCATCTTGGCAGGATGCGCCCAGAGGTAAGCGAGATGGAGGCAGTGGCAAAATGTGCCCTATTTGCCCGGCTTACAGGAGCCAGAGTGCATATAGCCCATATAAGCAGCGCCAAGAGCATCCCGATCATCCAGGAGGCAAGAAGGCAGGGAGCAAGGCTGACCTGCGAAACCTGTCCGCATTATCTGATGTTTTCACAGGAAGATTATATAGAAAAGGGAGCACTGTTAAAGTGCGCGCCGCCAATCCGGGATGAGGAGAACAAGGCTGCGTTATGGAAGGAACTGGAAGGCGGCAATATTGATATTATTTCTTCTGACCATTCTCCCAGCACGTATAAGTCTGAGGCAGATGGACCCGATGACGCGTGGGCAGGCATATCCGGAATCCAGTGCACTCTGCTGGTACTATATTCCGAAGGGTACTGCAAAGGAAGGATCAGCCTGGAGCGTATTGCGCAGATATTTTCGTATAAGCCGGCCGGCTTAATGGGAATTGATAAAAGGAAAGGAAGCATTGCGCTGGGAAAGGATGCCGACCTGGCAATACTGGATCCTACAAAAAAGACGGTCTTTGGAGAAGCGCAGATGAAAACGAAAGTAAAGAGTAGCGTGTATAAAAATTCCTGTTTTCAGGGAGCCGTAGAAAGGACATATCTACGAGGCGTGATGGTAAAAGAGCCGGCGCCGCAAGGATGCTATATTTGCAGGTGAGTCGATGAAAACTAGTTTAGAATGGCTAATAACAGCCAGCGGGTTGAAAAATATAAAATGTGTTGCTTGCGATGATCTGCCAAACGCCCGGTTTGATGGCGTAAGCGTGCTGGATAATCCGGATGCCATTCGGTGGGTAAAGCAGGATGAACTGGTGATTACATCCGGCTATTTTCTTGTGGATGACGCGCAGGCTCAGAAGAGAATCATCCATGAATTAAAAGAAGCCGGCTGTGCCGGGCTGGGAGTCAAGATCAGGGACTATCTGCAGGAACTCCCGGAGATCATGGTCAGCGAGGCCGCAAAGGCGGGGCTTCCGCTTCTTGAACTGCCATTTTATTATTCTCTATCCGAGGTCTGCCAGGCAATCTATAACCACATCTATGATCTGAGTTACAGAAGCAGGGTGAGAGAGCAGAAATTAATAGAAGACATATCAGATATCTTCTTTTCCAAGCGGGGAACGATGGAAATTGTCTACCGGATCGCGGAATTCCTGAAACGAACGGTCATCCTTATGGACAGCGATTATAAGTGCGTATATGCGGCCAAAAGGATGAATGACAAGAAACTGTGCATCAAGGACAGCGAGATAAAACGGCTGCACTCCTCGCAGACCAATGAAAGCGTCTTCCTATTCCCTGACCAGACCCAGAGAAAAGGATATACGGTTACCATTCCCGGGGCAGAATCCAACGCGCTCCTGCTTGTGCTGGAAGATGTGGGGGATCTGGATAAGGAAGAAAAGTTCATTATCGAACGCTGCATCAAGATCTTAAGCATGGCGCTGGAGCAGGCCAGATCAAGGCAGGAGGACAGATATGAATTTGAGGATTCGTACCACAAAGATCTATATGAATATCTGAATGGGCTGCGTCAGTTCGACGACGGGGAATTAAAGAATATACTGCGGGAGATAGAAATGCCTTTTGAGAAGAAGCGGGTCATGGTGCTTCTGCAGATACGGACAGGATTCGACTACAATACTGACTACAGGGGGATTATAGACGGATGCATCCGCAATTGCAGAGAACTTCGCAACTTCGAGCCTTATATCTTAAGCCGCGACCGCAAGTTCATCATCTATCTTTTCGCAGGCCAGGCAAAAAGCAATCCCTTTATATGTAACGCGGCGAAAAAACTGGCAGAAACAATCATACGGAAGATGAACGCCCTGAAAGAAGGGATGGATGTGCTGGCAGGCATAGGAAAAAGCAGCCAGGACTTTGCAGGAATAAGAAGGTCCTATCAAGAGGCGGAGAAAGCGATCGATATCGGAGAAAAACTGGGGCTGAAAGAGAAGATCTTTGCTTATAACCAATTAGAATTCTATGATTATCTGCTTCAGTATCCGGTAAAGACGAAAGGGCGATGCTGTGATAATATACAGTACCTGCAGGAATACGACAAGGAGAATAATACAGAGCTTGCGCGGACATTGCTGGGCTTTCTTGAGTATAAGTTCAATGTCAGCGAGACTGCCAAAGCGTTGTATATCCACAGGAACACGCTGATCAACCGATTGGGGAAGATCAAGGAACTGCTATATAATGACCTGGAGACGATGGATGATCTGATGCCTCTTTGCATGGAGGCCTATGCATATAAATTATTTTCGTAGGAGGAAATGAAGATGAAGATATTGCTGAAAAACGCAAAAATACTGACATTTAATGATGAAGATGAAATACTGGAACATGCCGATCTACTTATCGAAGGGCGAAAGATAGCGAAAATAGGAAAGGGGCTTGAAGAGAAGGCTGACAAGGTGATCGACTGCACTGGCAAGCTGGTGATGCCAGGCCTGGTCAATTCTCATCTACATTCAGATGAGAATATGTTCCGGGGCCTGTTTGACAACATGCCTCTTGAGCCATGGATGCTGTACAGCTGCCCGCCGCTTCAGTACGGGCCGTTTGCGCCCCGCCTCATATACCTTCGCACCATGATCGGAGCAATGGAGATGGTGAAGAAGGGGATCACATGCGTGCAGGATGACGTATCAGAATGCCCCAAGGCAACGGTGGAAGGATACGACCAGGTATTTCAGGCCTATAAGGATGTTGGATTAAAGGGCAATATCGCGGTCAACATGGGAGACCGGAAGTTTATGGATAAGCTTCCATATACAAGGGAATGCATCCCCGCTAAATATCATGAACTGCTGTCATCCCACCCGGATCCGGAGGAGATGATCGAGATCTATGAAGAAGTTATCCGAAGATGGGACAGGAAAGATGGGATGAAGGTAGTCTTCTCTACATCAGCCCCCCAGCGGTGTACGGACGAGTACCTTATGAGAGGACTTAAAATAGCCGAAAAGTACGATCTGCCGATGCATACGCATATCCTGGAAACCAGGATGCAGCGCGCTACGGGCCCGGAATTCTACGGCAAGTCTATCGTAAAGCACATCCGGGATCTGGGATTTCTGACGGATCGCCTGACCATTATACATGGAGTATGGATGGATGAGGAGGATATGCGGATGATCGGAGAGGCGGGCGCTTCCGTGGCCCACAATCCGGTCAGCAATCTGAAACTCGGCAGCGGAATCATGCCGCTTCGCAAGATGGTACGAAATAAGGTGAATGTAGTGCTGGGAACAGACGGCATGAGCAGCAATGACGGCTACAGCATATTCGAGACGGTAAAATTCGCTGCTCTGCTGCAGAAGGTAATGGACGCGGATTATAAGACCTGGCTGGATGCCAAGTCTATATTGAAGATGGCAATCCGTACGCCTGCCCGCAGCTTGAGAAGGGCGGACGAGATTGGAAGCCTGGAGGCGGGAAAAGATGCAGATATCAATATTATCAACTTGAAGTCGGAGGCATTTACCCCTCTGAATGATATCTATAAGCACCTGGCTTACTGCGAAGATGGAAGCGATGTGGAAACCGTGATCGCAGCGGGCAGGATTCTGATGGAGGACAGGAAGCTCCTGCATGTAGATGAAGAGGCGCTGATAGAGGAACTGCAGGATATGACAAGGGACTTCAAGGAGAGGTACATAGGCACGGTCAAGGCCAATGACGTTCTGATGCCGTACGTTGACGATATATATAGCAAGTGCATCAGCCAGTATGAAGACTGCACTTGCAACCTGTTTGTCTGATCAGGGAATAATAAGGAGGAAAAACTTATGAGAATCATAGATATGCATGCCCATGTGGATGTGTGCGAGCCGCTGAACTGGTATGATACAGCGGAAAAATTGATAACGCTTATGGATGAGGCTGGGATTGAGAAGGCTGTCGTAAGCGCCTATCTGAACCTTCCCGGGCCGGACATGACATGCGGCATGCGGCTGTGGGATTCCATCGAGCCATACAAAGAGCGGTTCATGATGTTTCTGCGGATGGATCCCTGGTTTGGGCAGGAAGCGATCGATTTCCTGGAAGACAGCTGCAGAAAATATCCGGTTCGTGGAGTAAAGTTGCATCCTGCCCATTATACGCTTCATCCATACGGGGAACTTACGGTCCGCCTTTGCAGGAAGGCGGGCGAACTGGGACTGCCGGTGCTGTTCCACTGCGGCGACGAGATGATGTGCCTTCCCCTTCAGATCGGCGAACTGGCGGCCCAATGCCCGGACACCGTCATTATACTGGCGCATATGGGCGGCTACGCCCACAACAGGGATGCCATCGAGGTGGCGAAGAAGTATAAGAACATTTATATAGATACTTCGGAGGTGCCGCTGGTCAAGGAAATAAGATGGCTTGTGGACGAATTGGGAGCAGAGCGTATCTTCTTCGGTACAGACGCGCCGTGCTGCGATCCGATGGTAGAACTTAAAAAGGTACTGCTGGCTGGTCTGTCAGAAGAAGAATTGGAAAAGGTTCTGTATCAGAACGCGGTTCGCGTGATGGGATTGGAGGAAATAAGATGATTGTTGATTTTCATACATACGTGGGCGAGTCCATGCTGGGCCAGGAGAGCACGGAAGAAGACATCCTGAAGAATATGGAGGAGAATCAGGTGGATGTATCGGTGATCTGCCCGGTCAAGACGATTGATCCTTTCTTCGAACGGCAGAATGAATATATTTCGGACTTGCAGAGGAAGCATTCCGGAAAACTAAAAGGCTTCTGCAGGATCGACCCGAACCTTGGCAAGGATTCTGAGAAGATATTGCGGGAATCGGTGGAGGACCTGGAACTGAAAGGCCTGCTTCTGCACCCCTGGGAAGAGACGTTTGCGATTAATGACAAGAAGGTGTATCCTTTTATGGAGATATGCGAGGAATACGGCCTGCCTGTCTTAATTGAGACAGGGTATCCATGGCTTTCCCACTGCTTCCAGGTGGCCAGCCTTGCGGAAAAATTCCCGGAACTTAAGTTTATCATGTCCCACGGCGGGCAGTTTGACAGCAGCGGCTATGCGCTGACGGATGTCGATTACGTGATGGACCGGCATCCCAACCTGCTGATCGAGACTTCGGGGGATTATTCGGATGAAGGAATAGAGAATATTCCGAACCGCCTTGGATATGACCGGCTGCTGTTCGGGTCTCATTTCCCATGGCTTAACACAGAACTTGAGATCTACCGCATCCGGCGGGCCAATCTATCGGAAGAGGCAAGGGAATGCATCTTCTATAAGAACGCATTGAATCTATTAAAGTAAGAAGATGATCCGCGCGCCTGCGGTCCTGGCCGCAGGCGCAATATGAAGAAAAGGACTTGCATTTTCCGGCTTTCTGTGATACACTATCCTAGCGAATGGAAGTAGGTCTTTTTTTTATGCCTAAAATTTGGGTAGCCTCGCAAGCTACCAAGTAACAATGTTAACACAAGAAACATGAAGCGAGGTGGAAGTTGTGCGTACAAGAATCACATTGGAATGTACAGAATGCAAGCAGCGTAACTACAACATGACAAAGGATAAGAAAACACATCCTGAGCGCATGGAGACTAAGAAGTACTGTAAGTTCTGCAAGTCACACACATTGCACAAAGAGACAAAATAGTCGCCGTAAAGGAGTGGATGTCATGAGCGATAAGACTCAGAAGAAAAGCTGGTTCAAAGGTCTTAACAGAGAATTTAAGAAAATCATTTGGCCAGATAAGATGACACTTGCAAAACAGACGACGGCAGTTGTTTCCGTGTCCGTAGTTCTGGGAATAATCATAGCGATCGTTGATTTTATTGCCCAGTACGGAGTGGATTTATTAGTAAAATAGAACTGATAAACTGCGGGCAAGAAAGGTGAGTTTATGTCAGAGGCAAAATGGTACGTAGTTCATACCTATTCCGGGTATGAAAACAAAGTAAAAGCCAACATTGATAAGACAATTGAAAACAGACATTTGGAAGATCAGATTCTGGAAGTCCGCGTTCCGATGCAAGATGTCGTAGAGATGAAGAACGGCGTTCAGAAGGCGACACAGAAGAAGATGTTTCCGGGCTATGTGCTGATTCATATGATCATGAATGATGATACATGGTATGTTGTCCGTAATACAAGAGGCGTAACGGGATTCGTAGGACCAGGCTCTAAGCCGGTTCCGCTGACGGATGCAGAGATGGCGCCGCTTGGGATCAGGCAGGAGAACATTGTCGTTGACTTTAAAGAAGGCGACACGGTTCAGGTTATTGCCGGTGCATGGGCAGATACGGTTGGCGTTATCCAGTCTATGAATATACAGAAGCAGAGCCTTACCATCAATGTTGAACTATTCGGCCGCGAAACGCCGGTTGAAATTGGTTTCGCAGAAGTCAAGAAAATGTAACAGGTAGTGGGAGGGACGCAGACGTTCCCGAAGGCACCACAAGGAGGTAATTGAAATGGCAAAAAAAGTAGAAGGTTATATTAAGTTACAGATCCCTGCAGGAAAAGCAACACCAGCACCACCGGTTGGACCTGCACTTGGTCAGCACGGTGTAAATATCGTTGAATTTACAAAGCAGTTCAACGCTAAGACTGCAGATCAGGGAGATATGATTATTCCTGTTGTAATCACGGTTTACAATGACAGAAGCTTCAGCTTCATCACAAAGACGCCGCCGGCAGCAGTCCTGATCAAGAAGGCCTGCAACATCAAGTCTGGTTCAGGCGTTCCGAACAAGACAAAGGTTGCGACAATCACAAAGGCTCAGCTTCAGGAAATCGCTGAACTGAAGATGCCAGACCTGAATGCAGCCAACGTTGAAGCAGCAATGAGCATGATCGCCGGAACATGCCGCAGCATGGGCGTAAAGGTTGAAGACTAGAGTAAATTGTAAACGATAGAAAGTGGGAGGGTTATCCCGACATTACCACAAGGAGGTTTTTTAGAATGAAAAGAGGAAAGAAATATGTTGAGGCTGCAAAGGCAATTGACAGAGGAACGCTCTACGATGTTGCGGAAGCAGTGTCATTAGTTAAAAAGACTGCAGTAGCAAAATTTGATGAGACAATCGAGGCTCATATCAGAACTGGATGTGACGGACGTCACGCTGACCAGCAGATCCGTGGCGCGGTCGTACTTCCGCACGGAACAGGCAAGAAAGTCCGTATCTTAGTATTTGCAAAGGACGCAAAGGCTGATGAGGCTAAAGCGGCAGGAGCAGATTACGTAGGCGGAGAAGAACTGATTCCAAAGATCCAGAATGAGAACTGGTTTGAATTCGACGTAGTAGTAGCTACGCCGGATATGATGGGTGTCGTTGGACGTCTTGGACGTGTTCTCGGACCTAAGGGATTAATGCCGAACCCGAAGGCCGGAACGGTAACTATGGACGTGACAAAGGCAATCCAGGACATCAAAGCCGGTAAGATTGAGTACAGACTTGATAAGACAAACATTATCCATGTGCCAGTAGGTAAGGCTTCATTTACCGAAGAACAGCTTACGGACAACTTCCAGACGCTTATTGATGCAATCAACAAGGCAAGGCCATCCGCTGTAAAGGGTCAGTTCTTAAAGAGCGTGACGCTTACTTCTACAATGGGACCTGGCGTTAAGATTAACCCAATTAAGGTTATGTAATTGCATATTAGATGAATAATAAGAGACAGCATAGCGATTCGGCTATGCTGTCTCTTTTCCGTTGTCTATGGCGTTAAGAAGGATGGAGGCTTTGAATGTCCGGGACGTGTAATCAAACTGGCAGATTCCGTTGTATTTCCTGGCGACTTGCCGGACGGAGGCAATCCCGATCCCGACTCTTCTTTCTGCCTTGGAGGAAAGGAAGACGCCCTCCTTCTTGCGCACTTGACCGGCGTAACTGTTCTCTACGATGATAGCCAGCGTGCTTTCGTGATGCATGCAGATATCCAGGTGAAGGTATTTCTCGCCTTCGGTCTGGCGCATGCAGGCCTCGAGAGCATTTTCCAGAAGATTGCCGAGAATGATGCATGTGTCGATGTCGGAGAAGGGAAAGGCATCGTCCAGGCGTATGGAGATGGAGACGCTGATGCCATGGTCGCGGGCAATGTCGGCGAAGTAGGAGACGATCGTATTGATCACGGGATTCTGGCAGTAGCTGGTAGGGCTGATAGAATCCAGATGACATAGATAATTGTTGATGTAGTCTTCCATTCCGCTTAAGTCATTGTTGGAAATATAAGCCTTAAGGGCAATCAGCGTGTGCCGGAAGTCGTGCCGGATGCGGCTGGTCTCGTCGATTTTCTGCTGGAGCAGTACGATCTGTCTTTTATAGGCGTCAAAATGTGTTTCGGTCAGGTGTAATTCTTCGGTCAGTTCGGCATTTCTGGTGGTCTCTACGATCATCTTAAAGATGATGAGATAGGTAGAGAAGGTCAGGATGATCCAAAGCAAAGGGATCAGGTAGATATCGGCTTTGGGACTGGGGCTGCTGCTGTTGAATATAGGGAATACCGTCAGGGAATAAAAAAATGTGCTGCACACGGGTATGCCCCATAATAAATTCCAAAAGGGAAGGTGTTCCGTGCGATCAAGCGCTGGCCTGAGAAGCTTCCTGAAAAACAGCAAGATAAGCGGCAGGGTTAGCAGCATGATCGCAAATGTCAGTGCCAGGTGAAACAAAGTGGGCATTTTTGAAGGCGCATGTCCTAAGATGTACTCTGCCTGGGCGGATAATAGGTATACGGCATTGGAATAGCATTTCACAATCGTAACGGCAAATAGGCATTGGGCAAAACTGTAAGTAGAAACAGCGTTAAAGATAAATACGCCTGCCATTACCCCTGAGATCGCCAGTAAAGCCATTGTAAAGGCGGTGAGGGGAGTTGTCATATAGATATAGGTAAGCGCTATGTCTATTAAGACGAATATGGCAATGCCGGATGCTACCGTTAGTAATGTGGGCGCTTTAAGCCGGTCCGAAAATGTAAAATACAGCACGATAATACAGGGCCCGATAAAAAGCAGCGAACTGGACAGACTTTCAAGATTCATGTTTATCTCCTTCGGTCACATAGGTGAATATATAGTTGGCATACGCCTGGCGGATCTCTTTTCTGCGTGCCCGCAATATAGGAATCCTCTCCCCGTTTGTAAGTACGAAATCATTGACATCCATGGATGCAATGTGATCCAGATTCACCATGCAGTTGCGGTAACAGCATAAAAATTGGGGATACGCCTCCAGCATAGGCGAAAAATCCTTAAAAGACATATAAGAGCGGACTGTCCGGTAGGGCGTGTGTATTTGGATATAGTGATTATAATAATCGGTATAAATGATATCAGACAGCAGTATGCGGGTGTAGTGCCGCCCTTCTTTCAGTTCGATGTAGTGCTCGAAGCGTTTGGAAGCGCGCTCGTATCTGAGCATTGCCTCTTCCAGATATTCATAGGAAAAAGGCTTCAGAAGATAATCAAGAGCATGCAGTCGAAAAGCCGTAACCGCGTGCTCTTTGCTGGAAGTTGTAAATATAATCAGACACTGTGGGTCTTGATCGAATATGGATTTGGCGACCTGCATGCCATCGATCTCGTTCAGAAATATATCCAGAAATACAAGGTTATAAACATTGGCATTGAATGTATTTAAAAAGTCGGTTCCGTTGTCGAACTGCTCTATTTTCATATGTACCTTATGTTCGCGGCAATAACGCTCCAGACCGTGGTACAAGTGCTGTCTGTCTATAAGAGAATCATCAACAATAGCGACATTCATCTTATCTTCCTCCTAAACATTTTGTGTTTATTTTAACATACAGTAATGAGAGAAAAAGTGGAATATATAGTAATAAATGTATTTTTTTGGTAAAAATGTAATTATTGGCGTCAGTGTAATAAATTGATAACTTTTTGTCCTTGCCGCTGCGTGAAAGTGAGGCGGATATGACTTTGTATAAGTCCGCCGGGATTGTATACTGAGGACAGATATCAGCGGAACGCGAAAAAAGAAAAGGAGCAAAAAGGAATGGATGAGATTAAGACACTGCTGGCAAAAGAAGCGATAAGGGATCAGATCTACGTTTACTGCCGCGCGCTTGACCGAATTGACAATGAACTGGGGTATTCTGTATTTGCCGAGGACAGCCAGGTAGACTATGGCCCTACTTACAGAGGAACGGGAAGAGGATTTATTGATAATATGCTGGAGCAGCACAGGCATATGATCTGTACCCATCATATGATGACGAATATCCTGATCAAGGTGGATGGCGATAAAGCGGTCAGCGAGACTTACATGTATGCCGCCTGCAAGATGCCGGGCAAAGAAGGCAAGACATTTACGGTAGAGGCCAGGTGCCGGGACATTGATAACTGGGAATGCCGTGATGGCAAGTGGCTGATCGTAAAGAGGACGGTTGCAGGAGATAACACCCGCATCATTTCCCATTATAAAGATCTTGAAATGTATAATACCAGCCGCGATGATAAGAATGATCCATCATATGCGGTTTTGGGCGAAATAGAATAGCAAGAATATATAAAAGTATTGACAAGGAATCTGCGTGATGATATAATATCCCACGATGACTGCCGAAGACAGCAGGTGCGTAAGCGTAAGTAGACAAACGCCTGCCGAGGAAAGTTGGATTCTGTTTTTATGAATTACAATGCCTCTATGTCTTTGGATATAGAGGCTTTTTAGCGTATAGCACTTATTTCCTTACGCAGTCGGACAAATACTATAAGGAGGTGCACCATTCGTGGCAAAAGTTGAATTGAAACAACCAATCGTACAGGCTATTGCAGAAGATGTCAAAGATGCAGCAAGCGTTGTATTAGTTGACTACCGCGGACTTACTGTTGCTCAGGATACAGAACTGCGTAAACAGTTAAGGGATGCTGGAATCGTCTACAAAGTTTGTAAAAACACAATGATGAAGAGAGCTTTTGAAGGAACTGAATTAGCGGCTTTAGAAGAACACTTGGAAGGACCAAGCGCTATCGCGATCTCTAAAGACGATGCTACGGCTCCGGCAAGAATCCTTTGCAAGTTCGCAAAAGATGCAAAAGCCCTTGAGTTAAAAGCAGGCGTGATTGAAGGCACGGTATACGATGTTGACGGCCTGACAGAACTGTCAAAGATTCCGTCAAGAGAAGAATTGCTGGCCAAATTGCTTGGAAGCATGCAGTCACCAATTACCAATCTTGCTCGTGTTCTTAACCAGATCGCAGAGCAGGGCGGAGCAGAGAACTGCGAAGCGGCAGCCCCTGCGGAAGAGGCAGCAGTAGAAGAAGCAGCCCCTGCAGAAGAAGCGGCAACTGAAGAAACACCGGCGGAGTAGAATAACCCGCTGCAATTAAAATAATATTAAATGGAGGATCATAAAATGGCAAAATTAACAACAGCTGAATTTATTGATGCAATCAAAGAATTATCAGTATTAGAATTAAATGACTTAGTAAAAGCATGTGAAGAAGAATTTGGTGTATCTGCAGCAGCAGGCGTAGTCGTTGCAGCAGCAGGCGCAGATGCAGGCGCAGCAGCAGAAGAGAAGGATGAGTTCGACGTAGAATTAGTATCCGCAGGCTCTTCTAAGGTTAAGGTTATCAAGGTTGTTCGTGAAGTAACAGGCCTTGGACTGAAAGAAGCAAAAGAATTAGTTGACAGCGCTCCGAAGGTAATCAAAGAAGCTGCATCTAAGGCTGAGGCTGAGGAAATCAAGGCTAAGCTTGAAGGCGAAGGAGCAGAGGTTAACCTTAAATAATTTAAGATTAGATATCTGCAGAATGTATGAAGAAGAGGAATTCCCGCAGGGGGTGCCTCTTCTTTTTTTGCGCCTTTTGGGCTACGGATAGTAGATGGCGGAAATTTTGACACAAGATGTAGTGAAAACGGTAATTTTCTGACCCTTTTGGTAAAACACAAGGAAAGCCTGTTGATTTCTGGTTTAATAATATATGTATACAGCCTGTTTTAGTTTTGCGGGCCAAGGGAGGGAATTTTAAGAGCAGAACGCAGGAGACAGATAGGAAATTGAAATAGGGGATTTTTTTATTATGAGAGGAGTAACGAAAATGAAAAAGGGTAAATTAATTGCTGCAATTGCTACCGCTGCGTGCATGGCATTTGCATTTGCGCCATTTACTGGGACAACAGATGTAAAGGCGGCTGAAAACGGGACTGGCACTGGAATGTTCTATCACGGCATCAGCGTGAATAACAACAGAACCTTCAATGTAAATGATACAATCTATATCAGCACCAATTCAGGGCTGGCAAATCCGAACTATGCAAGCCTTGGATTCCCGAGCACGCTGAGCGTGAAACTGGCAATAACAGGCGGGCAGATAACCAATGCAAATGGGGCGGGGTATCCGGTCGCGGTGCTGAATGCGGATTCGCAGTTTGACGGCTGCAGTACCGGGGCGATCTACTATACCACTGATGGCTGGAGATATTGGTGTTCCGGCGGCGCTGTCACGGGGGTTGGCCCATATAGTGTTTATGATGTGGGCAGTTCGACATTTACAGCGGACGATGTAACGGTGAGTGCAAGCGGCCTTCCGGCATCCGGAACCGTGGGGAAGGATAATTTTACTGTCCAGGTCGCAGTGGGAGGCGCCAATTATACGGTTGGCGACTATAGTTTTACAGACCAGATGGTTGATGTGGAAAATGGCGATGCTACCGTTGGATTTAACGTAGGCGGAGCGATGATCACTAAAGTCGTGCCGGAAGCGGCGGTTCCTGCGATTGACGGGCTGGAGTTCCTGACGGATGCGGAGAAAGCCACGTTCAAAGGACAGCTCAATGGCGCTGCTACAGATGCGCAGGTAAAAGCTGTTGTGGATGCCGCGAAGAAGCAGGCGGCGGATAATGCTGCCAAGTTAAAGAAGGATGCAGCGGACGCGATAGACGTGGATACGCAGGCGGCAATTAATGCAATCGACAATCTTGACAACCTGACACCAGCAGAAAAACAGACCAAAAAAGATGAGATTACGGCGGCTGCAAACAAAGCGAAAGACGCAGTGAATAATGCGGCGTCTCCTTCCGCGGTTGAAAGCGCGAAGCAGCAGGGCAGCGCGGATATGACGCTGATCCAGTCCAAGGCGGAGGCCATGGATAGCATCGCGGCAAACGCAAAAGCGGCCAAAGAAGAGATCGATAAGCTTGGCAATCTGACAAAAGCTGAGAAGAACATGAAAAAGGCCGAGGTAGACAATGCGGCAGAGGCGGCAAAAAACGCGGTCAATGCGGCGGCGGATGCAAATGGAATCAATCATGCGGTCCAGAATGGACAGGCGGCGATTGCGTTTGCAGAGGCGAAGGCAGTAGCGGAAGATGGCGTTATGGAAGCGGCGAAGGAAGCGAAGAAGGGCATTGATGCTCTTAAAGACCTGAGCAGCGAGGAAAAAGCGGCATTGAAGGCTGAGATAGACGACGAGGCGGACGAAGCAAAAGTAGCGATCGACAACGCAGCGGATGAAGACGCTGTTCTTGCGGCGCTTGACAATGCCGAAGCGGCATTTTTGGATACCTTGGACGATGCGGTTGCACAGGATTTTGTAAATGCATTTACAACGGGGAAAGACGGGCTGTATAAAGAAATCAATAGCAATAACGCAGATCAGATTCTTGCGGGAAAAGAGTCTTGGGCAGAGATGACGGACGAACAGAAAGCGAAGGCGAATGCCTTGATCGAGGCGGGCACTGACGGCGCGATCGCGACCTATGATGATTATGTGCTTGCTTGCGAGACGTTTGTGAAAGAAGAAGCAGATAAGTTTGTAAAGAACTATCTGACAGGCGAAGATGGACAGATGTACAAAGAAGCCACAGCCAAGAACTATGAGCAGATTTTGTCCGGAAAAGCGGATTGGGACAAGAAGTCGCAGGCAGAAAAAGACGCCATCAATGCGGCGCTGATCGCCAATGGCGGCAAGTCTTATGAAGATCTGCTGAAACTTTCCGGAGAGATCAAGGAAAATAGCGACAGCTTCATCAAGAAGTATCTGACGGGACAGGACGGCCAGATCTATAAGGAGGCCACCAGGCAGAATTACCAGCAGATACTGTCCGGCAAGGAAGCTTGGGATAAGATGTCCCAGGACGAGAAAGATGCCATCAACGCAGTGCTTGTTGCCAATGGCGGCAAGACTTATGAAGAACTGCTGAAGACGGCGCAGGAGATCGAGAAGCAGATTGCCGCTGAGAATGCCAAGAAGATCGCAAAGACGGGAGACACTGCCATGGCAGGGCTCTATGCTCTTCTGGGACTGGTATCTCTGGCGGGAATCGTAATGATGACGAAGAAAAGAAGAAATGCTTAATCCCCCTAGGATTGGCCAGAGCAAAAGAGAAGGAAGCGCCGCGAGGCGCTTTCTTCTTGCAAAAAAATCGCGGAAAAATGATTGCGCAAAAAGTTGCCTTCATTTTTAAAATAATATGTGATATATTATAGGCAGAGCAAATGGAAGGTCGGTTATTATGAAGGTTAGTATACGGAAAATAAGTGAAATCACTGGTTTTTCTCCAGCGACGGTTTCGAATGCGCTGAACCATAAGCGGGGAGTGAATGCGGAGACGTCGGAGAAAATATTCAGGGTAGCGGAGGAACTGGGGTACCGGATGGAGGAGAAGATTAAGAAGATCCGGTTCGTCATTTTCCGGAGGAACGGGCTGATTATTGATGACAGCCCCTTCCATCCGGCGGTGATCGAAGGCGTGGAGCATCAGGCGAAGAGCATGGGATATGAGACGGTGTTCTGCCATGTGGATATCAATGACGCCCAGTACCAGATGCAGATCAATGAGATTCTTTCGGATACGGAGAGTGCCGTGGTTCTTCTGGGAACGGAGATGCTGGAGGAGGATTTCGAGCCGTTTACTCACGCTAAGAATAAGATAATCCTGCTGGACGGGTGGAGCGACCGGTACTTTTTTGACAGCGTGCTGATAAGCAACACGGATTCGGCTGCAAAGGCGGTGGAATATCTGGCAGGCAAGGGACATAAGGACATCGGATACATCCAGGGAGACTTCCGGATACAGGCATTCCGGTACAGGGAGATTGGATTCAAAAGAGTTATGGAAAGATATGGGCTTCCCGTAAGGCCGGAGTATATCGCGACGGTGGGTACCCGGATTGAGACTGCCTATGAAGGAATGAAGCGATATCTGGATGAGACGCCGGTGATACCGACTGCTTATTTCGCGGATAATGATACGATAGCCATAGGCGCGATGCGGGCGCTTAAGGAGTATGGATACGGGATACCTGAGGATGTGTCTATCATAGGGTTTGACAATATTTCGTTCGGGGCCATCTCGGACCCGCCGCTTACGACGATCAACGTTTATAAGCGGGAGATGGGAGAGACGGCCGTGAGGGAATTGGCACTGGCGATCGAGGATCCTAAGAAAGTAAGGATGAAGATACAAGTCTGTACGGATTTTGTGGAAAGAGGAAGCGTAAGAAAAATATAATATGGAACGGTCTGGCCTAGTGCTGGGTA
The DNA here is from genome assembly GCF_019597925.1 of [Clostridium] scindens. Classification (NCBI taxonomy): domain Bacteria; kingdom Bacillati; phylum Bacillota; class Clostridia; order Lachnospirales; family Lachnospiraceae; genus Lachnoclostridium; species [Clostridium] scindens. The sequence continues at coordinate 3,613,835 of NZ_CP080442.1, read as the reverse complement.
AACTGGAAGCGCCAAAAGAAAGGGCGCTTCTTTTTTTGCGCCTTTTTATACTTATTTAGTTAAATGTTTATATAAATATTTACATAAACATTTAACTAAAACAGAGTGAGAATGTGAACAAAATGTAAATACAGAATGTATCAATTGTAAATAATAGCCAAAATGAGAAGCGCAAAACTATTATAATTAAACAAAATGTAAATAAAACAAAACTATTTATTAAAATACTATTGAAATATTTATATAAATGTTTATAATAAGGGCATAAAGAGTTAGGGGCGGTGAAAAAGTGAAGGCCAGTATAAAACAGATAAGCCAGATGACGGGCTTTTCTCCGGCGACTGTCTCCAATGCTTTGAATCGCAAGAAGGGTGTGAATGAAGAAACTTCAAGAAAGATATTCAAAGTAGCAGAGGAACTGGGATACCAGACGGAAAAGACCATAACAAAGATAAAATTCGTAACCTACAGGAAGAATGGACGCATCATAGATGACAGCCTGATATTTCCTGCCATGATAGAAGGCGTGGAGCGGCAGGCGAAGGAACTGGGGTATGAGACGGCCTTCAGCCATCTGAATTATGAAGATGACGCGTTTCAGGAGAGGCTTAAGGAAGTGCTTGAAGACACCAATTCGCTGATGATACTCCTGGGTACCGAGATGATGGAAGAAGACTATCAGCCCTTTATGGATTACAAAGGATATATGATCGTGCTGGATGGATGGTGCGAAGAGATGGCCTTTGACGGGGTGCTGATCAACAATACGGACGCTGCTTGCAACGCGGTGGAATATCTGGTTGAGAATGGACATAAGAGCATCGGATATCTGCGAGGAGATTACCGGATCAAGGCCTTCCAGTACAGGGAATATGGATATTACCGCACGCTTGGAAGGCATGGCCTTTCAGAAGCGCCGGAATATGTAGTGACTCTCGGAACGACGCTGGAGGCGGCATACGAAGATATGAAAGCCTATCTGGAAGGGAAACCGGCATTGCCCACCGCATACTTCGCCGATAATGACGTGATTGCGCTTGGGGCTATGAGAGCCCTGGAGGAAAAAGGAATCAAAATACCGGATCAGATCTCTATCGTGGGATTCGACGATATCCGTTTTGGGGCCGTATCTACCCCGGGACTTACTACAATCCATGTACACAAGCAGGAGATGGGAGAGGTGGCGGTAAGAAGGGCTCTGGACCATATCCGATATTCCGGAAGACAGGTAAAGATGAAGATACAGGTTGGCACGGATTTTCTCGTAAGAGGAAGTGTCAGGAACTTAGATATAGAGGAAGCCAAGAGGCAAGAAAGGATGGAGGAAGTAAAATGGCAACTATCAAATTAGGGTATGCACCCACAAGGAGAAGCATCTTCAGCGCGCCGGACGCGATCAAGTACAGAGGATTGACGGCAGACAGGCTGAAAGAACTGGGAATTGACTTTGTTGATATTGATGATATCAACGAAGAAGGGCTTCTTTACGATGACAATGACGTGAAAAAGATTGCGGCGAAGTTTAAGGAGGCGGGCGTTGACGGGTTGTTCCTTCCGCACTGTAACTTTGGTACAGAATATGTCTGCGCAAGACTTGCAAAAGAGCTGAACGTGCCAGTCCTTCTGTGGGGGCCGCTGGATGAGAGGCCGGATGAGAACGGGGTGAGGCTCAGGGATACGCAGTGCGGACTGTTTGCAACCGGAAAAGTATTAAGAAGATTCCAGATACCATTTACATATATGACAAACTGCAGATTGAATGACCCGGTATTTGAAAGAGGATTAAGGGACTTTCTGGCGGTGTGCAACGTGGTAAAGACATTCCGCAATATCCGGATCCTTCAGATCTCGACCAGGCCGTTTGACTTCTGGACCACGATGTGTAATGAAGGTGAACTTCTGGAGAAGTTCAATATCCAGTTGTCTCCGATCCCGATGACGGAACTTACAGAAGAAGTAAAGGCGGTCAAGGAAGAGGGAGCCAAGGTTGCGGAAATGGTCGCGTACATCCGTGAAAACATGGAAGTAAAGATCAAGGACGACGAAGTGGAGAATGTGGCTGCCCTTGCGGTCGCCATGGAACAGCTGATCGACAAGTATGGCTGCCAGGCAGGAGCGATCCAATGCTGGAATGCGCTTCAGACAGAACTTGGCATCATGCCTTGCGCGGCCAACGCGATCCTCAATGAAAAGGGAATCCCGGTCGTATGCGAGACGGATATTCACGGAGCCATTACCGCGCTGCTGGTAGAGGCGGCTGGAATGGGAGAGAAGAGAGGCTTCTTCGCTGACTGGACTATCCGCCATCCGGATATTGAGAACGGGGAACTGCTGCAGCACTGCGGCCCATGGCCGATATCCGTTGCCCAGGAAAAGCCAAAGCTTACCTACCCGCTGGCCTTTGACCATCCGGGAAGCCTTACGGCAGAGGCAAAGCACGGAGACGTGACCCTGTGCAGATTCGACGGGGACAACGGGGATTACTCCCTGCTCCTTGGCAATGCCAAAGGCGTGGACGGACCGAAGGGAATGGGCACCTATCTTTGGGTGGAGGTTGACAATATCAAGCGCCTGGAGGCCAAGATCGTGGAGGGCCCATACATTCATCACTGCGTGGGAATCCACAAGGACGTGGTTCCTGTCCTGTATGAGGCGTGCAAATATATCGGCGTGAAGCCGGACCTGTATGACCCGATTGAAGAAGATGTAAAAGCATATCTAAGAGGAGAATGATTATGGAGAATATGAAAGCACTCGCTTACGAATTAAGAGAAAATGTAATCGACATGATTGTGGAAGGGAAAGCCGGACATATCGGCGGAGACATGAGCGTCATGGAGATACTGACAGAGATTTATTTTGATCAGATGAATATAAGCCCGCTGAATGCAGATGACCCGGACCGCGACAAGTTCATCATGAGCAAAGGGCATTCCGTGGAAGCGTACTATGCGGTCCTGGCAGCAAAGGGATTCTTTGATATCAAGGATGTGATCGCCAAGTTCAGCAAATTCGGCTCCAAGTTTATCGGACATCCCAACAACAAACTTCCGGGAATCGAGATGAACTCCGGCTCTCTGGGGCATGGCCTTCCGGTCAGCGTGGGAATGGCGCTTGCGGGGAAGATGGATGACAGGGACTACAGAGTCTATACGGTAATGGGCGACGGCGAGCTGGCAGAAGGCTCCGTATGGGAAGGCGCCATGGCGGCAAGCCACTACAAGCTTGACAATCTGTGCGCGGTAGTCGACAGAAACCGCCTGCAGATATCCGGACGGACCGAGGACGTGATGGCTCATGATGACCTTCACGAAAGATTTGGGGCATTTGGCTGGAACGTCATCGATGTAGCGGATGGCAATGATATAGACCAGCTCAAAGTAGCATTCGATACGGCAAAGACGGTAAAGGGCAGGCCCTCTGTGCTGATTGCCAATACGGTGAAAGGAAAAGGCTCTTCCGTAATGGAGGACAAAGCAAACTGGCACCACAAAGTTCCAAGTGGAGAGGAACTGGCGCAGATCAGGAAAGATCTCGCAGATAGAAAGGAGGCGGCGCTTTGTGGGTAAGATAGCAAATAAACAGGTAATATGTGAAGTGTTGATGGAGGCGGCGAAAACGGATCAGGACATTGTAGCGCTTTGCAGCGACTCAAGAGGAAGCGCATCCTTTGCGCCATTTGCCAGCGAATATCCAGAGCAGTTCGTAGAGACGGGCATCGCGGAGCAGAATCTGGTAAGCATCTCCGCTGGCCTGGCCAAATGCGGGAAGAAGCCTTATGCGGTGTCTCCGGCATGCTTCCTGTCAACCAGAAGCTATGAGCAGTGCAAAGTCGATGTGGCATACTCCAATACAAATGTAAAACTGATCGGCATCAGCGGCGGCGTAAGCTATGGGGCGCTGGGAATGAGCCATCATTCCGCCCAGGATATTGCGGCAATGGCTGCCGTGCCGAATATGAGAGTATATCTTCCAAGCGACAGGCTCCAGACGGAGTGCCTGGTCAAGGAATTGCTCGGGGATGATAAGCCGGCCTATATCCGGGTTGGAAGAAACGCTGTGGATGACATCTATGAGGAAGGCAACGTTCCGTTTACAATGGATAAGGCAACCGTCGTGACGGAAGGAACGGATGTAGCGATCATTGCCTGCGGAGAGATGGTAAAGCCTGCGGTAGAAGCGGCGGCCCTTCTTAAGGAACAGGGAATCAGCGCAGCGGTTGTAGATATGTACTGCATTAAGCCTCTGGATAAAGAAACCATCGTCAAGACGGCTTCCCATTCAAAGGCAGTGGTCACCGTAGAAGAACACGCGCCGTTCGGCGGCCTGGGCTCCATGGTAAGCCAGGTAGTAGGAAGCGAATGCCCAAGAAAGGTAGTTAACATGTCTCTTCCGGACGAACCGGTGATTACTGGATCATCCAGAGAAGTATTTGACTATTACGGGCTGAATGCCGAAGGGATTGCCAGGAAGGCAGCCGAAGCATTGAAATAAAGGATATTGGCAGGGCCTACCTGTTAATATAGAAATTTAATACTTTGAAAAACATAAGGAGGAACGGAAAAATGAAAGGTTTCAAAAAAGTATTGGCCGTATTGCTTACAGTAGCAATGGTTGGAGCGATGGCAGTCGGATGCGGCTCCAAAGGAGATGACAAAAAGGCAGAGGACAAGAAGACAGAGGATAAGGCAGATGACAAGAAGGATGACAAAGTGTTAAAGGGCGGCGGCTCTAACATCATGTACATCATCACTCCTTCCGTATCCAACCCGGCTTTCAAGGCAGAGGTTGATACCGCTTCCGCGAAAGCAGAAGAACTGGGATATGAAGTAAAAGCAGTATCCCACGATGACGACCCGACCAAGCAGACCGAGCTGTTCGACAGCGCGATTGCCGACAAGGCGGCAGCCATCATCTGCGACAATGCAGGCGCGGATGCGACGGTAGAAGCAGTGAAGAAGGCAAGAGAAGCAGGAATCCCGACATTCCTGATCGACCGCGAGATCAATGAAGAAGGCGTTGCTATTTCCCAGATCGTAGCAAACAACTACCAGGGAGCAAAGGCTATCGCTGAGAAGTTCGTAGAAGCAATGGGTGAAAAAGGGAAATATGTAGAACTGTTAGGAAAAGAGTCTGACACCAACGCAGGCGTACGTTCTTCAGCCTTCCATGAAGTGATCGACCAGTATCCGGATATGGAAATGGTTGCGAAGCAGACGGCAAACTGGGAAAAGACGGAAGCTTATGATAAAATGGAAGCTATGCTTCAGGCTAATCCGGACATCGAAGGCGTTATCTGCGGCAATGACACTATGTTAGAGGGCGTGTGCGCGGCACTCCAGGCAGCAGGCAAGAAACTTCCGGTTATCGGCGTTGACGGTTCCGACGAGGCGGCAGCCCTGATCAAATCCGGAGACGCTACCGGAACAGCGCTTCAGCAGTTCGCGGTAATCGCTGAGATGGCAGTAGAGCAGGCTGACCAGTACCTCAAAGAAGGATCTACAGGCGTGGATGAAAAACAGCTGGTTGACTGTATCGCGATTACGTCTGAGAACGTAGACAAGCTGGCAGGATTTGTTTACACGGAATAATTTGCAATGACACAATGCAGGGAGGCGCAAAAAGCGCTTCCCTGTATATAAAAACGACTCTTTTATGTAAAAGTATTAAATGAAGATGAAGACAAACATCCCTAAGAGGATGTTTCGCGAATAAAGGATATGAAGGAGGCCGCTATGAAAAAGCGTATGATAGCACTCGCACTTGCATTTACACTTGCAGCATCCACGCTCCTTACCGGATGCGGGATCGTAAAGGTAATCAAGATCGGAGAAGAAGGAAAATATACCGGAGACGTCGAATTTAACGCCGGGGACGACGTTGCAGCCATATGGGAAGAATCGGCGCTTCCGGAACTCAATGAAAAGGCTGTGGACTTAAAAGAATTCCTGGAACAGTCCAATGGAGATCTGACCGCGCTGGCAGAAGAATACGGAAGCTATTCCATGGGCAAGTCCGGGGAACTCAGCTATGCGGTAAAAGGTACCGGAACCGTGGAAGAAGTCAATACCCAGTCCCAGGCAGGATACATGTCCGTCAAGCTGGAGGGATATAGCGGGACGGAATCCGTCAAGATCCAGATCGGGCCGGTATACAAAGGATCATCCATCCGTGACACGCTTAGCTTTATCAAATTTGGAGATTACAAGAATCAGGAACAGTGGGCGGCGGTATCCCAGAGTATTAACGAGATCGTGGCCAAGGATGTTGTCGAGCCGGCGAAGCCGGAATCCCTGCAGGGAAAGACGATTTCGTTTGTGGGAGCATTTACGGTATCCAGCGGAAGTTCGGATGTGCTGATTACGCCTGTGGTACTGGAAGCAAAGTAACGGACTGCCAAGCAAAGAAGGAGATATAGACTATGGGCGAAACATATAAATGCAGGGATGATGTATTTCTCCATGCAGAAAAGATAAGCAAGATCTATCCCGGTACAAAGGCTCTTGACGAAGTATCTTTTGACCTGCTAAGAGGCAAGGTTAACGTGCTGATCGGAGAGAATGGCGCCGGCAAATCCACCCTGATGAAGATGATTGCCGGAATCGAACAGCCGAATGAAGGCAAGATGTATATCGGGGATAAGGAAGTATTCTTCAAGAATACGACAGAGGCAAGGAAGCACGGAATCGGCATCATCCACCAGGAACTGAGCCTGTTCCCAAACCTGAACGTGTACCAGAACATCTATATGAACAAGGAGAAGACCAAGGGCAAGGTCGTCCTGGATAACAAGGTACATATGGATGGAGCCAAGAAGGTCCTTGAGAGGCTGGAGCATCCGCTTGACCTGAATGCGAAGGTGGGAGAACTTAGAGTCGGGCAGCAGCAGATGATCGAGATTGCCAGAAATCTGGTGGAGGATGACCTGAAGGTGCTGATCATGGATGAGCCGACCTCGTCTCTGAGCCAGCAGGAAGTCAAGGTTCTCTTCAAGATTATGAGAGAGCTTACCGCGGCCGGAATCTCAATCGTATATATTTCCCACAGGCTGGAAGAGATCATGGAGATCGGCGATCATGTGACGATCCTTCGGGATGGCAAGTATGTGGCAGATGCGGATGTCAAGGATATTGACGTGCCATGGATCGTGCATCAGATGACCGGAGGAGCCAAGTCCTATCCGAAGCGGGATCGGGAAGTAGACTGGAGCAAGGTGGAAAATGTCCTGGAAGTAAAAGACCTATGCCTTCCAAAGGCAGGCGGCGGCTACCTGGTGGACCACCTGAACTTCGAATTAAAGAAGGGCGAAGTGCTTGGAATCTACGGACTTATGGGAGCTGGGCGAAGCGAAGTGTTCGAATGCCTGATGGGCCTGCACCCGGAGCATACCGGACAGATCCTTATGGAAGGGAAGGAACTTCATATCAAGTCCATCTCCCAGCAGATTGACAGCGGCTTCGCGTTAATCCCGGAAGACAGGCAGATGCAGGGACTGGTACAGACTCTGGATATTGAAAAGAACTGCGCGCTGTCCGCGCTTAAGAGATACAAGAAGGGGCCTTTCCTTGACAGCAAGAAAGAGGCCGAGAAAGTGGATCAGGAAATCAAGGATATACAGATCAAAGTGGCAGATAAGAAACTGCCGATTCTTTCCTTGTCAGGTGGTAACCAGCAGAAAGTAGTCATCGGGAAGGGAATCCTGACGGAGCCTAAGATTCTGCTGATGGATGAGCCAAGTCGCGGTATCGATATCGGAGCCAAGACCGAGGTATTCGATATCATTAATAAATATGCGGAAGAAGGGTTGTCGATCATTGTGATTTCTTCCGAATTGCAGGAAATCGTATCCATCGCAGACCGGGTTATCGTGTTGTCAAATGGCATCAAGACGGGCGAATTCTTTGGCGATGAGATTCAGCAGGATACATTGGTACTGGCTTCTTACAAGGGCCATCATATAGAGGAAAAGGAGAGTTAGATTATGGCAGCGAAACAAAAATCAGGAAATAATAAATTAGCGATGACCCTCTTGAAGGGGCGTACATTTATCGTATTAATTGTTCTGCTTATTTTCTTCAGTATTACGGCAGATAATTTCTTAAGTGCAGGCGCGCTACTTACTGTGGCCAAGCACGTGGCACTGTATGGCATCCTTGCGATCGGCATGACTTATGTCATCATTACCGGAGGCATCGACCTTTCCGTAGGCTCTGTGGCAGGACTTGCAGGCATGATCGCGGGCGGCCTTATCCAGCAGGGTCTCACGCTTAAGGTGTTCGGCGTGACCTTATATTTCAGCGTTCCGATGATCGTCCTGATCACCGTTCTTCTGGGAGCGCTGATGGGCATGATCAATGGCATCGTTATTACAAAGTTCAACGTAGCGCCGTTCATTGCTACCCTGGGCACTATGTATATCTGGAGAGGATTCGCCAATATTCGTTCCAACGGCGCCACATTCTCAGAACTGTCCGGCTATGAGGGGCTGGGAAATACAGGATTCGAGATCTTCGGACGTAACCTTGGCGGAACTTCGATTCCATGCGGCGTGCTGATTCTCGCGATCATTGCGGTGATTGCCGGACTTATCTTAAAGAAGACTCCGTTTGGCTGGCATGTGCTGTCCATCGGCGGCAACGAGAGAGCATCCAAATTGTCGGGTATCAAAGTCGACCGGGTAAAGATCTGGGTCTATGCATTCTCTGGCTTCTGCTCTGCTATTGTAGGCATTATCGCTACCTCCCAGCTGGTATCCGCTACGCCTAAGACGGGAGAGTCCTGGGAAATGAACGCCATCGCGGCATCTGTCCTTGGCGGGACTTCTATGGCAGGCGGCGTGGGAACCATCGGCGGAACGATCGTCGGCGCATTCGTAATCGGCGTCATCAACGATGGCATGACCATGTGCGGCGTAACCGAGTTCTGGCAGAAGATCATCAGGGGCCTTGTAATCATCATCGCCGTAATCATTGACCAGGTACAGAGAAACCTGCAGGCCAAGATGGCTCTCCAGGCACGCAATGAAAATAAATAATCGGCCGAAAGGCTGCAAGATATAAGGGCAGGTGGATCGTATGAAGAAAAGAGGCATCATCAATGCGCAGCTTTCCGGGCTGATTGCGGGGCTGGGCCATAAGGATACATTTATGATCGCGGACGGGGGCATGCCCATCCCGAAAGGCGTCGAGATCGTGGATCTGGCTCTTTGCGGAGGAGTTCCGTCTTTTAGGCAGGTAATGGATGCGGTGCTTGATGAGACGGAGGTGGAATTCTATACGCTGGCGGAGGAGATCAGGGAAAAGAACCCGGAACTTCTTGCTTATATAAAGGAGAAACTGCCGGACGTGGAGTCGGAGATGATCAGCCACTTAGAATTAAAGGACAGGTCTAAGAATCTCAAGTTCGCGATCCGTACGGGAGAATTCACGCCTTATCCGAATATTATCCTTAGGGCTGGCGTTGCTTTCCCGGCATAGGTATAGTAAGATGAGAGAAAAGTATGCCCGGACGGGGAATTCAGGAGGAATTGCGGTATGAAAGTATTGAATTTTGGATCATTGAATCTGGATTATGTGTATTCGGTTGACCATATGGTGGCGCCGGGAGAGACGCTGGCATCTTCGGGGATGAACACCTTCTGCGGAGGCAAGGGGCTGAACCAGTCCATCGCCCTTGCAAAGGCCGGAGTTGACGTCTATCATGCCGGAATGATAGGGGAAGAAGGAGACATCCTGCTTAAGGCCTGCAAGGAAGGCGGAGTCAATGCAGACTATATTAAGAGCATACCGGGCAAATCCGGCCATACGATCATCCAGGTGGATAAGAATGGGCAGAATTGCATTCTGCTCTATGGCGGAGCGAACCGAAGCATTACGAAAGAGTATGTGGATGAGGTGCTGGCTCATTTTGAGAAAGGAGATATCCTGCTTCTCCAGAATGAGATTAATATGCTGGACTATATCATAGACTGCGCATATGAAAAAGGAATGATGATCATTCTGAATCCATCGCCTTATGACGACGCTCTGGATGCTTGCGACTTTGGGAAGATAGCCATGTTCCTGCTGAATGAGATCGAGGGCGGACAGGTGACAGGCGAGACGCAGACGGATAGGATATTGGAACGATTAAGGGAGATCTATCCGGAGGCGAAAGTGGTTCTGACCCTTGGCGGCGAAGGCTCTGTATATCAGTATAAGGAGGAGCAGTATCGTCAGGGGATCTATAAAGTAAAGGCAGTAGATACGACTGCGGCGGGGGATACCTTTACCGGATACTTTATTTCGTCGGTGATCGATGGAATGCCGGTGCAGGATGGCCTGGCTCTGGCGGCAAAGGCATCTGCGATCGCGGTGTCCCGCCAGGGGGCGACTGCCTCCATTCCGCTGAGGGATGAGGTGCTAAATGCCCGGTTGTAGGCTGCTTCTTGATAAAGAAGGAGTAAGAGGATGGCGGAGAAATATATAATCAGCATCGACCAGAGTACCCAGGGTACGAAGGCGCTGCTGTTCGATGAAGGCGGAAGCCTGATCAAGAGGACGGATAAGCCCCATGAGCAGATCATTAATGAAAAAGGCTGGGTGTCCCATAACCCGGTCGAGATCTATGAGAATGTAATCGATGTGGTAGCCCGGCTGACGAAAGATATTGACGGATCTGGGATCATAGGCGTTGGCATCAGCAATCAGCGGGAGACGTCCCTTGCCTGGGACCGGATTACGGGAGAGCCCCTGGCAGATGCCATCGTATGGCAGTGCGCGCGGGCGGCGGATATCTGCGAGCGTGTGGAGCGGCAGGGGAAGGCGGAGAACATCCGCAGGAAGACGGGCATGAATCTGTCACCGTATTTTCCGGCCTCCAAGATCGCATGGCTCCTGGAGAACGTGGAGGGCGCCAGAGAGAAAGCCTGTCGGGGAGAGATCTGCCACGGAACCATTGACAGCTGGCTGGTCTACAAGCTGACCGGCGGAAAGTCTTATAAGACGGATTATTCTAACGCGTCCAGGACTCAGTTGTTTAACATATTTGAATTGAAGTGGGACGAAGAGATCTGTGCCTGGTTCGGCATTGATCCCGCCAATATGGCCCAGGTGTGTGATTCGGATTCCGAGTTTGGAGAGACGGACTTTGAAGGCGTGCTTCCAAAGAAAGTTCCAATCCACGGCGTGCTGGGGGATTCTCATGGTTCTTTGTTCGGCCAGGGATGCCTTAAGCCGGGCATGACGAAGTCCACTTACGGGACGGGCTCGTCCATTATGATGAATATCGGAGAGAAGCCGGTGCTCAGCACCCACGGAGTGGTAACTTCCCTGGCGTGGAGCATGGGCGGAAAAGTGAACTATGTGCTGGAAGGCAACTTGAACTATACGGGCGCGGTCATCACCTGGCTTAAGGATGACCTGAAGCTGATCGAGTCTCCGGGAGAGACGGGAACTCTGGCAAGAGAAGCAATCCAGGATGACGAATTGTATCTGATACCGGCATTCTCGGGTCTTGGCGCCCCCTACTGGGACAGCCGGGCAACGGCGGCCATCGTGGGGATGACCAGAACTACAGGGAAAGCGGAAGTGGTCCGGGCAGGCGTGGAGTGCATCGCCTATCAGATCACGGATATCGTAAAAGCCATGTGCGAGGATGCAGGGGTGCGCCTAGGAGAACTGCGCGTGGATGGCGGCCCCACGAAGAATGAATATCTGATGCAGTTCCAAAGCGACATCGCGGACGTGGCGGTTCAGGTGCCAGACAGCGAGGAATTATCCGGAATCGGTCCTGCCTATGCCGCAGGCCTGGCTCTTGGCGTGTGGGATGAGTCCGTCTTTGGCAGGCTGAACCGGGTAAAGTACGCTCCTGGAATGGACGGCGAAACGCGCAAGAAGAAATACAATGGCTGGAAGGCAGCGGTATCAACCGTGCTGACGAAAAGGTGATTTCCAGCAATATCATAATCGTAAGCGATGCAAAGCCGCCCTCGATGAGGCAGCTGCCGTGATACTGGCTATAATAAAGCGTAAAAAGAGAGCATAATTATTGCAATTATAAGGAATTGACAGAAGGCTGAAAAAGGCTGCTGTGCCGCTGGTGCTGAACCGGCAGGCATGGCAGCCTTTCTCTATTTAGGATATGGTGTCTTGCGGTCTGTCAGCCCGAGAATGTAATCGGTGCTGCAGCCGTAATAATTTGCCAGTTTTATCAAGTAATCAACAGGTATCTGGCGGGATCCTTTCTCGTAGCGGCGATATACTTCGCGCTGGCAGGACAGGATCTTGGCTATGTCATTCTGGGTCAGGTCATGGTCAATTCTCAAATCTTCTATCCGTTGAAATTTCATGATGATATCCACCTCCTAAATATGTTACTAGAAGGACGTCTGCCGTATTTGAATATGCAACCAAATAGTTACAAAAATAGTAGCAAATCGACGAAATTAGTCTAAGCAGTGTCGGAAAAACTATTCATGGAATGAGAAGATCGCAGAGGATAAAATCAAACGAATGTCCGGGCGTGCAAGGAAATAGTGGAGATGTTGACTTGTTTCTATGGAAATTTTATCATAATTATGATAAAATAAGAAAAAGAAAAGGAGGGATTTGTATGATCAACATCAGGCCCATATCGGATTTGAGGAATAAATTTACGGAGATTGAAAAGATGGTGAAGAAGGGAGAAGTGGTCCATCTGACGAAGAATGGATACGGCTCTATGGTGGTAATGAGTACGGAGAGGTATTCCCAGCTGCTGGAGGCGGCAGGGAAGGAAGCGGAGCAAGAAGAAAACTGCCAGCTGGATATATCCGGGACACCGCAAAGGAAGAAAGGGGAGCCGGAGAACCCGGAACTTGCAAGAGAGCAGGAAGAGGCATCTCTGGGAACGCATGAGCCTGGCAAGAAGGGGATCGTGCCGGTACCAAGCCTAAATGGATTCCGTTTCTAGAATCATATAGATATTCAGAAAATATGAAATCTGTTTCTTCTATATTAATATAATTGTTGCGGCCATAACGGAATGATTTACAAGATAAAATATGGATTCATAAACAGAAGATCGGGATGAATTGAGGCGTTCGTGGCAAGACTCTTATGAAAGGAAGAAAAATGGAAAAAAGTAGAAGTGGAAGATATGAATAAAAATTTATATTAGCTGTTGACAAGCCCGAATTCTATGTGATATAGTAAAAAATGCGCTATTGTGGAAACTTATGCCATGATATCGCAAGGAATCGGCTCTTTCGGGCTGTTTCCGGTGATTTAGGCAATTTGTTATGGGCATCTCGTAGCCCAACCAAAAAATATATGAGGAGTGAAACGTCAATATGGAGAAAAACAGAATTCGTCCCATCAAAAGCGGAAAAAGTTCACGCATGAGCTATTCCAGACAAAAAGAAGTTCTTCAGATGCCGAACCTGATTGAGGTCCAGAAGGACTCTTACCAGTGGTTTCTGGATGAGGGGTTAAAAGAAGTATTTGATGATATTTCCCCGATTGCTGACTACAGTGGTCACTTAAGCCTGGAATTTGTTGATTTTACTTTGTGCGAGGATGACGTGAAGTACACGATTGAAGAGTGTAAAGAACGTGATGCGACTTACGCTGCGCCACTTAAGGTGAGAGTAAGACTTCACAACAAAGAAACAGACGAAATCAATGAGCATGAAATATTCATGGGCGATCTGCCGCTGATGACCAGCACCGGCACTTTCGTAATTAACGGGGCAGAGCGTGTAATCGTAAGCCAGCTAGTTCGTTCGCCGGGCATTTACTATGCGATCGCGCATGATAAGGTAGGTAAGAAACTGTATTCATCGACTGTGATTCCGAACCGTGGAGCATGGCTGGAATATGAGACGGATTCCAATGACGTTTTTTATGTACGTGTAGATAGAACAAGGAAGGTGCCGATCACGGTATTGATCCGTGCTATGGGATTTGGCACGAATCCGGAGATTGTTGAACTCTTTGGCGAAGAGCCGAAGATCATCGCAAGTTTTGAGAAGGATGCGGCGACCAATTATCAGGAAGGTCTTCTGGAACTATATAAGAAGATCCGCCCGGGCGAGCCTCTGGCAGTAGACAGTGCGGAGAGCCTGATTACCAGCATGTTCTTCGATCCTAGACGTTATGACCTCGCGAAAGTAGGAAGATATAAATTTAATAAGAAGCTGGCGCTTAAGAACCGTATCACAGGCCAGATTCTTGCAGAAGACGTTGCAAGCCCTCTGACGGGAGAGGTAATTGCCGAGGCTGGCACGAAGGTGACCAGGGAACTGGCAGACCAGATCCAGAATGCGGCAGTACCTTATGTGTGGATTGAAAGAGAGGATGAAGAAAGAAATATCAAAGTCCTTTCCAACATGATGGTTGACATTACCTCCATCGTAGATGTTGACCCGAAGGAAGTAGGGGTTACCGAACTGGTATATTACCCGGTTCTTGCTGGCATCCTGGAAGAGACTGCCGGCGATATTGACGAATTAAAGGATGCGATCAAGAGAGATATCCATGACCTGATTCCAAAGCATATTACGAAGGAGGATATCCTTGCGTCCATTAACTATAATATTCATCTGGAGTATGGGCTTGGCAATGATGACGATATCGACCACCTTGGTAACAGACGTATTCGCTCCGTAGGAGAATTATTACAGAATCAGTACAGAATCGGTCTTTCCAGGCTGGAAAGAGTGGTTAGGGAGAGGATGACGACCCAGGATCTGGAAGGCATCTCTCCACAGTCGCTGATCAATATCAAGCCTGTAACGGCTGCTGTAAAAGAGTTCTTTGGCTCTTCCCAGCTGTCGCAGTTCATGGACCAGAATAACCCGCTTGGCGAACTGACCCATAAGAGACGTCTGTCTGCCCTGGGCCCTGGCGGTCTGTCAAGAGACCGTGCCGGATTCGAGGTACGTGACGTACACTATTCGCATTACGGAAGAATGTGCCCGATCGAGACGCCTGAAGGGCCGAACATCGGCCTTATCAACTCCCTTGCTACTTATGCAAGGATTAACCAGTATGGCTTTATCGAGGCGCCATACCGCAAGATCAACCATGACGATCCGGCCAACCCGGTAGTTACGGAAGAAGTCGTATACATGACTGCCGATGAGGAAGACAATTATCACGTGGCGCAGGCCAATGAGCCTCTGGATGCGGAAGGACATTTTATCCACAAGAACGTATCCGGCCGCTACCGTGATGAGACCCAGGAATATGAGAGAAGAATGTTCGACTATATGGACGTTTCTCCGAAGATGGTATTCTCAGTAGCTACGGCGCTGATTCCTTTCCTGGAAAATGACGATGCCAACCGTGCGCTGATGGGATCCAACATGCAGCGTCAGGCAGTGCCGCTTCTTATGACGGAGGCTCCCGTAGTGGGGACCGGTATGGAAGAGAAGTCTGCGGTTGACTCCGGCGTATGCGTGATCGCGGAAACTGGCGGCGTGGTAGAGCGTTCTACGTCCACCGAGATTACGATCCGTCAGGATGACGGCAATCTGAAGAGATATAAGCTGATCAAGTTCCTTCGAAGCAACCAGAGCAACTGCTACAACCAGAGGCCGATCGTATTCAAAGGCGACCGGGTTGAGGCAGGGGACGTGATCGCGGACGGTCCGTCTACTTCCAATGGCGAGATGGCGCTTGGAAAGAACCCGCTGATCGGATTCATGACGTGGGAGGGCTACAATTATGAGGATGCCGTCCTGTTAAGCGAGAGACTGGTGCAGGAAGATGTCTATACTTCCGTGCATATCGAGGAATATGAGGCAGAAGCCCGTGATACCAAGCTGGGACCAGAAGAGATTACCCGTGATATTCCGGGAGTGGGCGATGATGCCCTTAAGAACCTGGATGAGAGAGGAATCATCCGTATTGGCGCAGAGGTACGCGCCGGCGATATCCTGGTAGGAAAGGTAACTCCAAAGGGAGAGACCGAACTGACCGCAGAGGAGAGGCTGCTTCGCGCGATCTTCGGCGAGAAGGCGCGGGAAGTAAGGGATACATCTCTTAAAGTGCCTCACGGAGAGTACGGTATTGTCGTAGATGCAAAGGTATTTACTAGAGATAACGGAGATGAACTGTCTCCAGGAGTGAACCAGGCAGTACGTATCTATATTGCTCAGAAGAGAAAGATCTCTGTCGGCGATAAGATGGCCGGACGTCACGGTAACAAGGGTGTAGTATCCCGCGTGCTTCCGGTGGAAGATATGCCGTTCCTGCCGAATGGACGTCCGTTAGATATCGTGCTGAACCCTCTTGGCGTGCCTTCCCGTATGAATATCGGGCAGGTATTGGAGATCCACCTGTCACTGGCTGCCAAAGCATTAGGATTCAACATTGCCACGCCTGTATTTGACGGGGCGGATGAGAATGATATTATGGATACGCTTGACCTGGCAAATGATTATGTCAACTTAAGCTGGGAAGAGTTTGAAGCAAAACATAAGGAAGAACTGCTTCCGGAAGTGCTTCAGTATCTGTCTGACAATAGAGAGCACAGGAAACTGTGGAAGGGCGTTCCGATATCCAGAGACGGCAAGGTCCGCCTGCGCGACGGACGTACCGGCGAGTATTTCGACAGCCCGGTTACCATCGGACACATGCACTACCTGAAGCTGCATCATCTGGTTGATGATAAGATTCACGCGCGTTCTACAGGACCATACTCTCTGGTAACGCAGCAGCCATTAGGCGGAAAGGCCCAGTTTGGCGGACAGCGTTTCGGAGAGATGGAAGTTTGGGCCCTGGAGGCGTATGGAGCATCCTACACGCTGCAGGAGATCCTGACTGTGAAGTCTGACGACGTTATCGGACGTGTAAAGACCTATGAAGCCATCATCAAGGGCGAGAATATACCGGAGCCGGGAATCCCGGAATCCTTTAAGGTGCTGTTGAAAGAACTGCAGTCATTGGGACTGGATGTACGCGTGCTCAGAGATGATAATACGGAAGTAGAGATCATGGAGACTGTCGACATGGGAGAGACAGATTTCCGCTCACTGATAGAGGGAGACAGAAAATATCATCAGGAAGACGACCTGGGAGCAAAAGGCTACACGGAACAGGAATTCCAGGGAGAAGAACTTGTGGATGTGGAAGAAGAGCCGGAAGAGGACGACTTCGAGATTGAGTTTGAAGAAACCGATGATGATGATTTTGAATTAGATGATTTGTCAGATGAAGAATAGGAAGGGGTGCCAGTATGCCAGAAAACAATAAGGAACAATCATATCAGCCAATGACTTTTGATGCGATCAAGATCGGTTTGGCATCACCTGAGAAGATTCTGGAATGGTCCAGAGGAGAAGTCACGAAGCCTGAGACGATTAACTATAGAACCCTGAAGCCGGAAAAGGACGGATTATTCTGCGAGAAGATATTCGGGCCTAGCAAAGACTGGGAGTGCCACTGTGGAAAGTATAAGAAGATACGCTATAAAGGCGTAGTCTGCGACCGCTGCGGCGTTGAAGTCACGAAAGCAAGCGTGAGACGTGAGCGTATGGGGCACATTGCTCTTGCGGCTCCGGTATCGCATATCTGGTACTTCAAGGGAATTCCAAGCCGTATGGGACTGATTCTGGATCTTTCCCCAAGAACCTTGGAGAAGGTGCTGTATTTCGCGTCCTATATCGTACTGGATAAGGGCGAGACAGACCTTCAGTATAAGCAAGTGTTATCCGAGCAGGAATACCAGGAGGCCAGAGAAGCATGGGGCAGCTCTTTCCGCGTAGGAATGGGTGCCGAGTCTATTAAGGAACTTCTGGAATCCATCGACTTGGATAAAGAATATACAGAATTGCAGGAAGGGCTTAAAGGAGCAACCGGACAGAAGCGCGCGAGAATCGTGAAGCGTCTGGAAGTTGTGGAAGCCTTCCGCGAATCAGGCAATAAGCCTGAGTGGATGATCATGACGGCGATCCCGGTAATTCCGCCGGATCTGCGTCCAATGGTACAGCTTGACGGCGGACGTTTCGCGACGTCTGACTTGAACGACCTGTACAGAAGGATCATTAACAGGAACAACCGTCTGAAACGCCTGCTGGAATTAGGCGCTCCGGACATTATCGTAAGAAACGAGAAGAGAATGCTGCAGGAGGCAGTGGACGCGCTGATCGACAACGGCCGCCGCGGCCGTCCGGTTACCGGACCTGGAAACAGGGCGCTTAAGTCCCTGTCAGATATGCTGAAAGGAAAGTCCGGACGTTTCCGTCAGAACCTGCTTGGAAAGCGTGTCGACTATTCCGGACGTTCGGTTATCGTCGTAGGGCCGGAACTTAAGATCTACCAGTGCGGCCTTCCAAAAGAGATGGCGATCGAGCTGTTTAAGCCATTCGTTATGAAGGAGCTGGTTCAGAATGGAACCGCCCACAATATTAAGAATGCCAAGAAGATGGTAGAGAGACTCCAGCCGGAAGTATGGGATGTGCTGGAAGACGTTATCAAGGAGCATCCGGTTATGCTGAACCGTGCCCCTACGCTCCACAGGCTGGGAATCCAGGCATTTGAGCCGATCCTGGTAGAAGGCAAGGCGATCAAGCTGCATCCATTGGTATGTACGGCCTACAATGCCGACTTTGATGGAGACCAGATGGCGGTCCATCTTCCGCTTTCCGTAGAGGCTCAGGCAGAATGCCGCTTCCTGCTCTTGTCGCCGAACAACCTTCTGAAGCCGTCAGACGGCGGACCGGTTGCCGTTCCTTCACAGGATATGGTACTTGGAATCTATTATCTGACGCAGGAAAGGCCTGGCGCAAAGGGAGAAGGAAAAGCATTCAAGAGTGTCAATGAAGCAATCCTTGCTTATGAGAACGAGGCAATTACCCTGCATTCACGCATTAAGGTGCGCGTATCAAAGGTTATGCCGGACGGAGAAGAAGTGTCAGGAACCATCGAGTCTACACTGGGAAGATTCATTTTTAATGAGATCATTCCACAGGATCTTGGATTTGTAGACCGTGAAGTGGAAGAGAACAAGCTGCTTCTGGAAGTCGATTTCCATGTAGGCAAGAAACAGTTAAAGCAGATCCTTGAAAAAGTTATCAATACCCATGGCTCTACAGCGACGGCAGAAGTGCTGGATGCGGTAAAGGCCATTGGATACAAGTATTCTACAAGAGCAGCCATGACCGTATCGATTTCTGATATGACCGTGCCTCCGCAGAAGCCGGAGATGATCCAGCAGGCGCAGGATACGGTGGATAAGATTACGAAGAACTTCAAGCGTGGCCTGATAACAGAGGAAGAGCGTTATAAGGAGGTCGTAGAGACCTGGAAAGCGACGGACGATGCCCTTACTGAGGCGCTGCTGTCCGGTCTTGATAAGTATAACAACATCTTCATGATGGCCGATTCCGGAGCCCGTGGTTCTGATAAGCAGATCAAGCAGCTTGCCGGAATGCGTGGACTTATGGCGGATACGACGGGACGTACCATCGAGCTGCCGATCAAGTCTAACTTCCGTGAAGGACTTGACGTATTGGAGTACTTCATGTCTGCCCACGGCGCACGTAAAGGTCTGTCAGATACGGCCCTGCGTACAGCCGATTCCGGATACCTGACCAGGCGTCTGGTTGACGTATCCCAGGAACTGATCATCCATGAAGTCGACTGCGTAGAAAAGGGAGCCGAACTTCCGGGAATGTATGTAAAAGCATTCATGGATGGCAATGAAGAGATTGAAAGCCTGCAGGAGCGTATTACAGGACGCTACCTGTGCGAGAATATCGTAGATAAGGATGGAAACGTTCTGGTGAAGGCAAACCATATGGTTACGCCGAAGCGCGCGGAACTCATTATGAAGAAGGGCGTGGATGAAAAAGGCCAGCCATTGACCAAGATCAAGATCCGTACCATCCTCACCTGCAGATCCCACAGCGGCGTCTGCGCGAAGTGCTACGGAGCCAATATGGCGACCGGAGAGCCGGTACAGGTGGGAGAGGCTGTCGGCATCATCGCTGCCCAGTCTATCGGAGAGCCGGGTACCCAGCTGACCATGCGTACGTTCCATACCGGAGGCGTTGCCGGTGACGATATCACACAAGGTCTTCCTCGTGTCGAAGAGTTGTTTGAGGCAAGAAAGCCGAAGGGACTTGCGATTATCACAGAGTTTGCGGGAACGGCCAATATTAATGATACGAAGAAGAAGCGCGAAATTATCGTAACCAACCATGAGACGGGCGAATCTAAGGCATATCTGATTCCTTATGGTTCCAGGATCAAGGTTCAGGACGGCGCGGAACTGGAAGCCGGCGATGAGCTGACCGAAGGTAGCGTTAATCCGCATGACATCCTTAAGATCAAGGGACTGCGGGCAGTACAGGATTACATGATCCAGGAAGTACAGCGCGTATACCGTCTGCAAGGTGTTGAGATCAATGATAAGCATATCGAGGTTATCGTGCGCCAGATGCTGAAGAAGGTTCGCATCGAGGAAGCCGGAGATACGGAGTTCCTGCCGGGAACGAACGTTGACAGGCTGATCTTCGAAGATGTAAATAATGAACTTGAAAAAGAGGGAAAAGAGCCTGCAACCGGAGAGCAGATCATGCTTGGTATTACCAAGGCCTCTCTGGCAACCAACTCCTTCTTGTCAGCCGCATCCTTCCAGGAGACCACCAAGGTTCTTACGGAAGCAGCGATCAAGGGCAAGGTTGACCCGCTGATCGGCCTGAAAGAGAACGTCATCATCGGTAAGCATATACCGGCTGGTACTGGTATGAGAAAATACCGTGACATCAAGCTGGATACGGAGTTATCTCTGGATGACGACATCGTTCTTGATGAGGACATTGAGGAAGTGGAAATAGAAGAAGAACTCGAAACAGTAGAAGAATAAAGACGATAGAAGGCCCCGGATGCCAGCAGGAATTCCGGGGCCTTCTTGCTTTTTGCCTCTTTGTGGGATATAATATAACAATTAAGACCTGTACGTTAGGAAAAGGCTGAGAATGATAGATAGGATAAGGAGCTGGCTATGAATAGGCAGGAAGTATCTTTATTGATAGATGAATTGAAATTGGTATTTGACATTGTAAGGCTGGTAGATGTGACCAGGACTCTCGAATGCTCCATCGACAGCAATGGCGAGATCACAAGGGAGCCTTACGAATGCTATGCCGTATGGCGTAAGGATAGAAGATGCGAAAACTGTATATCCTCCAAGGCATTTGCCAAGAAGTCGCAGATGGCAAAGTACGAGTTTGTAGATAATGAAGTATACTATGTAATGTCAAAGTACATTGAGGTGGACGAGGAGCCATATGCCCTTGAGATGGTGACAAAGGTTACGGACGAGACGCTATTTGACGCTTATGGAAAGAACGAATTTGTAGACACCATTACCAACCTGAATAGCAGGCTTTATACCGATTCCCTGACGGGTACCTATAATCGTCGGTATTATGATGAGCAGGTAAAAGGCATGATTCACATGGTCGATGGATTTGCGCTGGTCGATGTAGACAATTTCAAATATGTCAACGACAGGTACGGCCATGAGGTTGGCGACCTGGCGCTTAGGAAGATTGGAGAGATCCTGATGTCCTCGACGAGAAAGGTGGATACGGTGATCCGTTACGGCGGAGATGAGTTCTTTATCGTATTCAGCGAGATTCCGGCAGAAGTGCTGAAGACAAGGATAGAGGATATAAGAGAGGCGGTGGAATCGGTTTCGTTCGAGGGATATCCGGAACTGAGACTGTCCGTCAGCATAGGCGCGATTCATAACAGCGGCGTGATGAAAGACATTCTGGGAAAGGCGGACCAGGCCATGTACAAGGCAAAGAAGGAAAAGAACAAGGTCTGCTTTATCGAGGAAAACTGTTAGAAGCAGGTTGGACTATATAGGGAAATATTATGCCTCCAGGCAGTTGGATCAAGGAACTGCCTGGAGGCTTTTGTAATATCAGGAGCCATCTGGCTGCCTGGCATTCAGGCGGATGGTGACCAAGGTATCGGACGGCCTGCTTAGAATGCTGATTCCATATTCTGTCCCTTCATATAGGCGGATCTTATTGTGGATATTGATGATGCCGAGGCCTTTGGCTTCGTTGAAGGTGGCATTGATGTCGCTGGGAATATCCTGGGACAGCAGTTCCTCCAGTTCTTTTAATGTAACTTCGTCAAACCCGATGCCATTATCCTGGATGGTAATGAACAGGCCGTCCCCCTCCCGAAAGGTCCGTATATGGATGAAGCCATTATCTTCGATGGATTCCAGGCCATGGAAGATGGAGTTCTCCACCAATGGCTGCAGAATCATCTTGGGTATCTTGCACTTTTTCGTATCCTCGGCAATCTCCAGGCTGTAAGTGATCTTATCCTGAAAACGCACCCGGATCATATAGAGATACTTGTCTATAATGCTCAGCTCGTCTTCCAGGTATACCAGAAATGCTCCCTTGATAGAATAGCGGAACAGGTCTGCCATGTTGGTGCAGATCTGGGCGACCTCCCGGATTCCGTGCATCAGTGAGATGCCTCTCATACATTGGAGCATGTTGTAGAGGAAATGTGGATTAATCTGGCTCTGATAGGCGTAGAGCTGCGTCTGCTTTTTGCTCAGCTCCATCTCATACAGCCTTGCCTGGGAGGCGATGTTGTGCTGATTGAGAGAGTAAACTCTCTCTAGTAGCGTATTTACATGGGAGGCGATGGAGCCGATCTCATTCTTGAGCGAAGTACGTATCTGCGGCTTGTCATGCTCATAATCGATAGCTTCGATTTCCTGATTCAGCTTATGGATAGGCCTGATTATAATGTGGTGCACGGCAAAGGCAATATAAGCCAGGTAGAATAAGGACAGCAGGGCGAACAGTATAAGGGGGCCGGACCGGCTGTCATTGAGAAGGCTGACCTGGCTGGCATATGCAGTGCCATCCACAGACAGATTGGTGTTCGGAATGCGAAGCGTCTCTTCATATGTCTTAGGATTGGGAATCTCCTGCTTCGGCAGCGTATAATTGTTGGAATACAAGATTTTTCGGCTTGCCTCATCCTTAATCTGCAGTTGCATATCAGAAGTGGAGTTCACCAGCTTGCTTAGGGTCTCCGTCTTACAGATAATGGCGATGTTCCCAATATATTTTCCAAAATCCTCAGAAAATGTGGTCATAAAAACGGGGCTGAAATACATCAGGAAAGGCTCGCGGGTGGCAGGCTGTATATAGAACTCAAAGTAACTCTGCTTATTCATGGCAGAGTTGCGAAAACGTTCTACGGTAAAGTTCTCCATGTCGGCGGGAATATAGCTGATCATGCTGGTTGGCGAATTCTTATCCCATACGATGATGTCCACCAGATCCGGCGTATAGGACTGGGACATGCCGATCAAGTCAGAGAAAGACTGGCGCTGCAGCTGATGGGTGTCTGTGGAGGCGCTTTGAAGATAGGACTGGGTCTCCTGCTTGGAAGAGAACATGGTGGAGGTCTTCTTCATGCTGGTTGCCATAGAGGCTATATTGATCTCGATGTTGTCGAGAGTAGTGCTGCAATAGCGTTTCAGGCTCTGGCTCTGATCCCTGCGGATCTCTGTGATAATATAGTAATTGGTTGCCAGTATGAGGATGAGCGGGATCAGAAGAATGGCGACAAACTGGCTTGATAAGGATTTTTTCATTGGCTGCTCTCCTTTGTGGCTGAGAATAGTTTGCGATATTCCTTGGGGGAGTAGGTGCACTGCTTTTTAAAGACTTTGCTGAAGTAGAAGTAGTCGCTATAGCCAACCAGGGAGGCTACCTGCTCCAGGGAATAGGAACTGTTCTTAAGGAGAGACTGGGCCTCGTTTATCCGCAGTTCCGTCAAATGCTGGGAGAAGGTCTTGTCCAAGTATTTGGAGAATAGGGAGCAGCAGTAATTGGGATTCATATCAAACTCTGCGGCCAGAGATTTCAAGGTAATTTTTTCCGAAAAATGAGTGTTCATATAGTTCAATATTTTCTCGAAATTATTGTCAATGTAGGTGGGAAGTTCCGGGACCGCGCCGCGCTTATCCAGGGATTCACGGACTCTTTTCAGGCACAGGGCCGTCTCGTCGGGGTTCAGAGGCTTCAGGCAATATCCGGCGACTCCGTAGGCAATCGCCTCCTTGGCGTAGGAGAAATCGCTGTATCCGCTGACGACGATGAATTCGCAGCTGATATGCTGCTGCCTGACCTTTTGCATTAGTTCAAGACCGGTCATGCCAGGCATCCGGATGTCTGTAATGACAAGATCCGGCTTCTTTGCCACGATTGCGGGCAGCGCTTTTTGCGGCGTACGGAAGGAGTCAATAATCTCAAATCCCATATCATCTAGTGCAAATGTCTGCTCAATATCTACAATTGTCCAAGGCTCATCATCGATTATAATCACTTTGTACATTAAAACTCCTCCCTTCCGTAATACATGCCTCTTCCGGGAGGCGTGCTTACGCACGTCTAAGTATACATGATTCGGGGAGAGATGTGCAATAGATATGTGGAAATGTTAAGAAAATATCAAACGATGAGGGCGAAAAAAACCAGTTATCAGATAAAATGTAAAATGCTCATAAAATAACACACTCAAACTGAGGAATTTACATTTTATATAAAAGTAGAAATTTATATAATTTTAATCAGAGGAAACCTATTAGAAAAGGAGGAAAGGTTATGAAAAAAAGAATGCGGTTACTCTCGGTACTGCTGTGCGTTGCTATGGTTGCAGGATTATCTGCATGCGGCAGCAAAAAGGAAGACAAGGGGGAGGCCAAGAACGACGGGAAGATCAAGCTTACATTTTCTACATCTGTGTATGTAGAGGAGCCACACCAGAAAGCGATCGATGCCTTGCTGGAGGCTTACAACAAGAAAAATCCAGACGTTGAGATCGAGATCTTAGGCGCAGGATACGACGGATATTGGGACAACATCACGACAGAGATCCTGGCGAACAACGAAAGCGACATGATCCAGGTGTATCCGGAGAACATCTCCACCTATCATGCCATCAGGGAGGATGGCACGTTCATCGATCTGTCAGACTACATGAGCGATGAATTGAAGGGTAAGTTGGTAGGACAAGATATGTGCGATGTGAATGGGGAGACGCTGGCGATCTCCAGTTATGCATGGGGAACCACAGGTATCTTCTACCGCAAATCCATGCTTGAGGATGCAGGAGTCGATCCAGAGTCTATCAAGACACAGGAAGATTTCCGTGAGGCATGCGCGAAGTTCACGAAAGACGGCAAGTACGCCATGGGCGTCGTATCCGGAACTCACGCGTTTACCGTAAGCGAGTGGAGCCGTCTGATCGCAAGGCCGGTATCCGGCGGACTGTACTTCCCGAACGGAGAGTCAGAGCCATATACGGCGGACAATGTCAATGTCAATGCGCCTGAAAACGTATGGGCAGCCCAGTGGTGGCAGGACTTCATACTGAAGGACAAGGCTGCGAAGCTGGTAACCGATAAGAAGGATTCCAGAGAGATGTTCTGGAACGGCGAAGTTCCGTTCAACATGGATGGCCCATGGTTCGTGGGAATGTCCAAGGAAAGAGATGAGTCCCTGATGGATGATATCGGAATCATTCCACAGTTTGATGTGACCTATGAGGGAGAGACCTATAAGCCAAATCCGACCAACTATCCGCTGGTAACCATGATCAGCAAGAACTGCGAGCATCCGGATGAAGCATACGCATTCCTGGAGTGGATGACTACGGATGAGGCCCAGGCGCTGATCGCGGACTGCGGAATGATCCCAAGCAATACCGATTACTCCACCAGCGACGAGTACATCAAGAACCATGAGTTAGAATATGCCATCGTAGGCTTCATGCAGAATAATTACGCAGAACTGATCGCAGACCCGAATATTGCCCAGCTAGGAGAGATCTCCCAGGTAATGCTGGATGCGGCGCAGAAGATGTTCTCAGAGCAGGCGGCGGACGTACAGACCGAGATGGATAATGCGCAGAAGCAGATCGAGGAAGTAATGAGCAGGCAGGAATAAGAAAACTACACAGGGAGTGGTCCATAGATGAACATAAGTAAAAAGAGAAAAATTAAAAAGAAAATGGAGCCCTATGCCTTCCTGGTACCGCTGCTTCTGATCATCCTGGTATTTCTCATCGTTCCCATCGTAAAGGCTGCGATCATGAGCTTCCAGTACTATTACATAGCGAAGCCGTCCTCAGCCGGAAACTATTTTGTGGGACTTAAGAACTATCAGGCAGTGCTGGGGGATGATTATTTCTTCAATTCCGTAAAGGTAACGCTGATCTACATCGTGGTGACCGTGCTGGGAAGATATGTGCTGGGATTCATAACGGCATTGCTTTTGAATACCAAATTTCTTGGAAGAGGCCTTGCCAGGGCGCTGATCATCATCCCATGGGCCATTCCGGAAGTCGTAGCATGCCTGGTCTGGATTCTGATGTACGACCAGGACTATGGAATCATTAATTTCCTGCTGAACAATGCGGGAATCCTGTCGAAGAACATCGCATATCTGCAGGATGTCTCGGTTGCCTTGCCGGCGGCAATGGTTGTCAACATATGGAAGGGATTCCCCTTCGTGGCGATCATGCTTCTGGCAGGCATGCAAAGCGTCTCGTCAGACCTGTACGAGGCAGCCGATATTGATGGGGCAACCACGTTCCAGAAGATACGCTACATTACGGTTCCATCCATCAAGTCCGTGTCTACTATCGTATTCCTGCTGCTAATCATCTGGACGATCAAAGACTATGCGATCGCCTATGTATTGACCAAGGGCGGGCCGTCGAGGGCGACGGAGCTACTGACGATCTATGTGCAGCAGACTGGATTTAAGTACTTTGACTTTGGTAAGGCCGCTGCCGCAGGAATGCTCATGCTGCTGGTATCGCTGGTATTTACATTCTTCTATTTCAAGGTTGTGAATCGGGGGGAGGATGAGGCATGAAAAAGAAAAACGGCAGAAAAATAATAACGGTAATCCTGGTGATCATCGTATGCATATTCGCGCTATTTCCATTTGTTTGGATGATATCCACCTCCTTCAAGCCGGCGCAGGAAGTGTATAGCAGCACGCCAAGCTTCGTACCGAAGAATCCGACGGCTAACGGCTATGAAGAGATGCTTACCACCAAGTCCACCACGTTCGACTTCATGCAGTGGACGGTGAACAGTGTCATCGTATCGTTGCTTACCACGCTGTTTTCCATGGTAATCGCTACTTTGGGAGGCTATGGAATCTCAAGATTCCGGTTCCGGGGCAGGAACGCGCTTTCCTACATCATACTGACAACCCAGGTACTTCCAGGATCGCTGCTGATCATACCGCTTTATATTATCATGGGCAACATGCAGCTTCTGGATACCAGGATGGGACTGGTTATGGCTTACGCCACATTCTCCGTTCCGTTCTGTACCTGGATGATGAAGGGCTTCTTCGATTCCATACCGGTATCCCTTGAGGAGGCGGCAAAGGTGGACGGGGCCGGAAGATTCCGGTGCTTCGCTACCGTGGTCATGCCCCTTACCATTCCGGGGCTGGTAGCCACGGGGCTGTTCTCCTTCATCACTGGATGGAATGAGTACCTGTTTGCAAGCACATTTATGAAGAGTTATGAGAACTGGACGCTGCCAATCGGAATTGCCAGCTTCCAGGGGCAGTACGCTACCAACTGGGGAACGCTTATGGCTGGGGCGGTTCTGATCACGATACCTGTAGTCATATTGTTCCTGGCGCTTCAGAAGCATCTGGTGGGCGGAATGACTGCCGGAGCAGTGAAACAATAATGGAAAGAAAAGAGGATGAATAGTCATGGAAATGAAACAGATTAGAATGGGCATCGTAGGTGCCGGAACCTGGGGCGAGACACATGCCTCCATCTATGCGGAGCATCTGTTTGCGGATCCGGTGGCCATCTGCGACATGAATGAAGAAAGAGCGCGGGCCATAGCCGACAAATATGGCATCCGCAAAGTATATACGGACTACCATGACCTGGCGGCGGATGAGGAAGTGGACGCGGTTGCGATCGTTACCCCTGACTTTGCCCATGCGGATATCGCGGTGGCCATGGCGGACGCAAAGAAGAATATACTGATCGAGAAGCCGCTGGCAACCACGAAGGAAGATATCGCAAGGATCTGCGAGGCAGTCAACAGAAACCAGGTGCGCTGCATGGTGGATCTGCACAACCGCTGGAACCCGCCGTTTAACACGGCAAAGCAGGAGATCTCCTCCGGCAAGCTGGGAACGCCGTATACCGCTTATATCCGTCACAGCGACGTAAAGTGGGTGGCCACAGACATGCTGTCCTGGGCCTCCAAATCTTCGATCCTGTGGTTCTTAGGAAGCCACAGCCTGGATTCCCTCAGATGGCTGTTTGACGACGAGGTAAAAAGGGTGTATTCTGTGAAAAAAGAAGGCATATTAAAGGAATTAGGCGTGGATACCCCGGACATCTATCTGACAACCATCGAATTCGAGAAGGGCGGAGTGGCCCATATGGAAAACGGGTGGGTGACGCCCAATGGCAACCGCAATATCAATGATTTCCGCTGCAGCGTCATGTGCACGGAAGGCATGATCAGCCTGGATCTTTCCAGCCACAATCTGATTGAAGAGGTGACGGAAGAGAAGGCAAGCGTGCCGGATATCCTTGTATCCAATATGGTATTCGACCGCTGCAAGGGACTGTCCTATGAAAGCATCCGCGATTTCGTGGACCGCCTGGTAGACGGCAGAGAGTTCCGGGTGACGCTGGAAGACGCGAGAAAGACGGCGCTGGCGATCATTGCTATCCACGAATCCGCAGATACAGGCCTTCCAGTAGAGGTGGAATACTAAGATGATTGATGGACACATTCACTATGCAGACAGTTTGGAGGCCGAGAGGCTGCGGTACATAATTGAGGCTTATGGCTTAAGCGGCGTAGCGCTTCAGTGCATTCCAAAAGGCGGAAAGATACCGGTGGAAGAGGATGCTTTCTCATTCAAGCGGCAAAGCAGCGTGCCGGTATACATATTCGGAGGGCTGGACAGAAGGATATTCTCCCTGTCCTCTGGCCGGATGGCGGAAGCACTTCCCAGCGAAATCGACCGTCTGATGACAATGGGCTGCGACGGCATCAAGATGCTGGAAGGAAAGCCCAACGTGCGCAAGGAATACCCTATTCCGGATTTTGACGACGAGATCTGGGAGGAATATTGGGACGTGCTGGAGAAGCGGCAGATTCCGGTATACATGCATGTGAACGACCCGGAAGAATTCTGGGATGAGAGCAAAGTGTCCGAATATGCCAGGAAAGCCGGATGGTTTTATGACGAAACCTATGTAAATAATGAGGATCAGTACAGGCAGATGCAGGAAGTATTAAAGAGGCATCCACGGCTTCGCATTCTGTTTCCGCATTTCTTCTTCCTGTCAAAAGACTTGGGAAGGCTGGCCGCTATATTTGACCGGTATCCGAATGTACATACGGATGTAACGCCTGGGATAGAGTTATACTACAACCTTTCCGACCAGGAAGAGGAGGCGAAGGCCTTTTTCGCAAAGTATCAGGATCGGATCTGCTTTGGAACGGACATCGGCGCAAGGTCTCTGATCTACGAGGAGCCGATTCCCTTATCTATAGAAGAAAGCCGGTCAAGGCTTGAACTGACAACCCGTTTTCTGGAAGAGAAAGGGGATTATATCCTTTCTCCCGACGGCTATTATTTTACAGAGGGCAAAGAGCGCCTGATGCATGGGCTAGGTCTGACGCCGGAGATCCTCAAGAAGATTTATCATGACAATTTCTTAAAATTTATTTCGTAATATATTTACCTCAAAAGCAAGGGGAAGAAGCGTTTTTATGCTTCTTCCCCTTGCTTTTCGATGAGTATTGCAACAAAATTATAAAATACACTATTGACAACGGTTCTCAATTGACATATAATACCAATGTAAATGATAATCAAAATCAATACAGATAAGGAGTGATCATGATGCCACTGACAATGCTGAATTCTGGAGAGACGGCTGAAATCAAGCGGATCAAGGGACGGGACGACGTGAAGCGGTTCCTTGAGAATCTGGGGTTTGTAACAGGCGAGGAAGTGAGAGTCGTATCAAGCAATGAGGGGAACATCATTGTGCAGGTGAAGGACTCCAGAGTCGCGGTCAGCAAAGGGATTGCGAATAAGATCATGATATAGGAGGAAGCGGTAAGGATGCGGACATTGAAAGACATTAAATGCAACCAGAGCGTATCTGTCGTAAAGCTGCACGGCGAAGGGGCGGTAAAACGCAGAATTATGGATATGGGCATTACAAAAGGAACCCAGGTATTCGTCAGAAAGGTAGCGCCTCTGGGAGACCCGGTAGAGGTGACGGTGCGGGGCTATGAACTTTCTTTGAGGAAAGTGGATGCCCAGATGATCGAAGTACAGTAAAGAGATTACAGGAGGAATGAAAATGGGAGTGAAGATAGCGCTTGCCGGCAACCCGAACAGTGGAAAGACTACGTTATTTAACGCGCTCACCGGATCCAATCAGTTTGTCGGAAACTGGCCGGGGGTAACGGTGGAGAAAAAGGAAGGAAGGCTAAAAGACGACAAGGACGTCACGGTGACAGACCTGCCGGGCATCTATTCCCTGTCCCCATACACATTAGAAGAAGTGGTTGCGAGAAACTATTTGATCGGACAGCGTCCCGACGCGATATTGAATATCGTGGACGGAACCAATCTGGAACGCAATCTGTATCTGAGTACCCAGCT
This sequence comes from [Clostridium] scindens, assembly GCF_019597925.1. NCBI lineage: Bacteria > Bacillati > Bacillota > Clostridia > Lachnospirales > Lachnospiraceae > Lachnoclostridium > [Clostridium] scindens. Next base: position 3,583,123 of record NZ_CP080442.1, on the reverse strand, counting down.
GATGGAACTTGGCATACCAGTAGTCATGGCGGTCAACATGATGGACGTGGTGAAAAAGTCAGGCGACCAGATTAATACGAAGATACTGTCTGAGAAATTAGGCTGCGAAGTGGTATCTATATCAGCGCTTAAAGGAGAAGGCATCAAAGAGGCCGCGTCCAAAGCGGTGCGGCTTGCCAGGGCGAACGGCGTAGCTGCGCCGGTGCATGAATTTGCTCCTGAGGTGGAGGCGGCTCTGGATGAGATTGAGACGATGCTGACAGAAGTCCCCGAGGAGCAGAAACGGTTTTACGCGATCAAACTGTTTGAGCGGGACGACAAGATCGAGGAACAGCTGAAACGTGTGCCGGAAGTAGAAGGCATCATCGCCGCCGTGGAAAAGGAATATGACGACGATGCAGAGAGCATCATTACGAACGAGCGTTACAATTACATAGCATCTGTGATCCGTGACAGCCTTGTAAAGGCGCGGAAAGAAAAGTTGACGACATCGGATAAGATTGATAGAATTGTTACAAACCGGTGGCTTGCGCTTCCGATATTCGCGGCTGTGATGTGGCTCGTATATTACGTGTCCGTCTCAACGGTAGGCACTTGGGCGACAGACTGGGCCAATGACGGGCTATTCGGAGATGGGTTCCGCCTGTTTGGAAGGGATGTTCCGGGAATTCCCGTTATCATCGGCAACGCCCTTGACGCCGTCAACTGCGTGGGATGGCTTCAGAGCCTGATTCTTGACGGGATTGTAGCGGGCGTGGGCGCGGTGCTTGGATTCGTTCCGCAGATGCTGGTGCTGTTTATCTTCCTGGCGTTTCTGGAAGCCTGCGGCTATATGGCAAGAGTTGCATTCATTATGGACCGGATCTTCCGCAAGTTCGGCCTGTCCGGCAAGTCCTTCATCCCGATGCTGATCGGCACAGGGTGCGGCGTGCCGGGGATCATGGCATCCAGGACGATTGAGAACGATCGGGATCGCAAGATGACCATTATGACGACCACGTTCATCCCATGCGGCGCCAAGCTGCCGATCATTGCCCTTATTGCGGGCGCGCTGTTCGGCGGAGCCTCCTGGGTTGCGCCTAGCGCATACTTTGTGGGCATCGCGGCAATCATCTGCTCGGGAATCATCCTGAAGAAGACCAGGATGTTTGCGGGAGAGCCGGCCCCCTTTGTCATGGAACTTCCGGCCTACCATATGCCAACCGTAGGAAACGTGCTAAGAAGCATGTGGGAACGGGGCTGGTCTTTCATTAAGAAGGCGGGAACGATCATCCTTTTATCCACCATCTTCATCTGGTTTGCCTCCAATTTTGGCATGGCAGACGGACGCTTTGGCATGGTGGAAGACCTAAGCGACGGTTTCCTTGCGGCGATCGGAAGAGGGATTGCATGGATCTTTGCGCCGCTTGGCTGGGGAGACTGGAAATCAGCGGTGGCAGCGATCACCGGGCTGGTGGCAAAAGAGAACGTGGTGGGAACCTTTGGCATCCTCTATGGATTCGCGGAAGTCGCGGAAGATGGGGCAGAAGTATGGGGAACCCTCGCGGCAAGCATGACGGCTGTGGCGGCCTATTCGTTCCTCGTATTCAACCTTCTGTGCGCGCCTTGCTTTGCGGCCATGGGCGCGATCAAGCGGGAGATGAACAATGCCAAGTGGTTCTGGTTCGCGATCGGATATCAGACGCTTCTGGCTTATGCGGTGTCCTTATGCGTATTCCAGTTCGGAAGCCTCCTTGCCGGCGGCGGTTTTACAGCTGGCACTGTGGCAGCGGTTCTTATACTGGCAGGGTTCCTGTATCTGCTTCTGCGGCCCTATAAGGAGAGCGCCACACTGAATGTAAATATATCAAGCGTGCGAGCCAAAAAGGCGAAGGCATAGTTAAGAGAAAGAAGGAAAAGACATGGCATTAGCGGCAATCAGCGGTATACTATCAACAACTGTCCTGGGAGGAATCATTCTTGCAATCGTAGTACTCATCCTGCGAAGCATGTGGAAGAAGAAAAAGGCAGGGGGGTCCTGCGGATGCGGCTGTGGCTGCAGCGGTTGCGTGCACAGCTGCCATACCAAGACGATTGATGATATAAAATAACCGGGAAATGGAATAAGATTTGCCGATTATAGGCAGAATAGAATAATGAATCAGTGGAAATCGGTGGTATTCTTACTGCCGATTTTCGCTGCTTAAAAGGAAAGGCGGGATGAATGATGGATCAGAACAAAGTGGCGAGAGTGCTGGAGTCAATGAAGGAGCAAGGGATACCCCAGATGATCGTGTCGGATCCGGTGGCGATCTTCTACCTGATAGGGAAATGGATTCACCCTGGGGAGCGCCTGCTGGCATTATACTTAAATGTTGACGGGAATCACAGGCTGGTGATCAACAGGCTGTTTCCGCAGGAAGAAGATCTCGGAGTGGAACTGGTCTGGTATGACGATGTAGAAGACGGCGTGGAGATTCTAAGCAGATTTGTGGAAAAGGACAAGGCCATCGGGATCGATAAGACCTGGCCCGCCAGATTCCTGCTGCGTCTGCAGGAATTGGGCGGAGGAAGCCGGTATGTCAACGGCTCGCCGATCGTTGACTATATCCGAGCGGTAAAGGATGAGAAAGAGCAGGAACGGATGCGGGAATCTTCCAGGCTTAACGACATTGCCATGGAGAGAATCATTCCATGGGTGGCAAAGGGGCTTACGGAGCGGGAACTGGACGCCAAGATGCGCCAGATCTATAAGGAACTGGGGTGCGAGGACGTGTCCTTTGACCCGATTACGGCTTACGGCAAAGGTGCGGCCGACCCCCACCATGTAACGGATGACTCGAAAGGCAAAAGGGGAGACTGCGTAATCCTGGATATTGGGGCATTTAAAGACAATTATGCCTCAGATATGACAAGAACGGTATTTATCGGGGAGGTTTCGAAGCGTGCCAAAGAAATCTACGATATCGTAGTAGAAGCAAACCGGCGCGGCATAGAGGCCGCAAGACCGGGGAACCGGATGTGCGATGTGGATCTGGCGGCCAGGAATTATATAGAAGAAAAAGGATATGGAAAATACTTTACCCACAGGACAGGCCATTCCATCGGCCTGGAAGATCATGAATTTCCAGATGTATCTTCCGTGAACCAGGATATCATCAAAGTGGGCCAGTGCTTCTCGGTGGAACCGGGCATCTATCTGCCGCAGGAGAATCTGGGGGTACGGATTGAGGATCTGGTACTGATTACGGAAGATGGCTGCGAAGTGCTGAATCATTTTACGAAGGAGCTGATCGTAGTTCCGGAAGAATCATCTTAATAGAATCCAGCCACTTTGCAGCCGAGAAGAACTAGCACGAACAGAATGCTGGGCTTGGCGATCCGGGCGCCGTTCTTCATGACCAGGCCTGCTCCGATATAGCCTCCCAGCATATTGCAGGCCGCGGCGGCAAGTCCCAGAGAGATGATCACCTGCCCATTGAGCAGGAAGATGATCAGGGAGGTAATATTCGTCGTGAGATTGATCACCTTTGCCTGCGCGTTGGCAGTCTTGATGCTTAGCCTGGCAAATACGGTAAACGCGATGATCAGGAAGGTGCCGGTACCGGGTCCGTAGAAGCCGTCGTAGCAGCCGATGATAAAGGCAGCTATGGCCGCGGTCAGATAGGTGCGCCTGTCAAGGGTAACTTCATTGGAACCTTTGTCATTGAAAAGCTTCTTATTTAATACCAGGAACGCGGACAAGGGAAGGACCACCACCAGCACATAGGCCATGACCTTTTCCGGCACCATCAAAGAGACATGGGAGCCGATGAAGGAGCCGATGATTGCCGCGATCACGGATGGGACGGCCAGCTTTACATTGATCAGATGATTACGGGCGAAGCGGTAGGTGGCAAGCGCGGTGCCAAATGGGGACGACATCTTATTGGTGGCAACAGCCGCATGGGGCGGCAATCCGGCGATTAGATAGGCGGGAAGGGAAATCAGCCCGCCGCCTCCTCCGATGGCGTCTACCATGCCGGCCAGGAAGACAAGGGGGCATACGATGATAAAGGTATGTATTGTTAGTTCCATAATAGGTTCCTCTCATGTAAAAGTATAGTTTCAGTAATTCCTCTAAAGATTATACGGAAGGAAGCGGGGAAAAGCAATGCCAAATTCTGCATTTTCTGTAACTTCACATTCAAAAATATGTGTGCTACAATAACATACATATGCAAGAATGTTTAAAGGAGGAAGTTAGGATGAACAGAGAACAGGCACATGAGATATTGATGAAATATATGAAGGGCGAGAACTACATTACCCATTCCTATGCGGTCGAGGCGATTATGAGAGGCCTCGCCAAAAGGCTTGCTCCGGATGATGTGGAGTATTGGGGAATCGTAGGGCTGCTGCACGACCTGGATGAGGAACAGTGCGACTGGCAGCATGACATGAGCGTCCACGGCCCCACATCCGTGGAGATACTTAAGAAAGAAGGAATTGACGACAAGATTCTCTTTGACGCCATCTGCGCCCACAATCCAAAGAGCGGCATGAAGGCGAAGACCACCCTTCAGTACGCGGTGCTGGCGGCAGACCCCATGAGCGGGTTCGTCAAAGCGGTGGCGCAGATCTATCCGGATAAGAAGATTGCCAGCGTGAAGCACAAGTCCGTGATGAAACGTTTTAATGAACTAAGATTCGCGGCGGGAGCAAATAGGGATTATATGGAAGCAATCGAGTTTACCGGCTTAAGCCTGGACGACTTGATTGACGTGGCACTGGAAGAGATGGGCGCGATTGCGGATGTATTAGGATTATAATAAGAAGGTAGTTATGCGCAGAAAAATATTTGCAGTGGCAGCGCTCCTGTGGATGATCGTCATTTTCTCATTTTCAGCCAAGGTGGCGGAAGATTCGGAGGAGATGAGCAGGTCTGTGGGAATGCTGATTGGCAAGGCAGTCATAAAAGAATATAAGGAATGGCCGGGAAAAAGGCAGGCGGCGTTTGCGGCAAAGATTGACTATCCGGTCCGCAAGGCGGCCCATGCCTCGGAGTATGCCCTTCTCGGAATCCTGCTTACAGGCGCTATCATGGATATCAGGAAGCCATGGAAGCGCCAGCTGCTGGCCTGCTTTCTTATAGGGGCGGCTTATGCGGCCAGCGATGAATTCCATCAGCTGTTCGTGCCGGGGCGCAGCGGGCAGATCAGGGACGTGATGATAGACAGCGCGGGGGTTGCGGCAGGAATCATCCTGGCATGTCTGGCCATAAGGGCCTTCCAATGCAGAAAACCGCGGAAAATAGAAGAAAATTGCCAAGAAACCACTTGACAACCGTAGAGAATCGTAATACACTAATTTAGCGTGCATGAAGATGCATCGTATTTTTGTGCACCAATATTCATGGTAAAATGAATGAGCAACTTATTATAATCGTAGGAGGTGAAAGAGAATGCCAACATTTAACCAGTTAGTAAAAAAAGGACGTCAGACATCTGTAAAGAAGTCTACCGCTCCAGCGCTTCAGAAAGGGTACAACTCTTTAAGAAAGAGAAGTACGAACGAATCCGCTCCTCAGAAGAGAGGCGTATGTACAGCAGTTAAGACTGCAACACCGAAGAAGCCGAACTCAGCTCTTAGAAAGATCGCCAGAGTACGTCTGTCTAACGGTATCGAAGTAACAAGCTACATTCCAGGAGAGGGACACAACCTTCAGGAGCATAGCGTTGTTCTTATCCGTGGAGGAAGAGTAAAAGACCTTCCAGGTACAAGATATCATATCGTTAGAGGTACGCTTGACACAGCAGGTGTTGCCAAGAGAAGGCAGGCACGTTCTAAATACGGTGCTAAGAGACCAAAAGACGCTAAGAAATAAGTTCATTAGTTAAGAAGATGTAGTCACAAACAGAACTATGATTAAGTAAGTTGCAAGGATATAGATCAATGTCCTGTGCACTACACAGTATCATTAGAAAGACACATGTGAGTACCGATGAATTAATCAGTGTAACATTTACAATTACACAAACATGTTTAAGGAGGGAAGAACCGTGCCACGTAAAGGACATACTCAAAAAAGAGACGTATTAGCGGATCCGTTATACAATAACAAAGTGGTTACCAAGCTTGTCAACAACATCATGCTGGATGGCAAGAAGGGCGTAGCCCAGAAGATTGTATACGGAGCATTTGACAGGGTTGCAGCAAAATCCGACAAGCCGGCAATCGAAGTATTCGAAGAGGCTATGAACAACATCATGCCAGTACTTGAGGTAAAGGCAAGACGTATCGGTGGAGCAACCTACCAGGTACCAATCGAAGTTAGAGCAGACAGAAGACAGGCTTTAGCGCTTCGCTGGCTTACATCCTATTCTCGTAAAAGAGGAGAGAAGACGATGGAAGAAAGATTGGCCAATGAGATTCTTGATGCAGCCAACAACACAGGCGCATCCGTAAAGAAGAAAGAAGATATGCACAAGATGGCAGAGGCAAACAAGGCATTTGCCCACTACCGTTTCTAATTGCGTATAATATAGGAGGAAAAAATCTTGGCTGGAAGAGAATATCCATTAGAGAGAACAAGAAATATCGGTATTATGGCTCATATTGATGCCGGTAAGACTACATTGACAGAACGTATCTTATATTATACCGGTGTTAACTATAAGATTGGTGATACTCATGAGGGTACTGCTACCATGGACTGGATGGAGCAGGAACAGGAAAGAGGTATCACGATCACTTCTGCAGCTACGACATGCCACTGGACGCTGGAAGAGCAGACAAAGCCGAAAAAAGGCGCTCTTGAGCACCGTATCAATATTATTGATACCCCGGGACACGTTGACTTCACTGTAGAGGTTGAGCGTTCACTTCGTGTATTGGATGGCGCTGTAGGCGTATTCTGTGCTAAGGGCGGCGTTGAGCCGCAGTCAGAAAACGTATGGCGTCAGGCTGACACATACAATGTACCAAGAATGGCATTTATCAACAAGATGGACATTCTGGGTGCAGATTTCTACAACGCTGTAGAACAGATTAAGACAAGACTTGGAAAGAATGCGATCTGCCTTCAGCTGCCAATCGGCAAGGAAGATGATTTCAAGGGAATCATCGACCTGATGGAGATGAAAGCCTATATCTACAATGATGAGAAGGGCGAGGATATCTCCGTTGTAGATATTCCGGAAGACATGCAGGATGACGCAGAACTTTACCGTACAGAACTGGTAGAGAAGATCTGCGATCTTGATGATGATCTTATGATGGAATATCTGGAAGGAAACGAGCCATCTGTTGACGACTTGAAGAAAGCACTCAGAAAAGCAACTTGCGAGTGTACGGCAGTTCCGGTATGCTGCGGAACCGCATATAGAAATAAAGGCGTTCAGAAACTTCTGGATGCAGTCGTTGAATACATGCCTGCACCTACAGACATCCCTGCCATCACAGGTACGGATGAGGATGGCAATGAAGTAGAGAGACATTCTTCTGATGAAGAGCCATTCTCTGCTCTGGCATTCAAGATTATGACAGACCCATTCGTAGGAAAACTGGCATACTTCAGAGTTTATTCAGGATCTATCAATTCAGGATCTTACGTGCTGAATGCGACAAAAGGCAAGAAGGAACGTGTTGGACGTATCCTTCAGATGCATGCCAATAAGAGGGAAGAACTTGAGAAGGTATACGCTGGCGATATCGCCGCAGCGATCGGATTCAAGTTTACGACTACAGGAGATACCATCTGTGATGAGAGACATCCGGTTATCTTAGAGTCCATGGAATTCCCGGAGCCGGTTATCGAGCTGGCTATCGAGCCAAAGACAAAGGCATCCCAGGGAAAACTTGGAGAATCTCTTGCAAAACTTGCAGAAGAAGACCCGACATTCCGTGCTCATACGGATCATGAGACAGGACAGACGATCATCGCTGGTATGGGAGAACTTCACCTGGAGATCATCGTAGACAGACTTCTGCGTGAATTCAAGGTAGAGGCTAATGTCGGAGCTCCTCAGGTTGCATACAAAGAAGCATTCACCAAGCCGGTTGACGTGGACAGCAAGTACGCGAAACAGTCAGGCGGACGTGGACAGTACGGACACTGTAAAGTTAAGTTCGAGCCAATGGACGTTAACGGAGAAGAGACCTACAAGTTTGAATCTACTGTTGTCGGCGGAGCGATTCCGAAGGAATATATCCCGGCAGTAGGCGAAGGTATCGAAGAGGCTATGAAGTCCGGTATCCTGGGAGGATTCCCGGTAGTTGGAGTTAAGGCTAACGTATACGATGGTTCTTACCATGAAGTCGATTCCAGTGAAATGGCATTCCACATTGCCGGATCATTAGCGTTCAAGGATGCAATGAAGAAGTCCGCTCCAGTACTTCTTGAGCCTATCATGAAGGTTGAGGTAACGATGCCGGAAGAATATATGGGCGATGTTATCGGCGATATCAACTCTCGCCGTGGACGCGTGGAAGGTATGGATGACCTGGGCGGCGGAAAGATCGTACGTGCTTACGTGCCGCTGTCAGAGATGTTCGGATACTCTACAGACCTGCGTTCCAGAACACAGGGACGTGGAAATTACTCAATGTTCTTTGAGAAATATGAGCCAGTTCCGAAATCTGTACAGGAAAAAGTATTATCCGTTAAAAATGATTAATTAAATGGTAAAAAGGCTTGAAAAACAAATAGATTTGAAATATAATCAGAGATAGCCGAGCAAACGTAAAAAATTATAAATGCCGAAAAGGCGCTGTATTTAAGGAGGATATTCAAAATGGCAAAAGCTAAATTTGAAAGAAACAAACCACATTGTAATATTGGTACAATCGGTCACGTTGACCACGGCAAAACAACTTTAACAGCTGCTATCACAAAGACTCTTTCTGAAAGAGTTGCTGGTAACGCTGCTGTAGATTTCGAAAACATCGACAAGGCTCCAGAAGAGAGAGAGCGTGGTATCACAATCTCTACAGCTCACGTTGAGTATGAGACAGAGAAGCGTCACTATGCACACGTTGACTGCCCAGGACATGCTGACTACGTTAAGAACATGATCACTGGTGCTGCTCAGATGGACGGCGCTATCCTCGTTGTAGCTGCTACTGACGGTGTTATGGCTCAGACAAGAGAGCATATCCTGCTTTCTCGTCAGGTAGGCGTTCCTTACATCGTTGTATTCATGAACAAATGCGACATGGTAGACGATGAAGAACTTCTTGAATTAGTAGAAATGGAAATTCGCGAACTGCTTGATGAATATGAGTTCCCGGGCGATGATACACCAATCATCCAGGGTTCTGCTCTTAAGGCTCTTGAAGATCCTTCAGGAGAATGGGGCGACAAGATCATGGAACTGATGGATGCAGTAGATTCTTACATCCCAGATCCACAGCGTGCAACAGACCAGCCATTCCTGATGCCAGTAGAGGACGTATTCACGATCACAGGACGTGGTACAGTTGCTACAGGTAGAGTAGAGCGTGGTGTTCTTCATGTAAACGACGAAGTTGAAATCGTTGGTATCAAGGAAGAGACAAGAAAGACTGTTGTAACAGGTATCGAGATGTTCCGTAAGCTTCTTGACGAAGGTCAGGCTGGAGACAACATTGGAGCTCTGCTTCGTGGTGTTCAGAGAACAGAGATCGAAAGAGGACAGGTTCTTGTTAAACCAGGTTCTGTAACATGCCACAGCAAGTTTACAGCTCAGGTTTACGTTCTGACAAAAGATGAAGGTGGACGTCATACTCCATTCTTCAACAACTATCGTCCACAGTTCTACTTCAGAACAACAGACGTTACAGGTGTCTGCAACCTGCCAGAAGGCGTTGAGATGTGCATGCCTGGAGATAACGTAGAGATGTCAATCGAACTGATTCACCCAGTTGCTATGGAGCAGGGACTTCGTTTCGCTATCCGTGAAGGCGGACGTACAGTAGGATCAGGAAGAGTTGCTACAATCATCGAATAATATTGGATTATTTGAATTCAAAAGGGCTTTCCGAGAAATCGGAAGGTCCTTTTTTTGCTTTTCCGGATATACCGTATAAATCTGAAAAGAGTTTATAATTCATGCGAAGGTAGTTGTTGACAAACTGATATCAAAATGATATCATTAAAACATCAAAAGATAGAAGGGCGGTATGAATTATGAAAGAAAAGGTTTTTAAGGGCAAACGGTATGGCATGGCTATGCTTCTGTTACTTCTTGTCCTATACGGAGCAGCAACGGCAGGCCTGATCTATGGAGTGGCCGGGGAGCATGTGGCAGTAGGAATTTTAGCAGGCATATGGGTTTGTATCGGCTGGATTCCATTCCTGGGCCTGAAGGTCTTAAGGCCGCAGGAGGCACTGGTGCTTACGCTGTTCGGTAAATATATCGGCACGCTGAAGGATAATGGGTTCTATTATGTGAATCCATTCTGCACAAGCGTCAACCCGGCATCTAAGACAAGGCTTAGCCAGAGCGGCGATGTGGACGGAGGCAAGAGAAAGGAATCCGGTCAGAGTGCAGGCGCGGAGGCCGGAAATAAGAAGATCTCCTTAAAGATTATGACTTTGAATAATAACCGGCAGAAGATCAATGACTGTCTGGGCAACCCCGTTGAGATCGGAATCGCGGTGACATGGCGGGTAGTTGACACGGCAAAGGCAGTTTTCAATGTGGATAACTACAAGGAATATCTGTCCCTCCAGTGCGACAGCGCTCTGAGGAACATCGTGCGACTGTATCCTTATGATGTGGCTCCCAACGTGGACACCACGGGAGATGGGATTGCCGACGACGGAAGCCTGAGAGGCTCCAGCGAGGTGGTGGCTTCCAGAATCCGGGAAGAGATCCAGACAAAGGTGGAAGAGGCAGGCCTTGAGATCGTCGAGGCACGTATTACCTATCTGGCTTATGCGCCTGAGATTGCGGCGGCTATGCTGCAGAGACAGCAGGCATCTGCTATCATTGATGCCAGGAAAATGATCGTAGACGGTGCAGTGGGGATGGTTGAGATGGCTTTGGAACGGCTGAATGAGAATCAGGTGGTAGAATTGGATGAAGAGAGAAAGGCGGCAATGGTATCCAATCTGCTGGTAGTGCTTTGTGGAAATCATGATGCACAGCCGATCGTAAATTCAGGAACACTTTACTGATATGGCAGATAAAGGGAAAAAGCAGGTCCCGCTCCGGCTCTCAGCCAAACTCTACGATGCGATCGCCGCCTGGGCAGAGGACGACTTCCGTTCTGTCAACGGCCAGATAGAATATCTCTTGACGGAATGCGTAAGACAGAGAAAGAAGAACGGCAGGCCTGTACCGCACGAACTGGATGTGCCGCCAGAATTAGATATTGAATAAAGAAGACCCCCGGGGAATAGAAATCAATTCCCCGGGGGTCTTTCTCCTGAAATGAGAGAAAGCCGCCAGCAGGATGGCAGAAGCATGCAGAGGTGCGGCAATCCTGAAAACTTGCTAATATATTACAAATATGTTACAATTTATTAAGTTGTTGTAACATATAAAACAAAAGTATAGGGCGAAAAGAGGGTTCAGATGATAGAGATTGAGAACATAAGCAAGCATTTTGACGACACTGCGGCGTTAAGCCAAGTCTCCTTTCGAATACCTGAAGGAAAAGTATTTGGATTGCTGGGAACCAACGGAGCCGGGAAAAGCACGCTTCTTCGGGTGATGGCAGGAATTCTTAAGGCTGACGCCGGGACGGTCAGGATTGATGGAGAGGACGCATATGAGAATCCCGGGGCAAAAGAACGCTTCTTCTATCTGCCGGACGACCCTTATTATTTCCCAACAGCCACCATGGAAGATATGGCCAGATTCTATCAGAAGCAGTATTCTGCCATGGACCGAAACGGCGTGCGGTATATGGCGGATCGGCTGGAACTGGATATCCGGCGGCCGCTGCGTACATTTTCCAAGGGAATGAAGAGGCAGGCGTTTCTGATCCTGGCCTTGTGCGCCAATACAGACTACCTGCTGTGCGACGAAGTATTTGACGGACTGGATCCGGTGGTGACGGAGGCGATGAAGAACCTGTTTGGAAAAGAAATCCAGGAGCGCGTGCTTACCGTTGTGGTGGCAGCCCACAAATTACAGGATCTGGAGGACTTCTGCAATGAGATTGGGATCCTGCACAAAGGAGGCCTTTTGCTGGCCGGCGATATGAGGGAGAAGGCAGGAACGATGACCAAGATTCAGTGCGTATTCGAGCAGGACGAACCGCTGATGGCGGAGCATCCGTCGATTGTGCGCTGCCATCGGGACGGCTGCTTTACTACGGTGATCGCCAGAGGAAAGAAAGAGGAGGCCCTGGAGAATATCCGGCAGAGGAATCCCATCTTCTACAAGGAGGTGCCGATGACGCTGGAAGAGATATTTATGACAGAGATGGAGGAAAATGGTTATGACATCCGCAAAGTATTACAGTAATTGGCTGAAAGAAGCCGGGCGGGGGCATATCAGCGCGATCCTTGCCTGGGGAGGGTTTGCGCTGTATCTGATATTCAAAGTCATGTCGCTTTCTATAGATACTGACTTTGCGTTTTCCGGAATTGGAAGCGCGGAATTATCTTATCTGTGTATGGGACTTGGAATTTTATTGGCGTTTTCAGAATTCGGCTATCTGTTCCAGGCGAAAAAGCAGGACTTCTACTTTAGTCTTCCGGTAAAGAGAAGCACGATATTCTGGACGCATTATTTCCATGGGCTGCTGCATTTTGCCTTTCCGTTTTTAATCACCCAGGCGGCATGCGCCCTGTATCAGGCAAGCCGTGATACTGTGTTTGCTTCTTATGCCAGTGGGTATACCGTGCGCAGCGTGATCGTCTTTTTGCTGGTTTTTCTGCTGTTCTACCATATGGGGCTTTTGGCTGCCGCGGTATCGGGCAGAGTGGCTTTTGCGGTGGCGGTGCTGGCCGTTCTGCTGTTTTATTTCGAGATCCTGATACAGTACGTCCTGCTTGGAATGTCCCAAGAGGTCTTCCATACGTTTTACCGCATCCCGCTCTTGGAAGAGGCCGGCAGAATGCTGGCGCCTGCAAGGCTTGCGGAAGTTTTGGCAGGAACCTTCCTGTATGAGAGGCGGGAGGTACTGGAGTACTTCCCGAATGGTGGGCAGATGTGCGCTGCATTTGCATGGATATTGCTTCTGGGCATAGCAATTCTGCTGGTATTGGGAAGAAGAAAGACGGAGATGACAGGAAGGGGCTTTGCGAGCCGGTTGGCGGAACGCGTGACAGAGTTCCTGCTATCTCTGCTTGCTGGCTTATGCGTCTGTACCTTGATCCTAAAGGTCTTCCAAACAATGGGGGAAGGAGGCTTAAAAGACGTGCTGTGCCTTCTGATGGCTGGCGCTGCCGGCACGCTGGCCGCCCATCTGCTGATGGAGGGGCTGGTTCGGGCGCCCTTAAGAAAGATAGGACGCAGGAAGGGACAGCTGGTGGCAGAATGCATCGTCGTATGCACGGCAGCACTTGCCTTTCTCGGAGGCTGTGATTCCTTCGATGGCTTCTACCCGCAGCCGGACCAGATCAAGGGACTTTCCATCTTCATGAATGGGGTGGATATCGGCCAGGCCCAATTTGAAGAGATTGAAGCGGGAAGGGACCATTATCTGATAGACGCTAGGCTTGCGCAGTATTCTTTGTACGAGAACGGAATGGAAGAAGGGCTTGCCTGGCTAAGGGAGGTTTGCCAGCAGGGAAATGCATGGAATGGGAAGACGAACGCCAGAGATGGTTCAGAAAAAGAATCCGGCAGAGTTACGACGGTTACCGTATGCTATGAGATGAAAAACGGGGCAGAGAAATACCGGGCCTATCCGGTGGATGAAGAGAGTTTGGATACGTTTGCCGGCGTGTATGAGAGCAGGGAATATAAAGAGAAGGCCTACCCGCTGACGGAGATTGAGGAGGCGGATCAGGAAAGACTGGTCTGGTCGGACGGCGTGCTTGAACAGACGCTTCGGCTGTCAGCCCAGGAGAAAAAAGACTTTCTGGCTGCGTATAAAGCGGATGTTGGCAGCCTGAAACTTGCGGATCTGAAGGAATCGCTTCCGGCCGGCTACATAGAATTGGAATCCGAAGTCAGCGCCAAAGATATGAGAGCCGCCATCTATCCATTCTTCGGGCAAACCTGCGCTTTCCTAAGAGAGCATGGGGCAGAAGTGGGGAAACAGTTGGAAGATTATAAGATCGTGGGATTAAAAATTAAGAATATCCCATCCGGCGCAGGGCAGAGAACCGGGAATACAGGCGTCAGGTTCTACCAGGAGGAAGAGGATCTGGAAGCGTGGCGGGGGAAGCTGGTCCCGGAAGACCTGGCGATCCAGCCAATCCTGCATCCTGTCGATGGACAGACGTATGCTGAAGCGGAAATCGAGGATGAGGATACCAGTTCGGTGACCATTACCCAGTGCTATGGAAAAGTGCAATAACAATTACGGTTTTAGTAATTGCGTATGCAAGCCTGGCGTAGTACACTATTAAAAGAAGCTGGCAGATTGCCGGGCGTGTGGCTATAGCCAGGAAGGAAATGCCGGATGGATACGATAAGAAAAAAGCTCCATAAAGGACTTGGGAGAGTAGATGTACAGGCGGCGCTGCTTGCGGTGGCGCTCACCATCTGTTCTTCCGTATTTATCTATGGGTTTTATTACAAAACGACATACAATGAGATGATAAAAACGCTTGAGATGCGTACAGAATCTATTCACCAGTATCTGGAACAGGTGCTGGTGGAAGAAGATTTTGATGCTGTAAATACGATCCAGGACGTGGACTCTTTGGCCTATCAGAGAGATAAGAAACTGCTGGGGGAGATAAGGAAGGCTACAGGCGTGCGCTATCTCTACACAGCGAAGAAGAATACGGACGGGAAATATATTTATGTGGTGGATGGGCTGGAAGAATCGTCGCCAGATTTCCGGAATCCGGGGGATCCTATTGAGAAAGAGATTATTGCGGACATCGAGCGTGCGTACCAGGGAGAGGTAGTGCTTCCGGACAAGATATTGGAGACTTCCTGGGGGAAGATATTTCTTGCCTATTATCCAATCCATAAGGGAGATGCGAAGGACAGTCCTGTTATAGGCGTGATGGGAGTGGAGTTTGACGCGGAGGAGCAGTACAATGCTTACCGGAGGCTGGAAATTATATCTCCGATCATTATCATTGCTATGTGCATATTAGCTGGAACGATTGCAAAGTTCCGATTTCGAAGGCTCTCCAATCCTTTGAGCAAGGATATGTATAATACGGATATGCTGACGCAGATGAAGAACCGGAACGCGTTTGACATTGATATGGGGAATCTGGAGGCTGAAAAGAAGTTAAAGAATATCGGCGTAGGCGTCATTGATCTGGATTATCTGAAGGCAGTAAATGATCATTACGGACACATTTTCGGAGACGAGTATATCAAGCGCTCCGCAGAAGCGATAAGAGAAGGCCTAGCCAGGGACGCGTGGGCATACCGTACCGGAGGAGATGAATTCGTAGTGATGATGGCAAATGCTTCAAAGGATAAGATGGAAGAGCTGATCAACAGGATTCAATCAGCCTTTGAAAGGAAGATGCAGGACTTTGAGCCAGAGACTTCATTTTCCGCAGGATATGCGATCCATGACGGAGATGAGAAGATATCCATCTACAATCTGGTAGAACAGGCAGATACGCGGATGTATCAGAAGAAGCATGAAAAAGGCAAAGAGAGAAAGGACTAGAAGAGGAATGCCGGAAATAGTGGTGATAGGAGCGGCAATTATGGACGTGCTGGCGAGGCCGGCGGACGAAGCGGTGTTTCGTACGGGCTCAAGTCCCATGGAGGATATCTGCATGTCCACCGGGGGAGACGCATTTAACGAGGCTGTGATCTTGGCTAGAATGGGGAAAAAGGTCCGCCTGGAGACGGTACTTGGGGATGACCATGCAGGCCGGATAATCCGGGAGATGTGCATGGAAGAGGGGATCGCGGTAGATCCACGGCAGATCCGCCCTGAGATATCCACGGGAATCAACGTGGTCCTGATCAAGGAAGGCGGGGAACGCAGTTTCCTAACCAATGCCAACGGAAGCCTCAGGAGGCTTAAAATAGAGGATGTCAGGATGCCTTTCCCGGAAGGGGCAAAGATTCTTAGCTTTGCCAGCATCTTCGTGTTTCCTGAGATTGACTGCAGGAGCCTTACGAAGATATTTGCCCAGGCAAAGAGCCAGGGGATGATGGTGTGCGCGGATATGACCAAAAGGAAGCACGGCGAGACGGTGGAGGATATCAAAGAGGCGCTGGAATATGTAGATTACATTCTGCCAAATGAGGAGGAGGCATGCCTGGTGACCGGGAAGGACACGGCCGAAGAGGCAGCAGAGCGCCTGCTTGAGGCAGGCGTGAAGAATGTCGTCATCAAATGCGGGGCCAGAGGATGCCTGGTAAGGAACAGAAGGGAATGCTACAGGGTGATGGCGAAGCCGGGGGTAAGATGCATCGATACCACCGGAGCCGGAGACAGTTTTGCCGCCGGGTTTATCTACGCATTATCGGAAGGCAGGGAACTGCGGGAATGCGCCGAATACGCAAATGCATGCGGAGCCATGGCGGTCCAGGTACTGGGAGCGACCGGGTGGATACAGGCCGGCGCTTCAGACAAACCCTGTGAAAATGGAGGATAAGCAGATATGGAATATTCACATGAGTTCATCATGCCCAATGATGATATCCCATTTAAGATGTTCATCTTCGAAGGCAAGGATGGCAACTACGTCAGGGAGAAGCACTGGCATCGGTCGGTAGAAATATTTGCGCTGTTTGAGGGAGAATTAAGATTCTTCCTGAATGAGAAGGAATACCCGCTTAAGCCCGGAGAATTCATGCTGGTCAATTCCAATGAGATTCATTCCATCCAGTCCCCAAAGGCCAACCGGACCATTGTGCTTCAGATACCGCTGGCCACGTTCGAAAATTACTATACGGAGGAACGTTTCATCTACTTCTCCCATAGTTCCAGACTTCAGGACGAGGAAGTGATGCGCCTCATCGAAGATATGTACGAGACATATGCCCGCCGGGACTGCGGCTATGAATTGAAGGTCCTGGGCCAGTTCTACCTGCTGGTGTATCTTCTGGTGGCCAAATACCGTGAGATGGAGGTCAGCATGGAATTGGTGCGCCGGAATAAGAAGCTGAATAAGCTTTCCGCTATCACGGCATACATGAAGGAACACTATACCAAGGACTTATCCCTGGAGAGCCTGGCGAAGATCTTCGGCTATTCGCCGACGTATCTGTCCAGGATGTTTCAGAAGTATGCCAGGACCAATTATAAGACTTATCTGGATCATATCAGGCTGGAATATGCATACAAGGATCTGGTGAACACATCCGATGCGATTGGCGAGATCGCCAGTAATAACGGCTTTGCCAACAGCAAGGCTTTTGCAAAGGTATTCAAAAGAAAATATGGCATGCTGCCAAGCGAATACAGAAAGCGTCAGGCAGAGAATCAAGCGGGGACTTAAGTGGGGACGTAACACTTTTCAAAAGTGTTACGTCCCCACTTGGCATCTGCCCTGTCCCCTTTTGAACAAAAAGGCAAGAATTTGCCATAAACAGGGCGAATAATTGGTCGAGGCAGAAAGAATAAGTTGATATAATGACCTTATAGCAAACGAAGGCAAAAGGAGGAAGAAAACATGGAGATTCGCAAGGTTACAGATCCGTCTTTTGGAGTATATGGAAAGGTGCTGAAAGGTTATGGCTTTGACCGGATGCTAAAAGAGATGGGACACACGCCGGTACCAGATGACGGCGTCATCTATATGGCGTCCGTGGAGGAACTGGAAGGGCTGCCTGTGGCGGCGAAACTGAAAGAGCGGGCATACGGAGGCCTGCCCATCCAGATTGGCTATTGCAATGGCAATAATCATAAGCTGAATGCGCTGGAGTACCATCGTTCCTCGGAGATAGACATTGCGGCCAGCGATCTGATTCTGCTTCTGGGACGGCAGCAGGATATAGAGGCGGATTACACCTATGATACGGAAAGGGCGCAGGCATATTATGTTCCGGCCGGGACGGCGGTGGAACTATATGCCACGACGCTTCATTATGCGCCTTGTACAGCGCAGGGAAATGGGTTTAGATGCGTCATCGTACTGCCGAAAGATACCAATACAGACCTGGGCTTTAAGCCTGGAAAGGATGGAGAGGACCGGCTTCTGGCGGCCAGGAACAAATGGCTGATCGCCCATAAGGAGGCCGCGATCGAAGGCGCTTTCTGCGGGTTAAAAGGAGAAAATATTACGCTATAATTACTTGACGAAATAGGAGAAGGAGGTACAATGATTATGAGTAACATGCCAGAAGTGAAGATTGGGGTTGTGGCTGTCAGCCGCGACTGCTTCCCGGAGAGTCTGTCCGTGACGAGAAGAGAGAATCTGATGAAGGCCTATCAAGAAAAATACGGGGAGGAAGGAATCTATGAATGTCCGATCTGTATTGTAGAGAGCGAGATCCATATGGTGCAGGCACTGGAGGATATACAGAAAGCCGGATGCAATGCATTGGCGGTCTATCTTGGCAACTTCGGGCCGGAGATAGCGGAGACCCTGCTTGCAAAGCATTTTGACGGGCCAAAGATGTTCCTGGCAGCAGCAGAGGAGACGGGCAGCAGTTTGCTGGATGGCCGCGGAGATGCCTATTGCGGAATGCTCAATGCCAGCTATAACCTGAAACTGCGGAACATAAACGCTTACATACCGGAATATCCGGTGGGGGACGCAGGAGAATGTGCGGATATGATTCATGAATTCCTGCCCATTGCCCGGGCTATCATAGGATTGAGCAATCTGAAGATCATCAGTTTCGGGCCAAGGCCTCTGAATTTCCTTGCCTGCAATGCCCCCATCAAGCAGCTGTATAATCTGGGGGTGGAGATCGAGGAGAATTCGGAGCTGGATCTGTTCGAGGCCTTCCATAGGCATGACGAGGATGAGCGGATTCCCGGCATTGTCAGGGAGATGGAAGAGGAATTGGGAGAGGGCAATAAGAAGCCGGAGATTCTTGCGAAACTGGCACAGTACGAACTGACGCTGAAAGACTGGGTAGAGGAACATAAGGGATACCGCAAATACGTAGCGATCGCTGGCAAGTGCTGGCCAGCGTTCCAGACCCAGTTCGGCTTCGTGCCTTGTTACGTGAACAGCCGCCTGACCGCCCAGGGCATTCCGGTATCCTGCGAGGTGGATATCTACGGAGCGCTGAGCGAATTCATCGGAACTGTCGTGAGCGGCGATACGGTAACCCTGCTTGACATCAACAATTCCGTGCCGGAAGATATGTTTGAAGAGGATATCAAGGGCAGATTCAATTATACCAGACAGGATACGTTCATGGGATTCCACTGCGGCAATACGGCCTCATCCAAACTGGCATTCTGTGAGATGAAGTATCAGAAGATCATGGCAAGGGCGCTTCCACAGGAGGTGACGCAGGGAACACTGGAAGGAGATATCATTCCGGGAGACATTACCTTCTTCCGGCTGCAGAGTACTGCGGACAGCCGTCTGAGAGCCTACATTGCCCACGGAGAGGTGCTGCCTGTCGCAACCCGCTCCTTTGGCGGAATTGGAGTATTTGCAATTCCCGAGATGGGAAGGTTCTACCGCCACGTATTGATCGAAGGAGGATATCCGCACCATGGCGCTGTTGCGTTCGGCCACCACGGAAAGGCCTTGTTCGAGGTGTTCAAGTATATCGGCGTGCCGGTGGAAGAGATTGGCTATAATCAGCCTGCCACCGTCAGATATCCGACGGAAAATCCCTGGCGGTAAGACGGAAGGAATGGCGGATAGAATGGCATAGAAAGCCGTATGTGCAAGATTATGAGCAGAAACAGAGTTGAAA
Organism: [Clostridium] scindens; assembly: GCF_019597925.1. NCBI lineage: Bacteria > Bacillati > Bacillota > Clostridia > Lachnospirales > Lachnospiraceae > Lachnoclostridium > [Clostridium] scindens. The sequence goes on along the minus strand of NZ_CP080442.1, from coordinate 3,563,240 downwards.
TGGAATAAAAGGAGGAAAAAAGATGCTATATATAGGAGTGGATCTGGGAACTTCAGCGGTAAAACTGCTGCTGATGGATGAAGAAGGCAAAATACGCAATATCGTTTCCAAAGAATATCCCTTGTTCTTCCCGCACCCGGGCTGGTCGGAGCAGAGGCCGCAGGACTGGTTCGAACAGTCCATGGAAGGGATCCGGGAACTGACCGCAGAGTGTGACAAAGAAGAGGTCGCAGGCATCAGCTTCGGCGGACAGATGCATGGGCTGGTGGCGCTGGATAAGGATGATAATGTTATCCGCCCGGCGATACTGTGGAATGACGGACGAACAGGGGAAGAGACGGATTACCTGAATCAGACGATCGGCAAGGAACGGCTGTCCGCATATACGGCGAACATTGCATTTGCGGGATTTACCGCGCCGAAGATCCTCTGGATGAAGAAGCATGAGCCGGAGAATTTTGGGAAAATCAGCAAAATCATGCTTCCCAAGGACTATCTGGCCTACAAGCTGTCCGGCTCTTTCTGCACGGATGTATCCGACGCGTCAGGGATGCTGCTGATGGATGTAAAGAACAGATGCTGGTCCGGGGAAATGCTGGATATCTGCGGCATTACAGAAGCACAGCTGCCTACGCTGCACGAAAGTTACGAAGTGGTGGGCACGCTGAGACCCGGGATTGCCGAAGAACTGGGGCTGCCAAAGTCGGTAAAAGTAATCGCAGGCGCCGGGGACAATGCGGCGGCAGCCGTCGGAACAGGCACGGTGGGAGAAGGAAGATGCAATATTTCCCTTGGAACCTCAGGGACCATCTTCATCTCCAGCAAGAAATTCGGCGTGGATGAGCACAATGCACTGCATTCCTTTGCCCACGCGGACGGCAATTACCATCTGATGGGCTGTATGCTGAGCGCGGCCGCCTGCAACAAATGGTGGAGCGAGGAAATCTTAAAGTCCAAGGACTTTGCCGCAGAACAGTCGGGCATTACCAGGCTTGGGGAGAATCACGTATTCTACCTTCCTTACCTGATGGGAGAGCGTTCTCCGCATAATAACCCGGATGCCCGCGCGATGTTCATCGGCATGTCCATGGATACCACAAGGGAGGATATGACCCAGGCCGTGCTGGAAGGGGTTACATTCGGGCTTCGGGATTCCCTGGAAGTTGCAAGAAGTCTTGGCATCCAGATCGAGCGCACGAAGATCTGCGGAGGCGGGGCAAAAAGCCCGCTGTGGAAGAAGATCATCGCAAATGTAATGAACATGAAGGTAGATGTGATCGAGAGCGAGGAAGGGCCGGCGCTTGGCGCAGCCATGCTGGCGGCAGTAGGTTGCAAAGCCTACCCGGATGTGGAGACGATCGCCAAAAAACTAGTAAAAGTAGTAGATACGGTAGAGCCGGATCCGGAACTGGTGGCAAAATATGAGGAAAGGTATCAGAAGTTTAGGCGGATATATCCTACGGTGAAGGAATTGTACTAAGAGAATTTTAGCGGATTGAGGACGCCGGGGAAGGGCGGGGGCGGATTGCTCCGATGCTTCGCCGCCTCCGGCTATTCCACCAAACTGTAAGAGTCTGAGACAGTCGGCTTAAGGCCTCCTGCCTCAGACTCTTACAGTTTGGGGAAGGATCCTTCGGACGACTCCGCTTGCCTGCGCGATCCACACCCGCCCTTCCCCGGCTCCCGGCAATACGCTGGTAATTCTTAGGTGAGTGCAGGCGATAGGGTACGCCACTTTCATAAAGGGCGCTAGTGAGAAAGGAAGAAAAGTTTACAATCCATGTACAATAATCCGGGGGAATAATTTCTAAAAGTGGATATTATATAATATATCCTGCCAAAAGGCGTACCTTATCGCCCGCACTGACGTCGGAATTGCCAGCAAATTGCCGGGAGCCTGAGGGGAGGGGGCGTGGCTTGCGCAGGGTAAGCGGCGGCGTCCGGAATATCCTTGCCGGATACGTTAGACTGCCAGAGAAGAGCCGCTATCGGCGACTCTCTGGCAGCCTTACGTATCCGTGCAAGAGATGGAGGCGCCAAAGCATCGGAGCAAACCACGCCCCCTCCCCTCAGGCGGTTCGCCAATCCTCCCAATTCCCCCAATTCCCCTAAATTCCTAATTCCATTCCCCACTTCCTTATGATAAAATATAGAAGAATGTAGGTTTTGAGAGTGAAGAACAAGAGGAGGAAATAAAATGGAAAGTCGAAAAATCATCCAGATAGAGGACAAGGTTCCTTTCCGGCTGCTGGTTCCGTTAAGCATCCAGCATATGTTTGCCATGTTCGGGGCATCCGTGCTGGTGCCGTTCCTGTTTGGAATCAGCCCGGCCATCGTGCTGTTCATGAATGGCGTGGGAACGTTGCTGTTCATCTTGATCACGAAGGGAAGGGCGCCGGCTTACCTAGGTTCCAGTTTTGCCTTTCTTGCGCCAGCGGGAATCGTTATCAGCGAGATGGGATATCCGTACGCGCTGGGCGGATTTGTCGCCGTGGGATTCTGCGGCTGCCTCCTTGCGCTGATCATCTATAAGTTCGGCTCCGACTGGATTGACGTGGTGCTGCCTCCGGCCGCTATGGGACCGGTCGTTGCGCTGATCGGGCTGGAATTGTCCGGGAGCGCCGCCAGCAACGCGGGACTGCTGGAGAAGACGGTGGATCCAAAGAACGTGATCGTATTTGTGGTGACGCTGGGAGTGGCGATATTCGGCAACATCCTTTTCCGCGGCTTCCTTTCTGTGATACCGATACTGATTGCGGTCATCGCGGGGTATGTGGCTGCGCTTTGCTGCGGCATCGTTGATTTTACGGAAGTGTCCAAGGCATCCATCTTTGCCATGCCCAATTTTCAGATGCCGAAGTTCAGCATGGAGGCAATCCTGATCATCCTTCCGGTACTGCTGGTGATTACATCGGAACACATTGGACATCAGGTGGTAACAAGCAAGATTGTAGGGCGGGATCTTCTGAAAGATCCGGGACTTCACCGGTCTTTGCTGGGGGACAACCTTTCTACCATGATATCCGGATGTATCGGCTCCGTGCCCACCACGACTTACGGCGAGAATATTGGGGTGATGGCTGTCACCAAGGTATATAGCGTAAGGGTGATCGCAGGCGCTGCCGTCCTTTCCATTATCTGTTCCTTCGTAGGGAAGCTTTCTACTTTGATCCAGACGATCCCGGGGCCTGTCATCGGGGGCATATCCTTCCTCCTGTACGGTATGATTGGCGCATCTGGCATCCGTATCCTGGTGGATTCCAAGGTGGACTATGGACGTTCCAGGAACCTGACGCTGACAAGCGTGGTATTTGTAACCGGACTGTCCGGAATCTCGGTGAAGTTTGGAAATATTCAGCTGACAGGCATGGTGCTGGCCTGCGTAGTAGGAATGGCGCTGAGCCTGGTATTCTATATCCTTGACAAATTAAAATTAACGAATGACAGGGAAGAGGCGTAAGATCTGGAGGAGTGTTATGAACGAAAAGAAGTCGAAAGAGCAAGAGACGAAAGAAACCATGGTTGATACCATATGCAGAAATATACGCAGGGATATTATTGCCCATGAGTTAAGGCCAGGACAGAAGATCAATGTAAAAGAACTGGCGGCCAGGTATGGGACCAGCGAGACGCCGGTAAAGATAGCCTTAAACCGGCTTCTGTCCGAGCAGATCGTGGAGAATTTCCCCCGCCATGGAATGAAGATAAAGTCGATAGACGAGGAAGAGGCTAAGGAAATATTCAGCCTGAGGCTGATGATGGATCTTTATTATACCAAGGAGATCATCGAGGCCGTACATACGAACAATACGCTCAGGGAAGCGCTTGAGAATAATGTGAATGAGCATTATGAGATCATGAAGAAGTATGAGAATGAGAATACGGTAGAAAAATATATGGAAAATTATATCCATGACGCCAAATTCCATGAATTGTATCTGAAATGCTCGGGGAACAGGAAACTGGTAGAATTATACCATAGCGTGAATCCTTTCATATACAGCAATTATATTTTCCGGAAACAATCTAAGGAGAAAGATTTTGCAGGAGTGGAAGAACACAGGAAGATTATCCAGGCAATCTTTGACGAGGATGAAGAGCGGCTCAGGGAATGCCTGAAAGAGCATATTAATAATGCGGTAAAGGCGATCAGCATGATCATTAAGATTGATAAGATGCTGTAATAACGAAGTACAGAACCGGCGGAAGACGCAAGAAGCAAATTGCGTTTTCCGCCGGTTTTTTTGCTGCTGTCTGATGGGCTGTTGTAATATTGCACAAATTTACTTGTCTAATTATAGGAGAATTGGCTGATTGACGCGATTGACAATAAAATATATAATTAGATACAGAAAAAATCTTTTTTAGAAAGAAAAAAATCTAAAGTTCATGGAGGAAATTATGAAAGCATTAGTGTATGAAGGAGCCAAAAAGGCCGTGCTGGAGGATGTAAAAGAGCCAAAGAAGAAGGAAGGCGCGGTAAAACTGGATATAAAGTACTGTGGAATATGCGGATCTGATATTGGAATCTATCTTGGGACGCATCCCAGAGCCAAGGCGCCGCTGGTTTTCGGGCATGAATTTCTGGGGATTGTGGCAGAAGACGGACAGAAGTTCAAGAAAGGCGACCGGGTAGTACCGTTTCCGCTGCTATCCTGCGGACAATGCAGAGCCTGCAGGACAGGGAACGAGCATGTATGCAATACCCTGGGACTGATCGGCATTGATAAGGACGGCGGCGTATGCGAACGGATCTATGTGGATGAGGACGTGCTGTACAAGGTTCCGGATGGGGTCAGCGATAAGGCGGCGGCAGTCATCGAGCCTTTGGCGGTGATCGTAAGAGCGATCCACCAATCCGGCTTTAAGGCGATGGACACCTGCGTCGTGATCGGAGCGGGTCCCATCGGCATGCTGACAGGAATCGTGCTGAAGTTTGCAGGCGCTTCCAAGGTATTTATCTCGGATGTGGCTGCAAAAAGACTGGATCAGGCAAGGGCGTTCGGCCTGATTCCGGTGAACGCAGCCAAGGAAGACCTGGAACAAGTCGTAAAAGATGCCACGGACGGGGAAGGATGCGATACCCTCTTCGAATGCAGCGGCGCGGCCGCAGCTGCCATGCAGATGACGGATATTACAAGGGTAAGCGGCAATATCTGCATCGTATCGGTACATAAAGCGCCTCATGAGGTCATGCTTCGGGACGTGAATTTCAAGGAGCAGCATATTGTTGGAACCAGGGTCTACACCAGAGAAGAATTCAAGGAGGCGGTGGAGTTATCCAGGCTCCTGGAAGAACAGCTGGAGCAGGTAGTGACCCATGTGGTACCGCTAAAAGACAGCGAGAAGGTATTCGACATGATCGCGGATGAATCGTGCGGCACGATCAAGGTGATCGTGGACTGCCAGGACAAATAGAAGGACAGATAGAAAGACGGAAGGAAGACAAAGTTATGCGGATATTAGCCCTGGAGGCAAGTACGACATCGGCGAAAGCCATGCTCTACGATACAAAGAGCAGAACGTATGAAGAGAAGATAAAAGCATATGGGAAAATGTATGATGAGGAAGTGCTTCACGACGCAGACAAGGTGTTTGACTGCATGGCGAAGATTGGAAGAGAGCTGGCCGGGGGCCGGGAGATTTCCATTATTTCCTTAAGCGGAACATGGCACAGCGTCCTGCTCTGCGACCGTAGGATGCGGCCGGCGACACCGGTCTATCCCTGGTCCTATACCGGTGCGGCCCCGCTTTGCGGCCGGCTTAGGGAAGATGCCAGTTTTGTGGAAGACTATTACCAGAAGACAGGCTGCATGGTGAATGCCACCTATCCATTTTTCAAGCTTCTTTTTCTCAGGGAGCAAGGATATGATCTGAAAGACTACTATATCATGGGGCAGGGAACCTATAACACCTACCGGCTGACCGGGGAGCGGGTGGCCTCTCGATGCATGATATCCGGGACAGGGCTTATGAATATACATACCAGGGAATACGATGATGAGATTCTTAAGATGGCGGGAATCGCCAGAAGCCAGCTGTCCCGGCTTACAGAAAGCAATCATACGCAGCCATTATCCGAAGAAGGAGCAAGGATTCTGGGGCTACGCCCGGGGATTCCGGTGATTGTGGCCAATTCTGACGGAGGCTTAAACCAGATCGGCGTTGGCGCGATCAAGGAGAATGTGATGACCTTCTCCGTGGGAACCAGCGGAGCCATGCGGATCAGTACCGCCAAGCCGATGATTCCCAAATCGCCATCCACCTGGTGCTACCTGTCGCCTAAGGGCTGGCTTAGCGGGGCCGCAACGGCAGGGTGCTGCAACTGTATTGACTGGTTTGTGGAACACGTGGCAGCTGGCAAGACGGACTATAGCCAGCTGGAGCAAGGGGAAGACGAGATTCTGGATACGCCCATATTCCTTCCGTTCCTCTTTGGGGAGCGATGTCCCGGATGGAATGACAAAAGAGGCGGCGGATTTGCCGGACTTAAGGCCGGCCATGACATTAAGGATATGTACAGGGGCGTACAGCAGGGAATCTTATTTAATCTCTATCATTGCTACAGGCTTCTTACGGAAGTGGCAGGGGAGCCTGAGAAGATAAAACTATCAGGGGGGATTCTCCATTCCAGGGTATGGACGCAGATGTGCGCCGATATCTTTGGAAAAGAGATGGAGATAGATCAATCCAAGCAAAGCTCCCTGATGGGCGCGGTCATACTGGCACGGGAAATCATAGGGGATCTTAAGGATATTTCCGACTATGAGCCGAGCGTAAAGACTACCGTGAGGCCGGATATGGCAAGGAATGAACGGTATAGGAAGCAGTTTGAGAGGTATTTGCAGATGTATAGAAGCATGGAGCAAGAATAGGAGGAAGAAAATGGAGAAGAAAAAAATCATCGCCTCGGCGGCGGTTGTGGCTGCAATAGTATTGGGCGCAACGTTCACTGCGGTTGGAGGAAAATTCAAGCAGGAAGAAAAGGTCAATCTTATCCTGTCCAATGTTACATCCTCTTCCGCGAAAGAGGCGGGACTGAAGTTTAAAGAATTGGTAGAGGAATATTCCGACGGAACGGTAACCGTGGATGTATTCCAGGATAACCAGCTGGGGGATGATAAGACCTCGGTGGAAGGAGTACAGGTGGGCGACATTGATATCGCAGTGTCATCGACCAGCTCGCTTTCTACAATGTATAAGGATTATTACCTGTTTGACACGCCATACCTGTTCCTGAATTCCGACGAAGTCTACGATATCGGCTTTGGAGGAGAGGCAGGAGAGAAGATCATGGAAGGCGTGGAAGACGTAGGACTGCGCGGAATGGCAATGTGGGAGAATGGATTCCGCAATTATACCAATGACAAGATTCCCGTAAGCAAGCCAGAAGACGTAAAAGGGCAGAAGATCCGCACCATGGAAAATGACATCCATCTGAAGGCATGGTCCGCGATCGGAGCCAATCCGACGCCCATGGCCTTCTCTGAATTGTTTACAGCAATGCAGCAGGGAACCGTAGACGGAGAAGAGAACCCGATCGGTATTATCCAGAGCAACCGGTTCTACGAAGTACAGAAATATATCTCCCTGACGCAGCATGTATATACTCCGTACTGCGTGGTCATGAACCCAAGGAAATATGATTCCCTGACAGACCAGCAGAAAGAGGCGGTGGATAAAGCGATGAAAGAAGCCACCGAGTATCAGATCAAACTCTCCCAGGAAGACGAGGAGAAAGCGCTAAAGGATATGGAAGAATACGGCTGCGAGATCATCACGCTGTCGGATGAGGAGAAGCAGGCTTTCCAGAAGATCGTAGAAGAAAATGAGATATTTGATTTCGCGAAAGGCAAGATGACTCATCCAGAGTACTTTGATGAGATGCAGACAGAATTAGAAGAATATAGGGGGAACGCAGAATGAAAAAATTAATTCACTGGCTGGATGAATACCTGGAGATTTCTCTGTGCGTGGCATTGATGTCAGTCATGACGGTTGTAATATTCGTGCAGGTTGTAATGCGTTATGTTTTCCATAATTCTCTGACCTGGTCGGAAGAATTTGCAAGATACTGTTTTATCTGGCTGATCTATCTTGGGATCAGCTATGGATGCAAGATTATGAAGCACATCAAAATTGATGCCGCCTTAAAACTGTTTCCGGAAAAGATACGGCCATATGTAGTGCTATTCGGGGATCTGTGCGTGCTGGCATTTGCCGTGTATATCGTGATCACCGGATGGGAACTGACCGTGTTCCAGGCGCAGCTTGGAAAGACGTCGCCCGCGCTTGGACTGCCGCTTCAGTTTGTGAACGCGGCGCCGGTGGCAGGATTCTTCCTGGCGGCGATCAGGCAGATACAGACCATATTCTACAGGGTCGGGCAATTAGGAAAGGATGGTGAGTAAGGATGGTATGTGCAGTACTTTTTATCGTGTTGATTATTGCGCTGGTGGTAAATGTCCCTGTGGGAATTGCCATCGGAGTATCTTCCCTGGCAGCGGTGCTGGCAGATGGGAGATTAAGTTCCACTTATATTGTGCAGCAGCTGGTGACGAGCGCGGATTCATTTCCGCTGATGGCAATTCCGCTGTTTATCCTGGCAGGCGAGCTGATGAGCGCCGGAGGGGTATCTAAGAGAATATTGAATGTCTGCAATGTGTTCTTTGGAAGGATCACGGGCGGCCTTGCCATTGTAACCGTCATTGTATGCATGTTCTTTGCGGCGGTGTCCGGTTCCGGGCCGGCAACCGTAGCAGCGGTAGGCTCCATGGTAGTGCCGACCATGCTTGAAAAAGGATACAGTAAGAGTTTCACGCTGGCGCTGATTGCAACGGCGGGAAGCATAGGCGTCGTAATACCGCCCAGCATTCCGATGGTCATCTACGGCGTGTCTACCAGCACGTCCATCAGCGGCATGTTTATGGCAGGATTCCTGCCGGGCATCCTGATTGGAATCGGCCTGATCATCTGCTGCTACTTCTACTGCAAGAAGCAAGGCTGGAAGGGGGATGACCGTCGCTACACGGCCAAGGAGAAACTGGCAGCCATCTGGGATGCCAAGTGGGCGCTGATCAATCCGGTCATCATCCTGGGAGGAATCTATGCAGGAATCTTCACGCCTACGGAAGCGGCGGCAGTTGCGGCGGTATACGCGTTTATATGCGGTACATTCATCCATAGGGAACTGAATATTAAGAATATTTTTGATCTGATCGCCGCATCCTGCTCTACCACCGGAACGACCATGGTCATTATCGGATGTGCAACGGCATTTACGAAGATTTTGACCATCCAGCGGATTCCGGACATGATCACAAAGGGAATCAGCGGGCTGACCACCAACTATGTGCTGATCCTGCTGTTGATCAATCTGCTGCTTCTGATTGTGGGCTGCTTCATGGATACCACGCCGGCGATGATGGTACTGTCTCCGATCCTGCTTCCGATTGCGCTTAGCATCGGAATGAACCCGATCCATTTCGGAGTCATCATGGTCGTAAACCTTGCGATCGGATTCATCACGCCGCCTCTTGGAATCAACCTGTTCGTGGCGGCCAGAGTCGGGCGGGAGCCGCTTGAGACGGTTACCAGCGGCATTATGAGATTCATGGTAGTCATGCTGATCTGCCTGATGCTGATCACGTTTATACCGGCGATATCAATGCTGATACCGAATGCGTTTATGTAACTTATAGAGTAACAGAGTAAGAAGGAGAGAATGAACATGGATGTAATGAAAAAAGTAGAGGAATTAAAGATCGTACCTGTTGTGAAGCTGGATCGGGCAGAGGATGCCAGGCCGCTGGCTGAGGCGCTGTGTGCCGGAGGGCTTCCGGTAGCGGAAGTTACGTTCAGGACGGATGCCGCAGAGGAATCCATCCGGATTATGAGAAAGGAATTCCCGGAGATGCTTGTCGGGGCAGGAACGGTTACGAATCTTGACCAGGCTGCGCGCGCGGTGGAAGCGGGAGCCCAGTTCATAGTCTCTCCCGGAATGAGCAGGGCGGTAGTCGAATATGCCCTGGAGAAAGGCCTTGCGGTATTTCCCGGTACCTGCACCCCGACGGAAGTCATGATGGCTATGGAATACCAGCTTCCGGTGGTGAAGTTCTTCCCGGCGAAGCAGTATGGAGGCCTTGACACGATCAAAGCGCTTGCGGCGCCATTCCCGTCCATGCGCTTCATGCCTACCGGAGGGATCAATGCGGGCAATATTCAGGAGTATCTTGGATTTGACAAGATTGTGGCATGCGGAGGCAGCTGGATGGTAAAAGACGCCTACATCAATGCCGGGGAATTTGATAAGATCAGGGAATTAACCGAAGAGGCAGTAAAACTTGTAAAATAAGCAGAAAAGAGGAAGAAGAATTATGAAGAATTATACAGATCTGACAGGCAAGAATGCAATCGTTACAGGAGCGGCCCAGGGCTTAAGCCTTGGCATGGCAGAAGGGCTGATGGAGGCAGGAGCTAAGGTCTGCATCATCGACGTCAATCCAAAGGCAGAAGAAGTTGCAAAGGAGAAATGCGCCCAGGGCTATGACTGCCATGCGGTAATTGCCAATCTCACAGAGGAAGAGGACCGGAAGGTAAAATTCAGCCAGGCTGTAGAAATGCTGGGCGGCCGCCTGGATATCCTGGTAAACGGAGCGGGCGTGCAGCGCAGGCATAAGAGCGAGGAATTCCCCAAGGAGGACTGGGACTTTGTAATGAACGTGAACCTGAATGCGGTATTCTACATGTGCCAGTTGGCAGCTAAGCAGTTCATGGCACAGAACAGCAAGGGAAAGATCATCAATATCGCGTCCATGCTGTCCTTCTTCGGCGGCTATACAGTACCTGCCTATGCGGCTTCCAAGGGCGCTGTGGCTCAGCTGACCAAAGCATTCTGCAACGAGTGGGCGGAAAAAGGGATCAACGTCAATGCCCTGGCACCAGGCTATATGGCGACCGAGATGAATACGGCGCTGATGGATCCTGCCAACCCAAGATACCAGTCTATCACGGAGCGGATTCCCGCAAAAAAATGGGGAACCGGGGATGATATGAAAGGCCCCTGCGTATTCCTGGCTTCTGAGGCATCCGATTACCTGAATGGCGCCATTATCCCTGTAGATGGCGGATACCTGGTCAGATAAGGAGAAAAAGATGATGCAGTATGAGATAGGCGTATATGGGCTGGGCGTCATGGGGGCAGGCATAGCGAGGAATATGCTGGACCATGGGGTTAGAACCGCGGTATACAGCGTGTCCGAAGAAGAACGCAAGAGGTTCGAGACGGATGGATATGAGGAAACGTGCAAGGTATGCGACACGGAGGCGGAACTGATCCAGTCCCTTGCCCGGCCAAGAAAGATTTTTCTGATGATCACCGCCGGAAGTCCGGTGGATGCCGTGCTCTCTTCGCTGGTTCCGTCGCTTGAGCCAGGGGATGTGATCTTTGATGGAGGCAATTCCTATTATAAGGACACCGACAGACGGTGCCACGCCTTGGAAGAGAAAGGAATTCGCTATGTGGGATGCGGCATATCAGGCGGAAGGCTTGGAGCATTGTACGGCCCCAGCATTATGCCCGGCGGAAGTTATGAAGGCTACCGTGCAGGCGAGAAGATTCTGAGGGCAATCGCGGCAACGGCAGATGGAAAGCCTTGCTGCGCCTATGTCGGCCAGGGGGGGGGAAGCGGCCATTATGTGAAGATGGTGCATAACGGAATCGAGTATGCCATCCTGGAACTGATTGCGGAGGCCTACATGCTTATGCGAAGCGGACTTTCCATGACCCATGAGGCGGTCCTTGCAGTATTCAAAGCCTGGCAGCGGACGCGGCTGGATTCTTACCTGATCGACATCAGCGTTCAGGTGATGGAACAATACGAGGAGGACGGCGTGCCGCTGATTGACAGGATTCTGGATGTAGCGGAACAGAAAGGCACCGGGAAGTGGACGCTTTGCGAGGCCATAGAAAGAGGCGTATATACGCCGGGCATCTATGAGTCTGTCCTTGCGCGCAGTTTTTCGGCAAAGAAGGAAGAGCGCCTTGCCGGCGCGGCTATCCTGAATGCGTCAGCCAGTAAGATGGAACTTGATCAGGCAGAAGAGACGTTAGGAGACGCGCTTCTTCTCGCCATAGCGCTGTCATATAGCCAGGGGATGGAATTGATCCGCAAGGCATCCGATGACAATGGCTGGGAGATCGATCTGGCCGCCCTCGCGGATCTTTGGAAGGCAGGGTGCATCATACGAAGCAGCCTGCTGGGAGATATCAAAGAGGCGGCAAAGGAAACGGCCGCGCCTCTGATCTTATCTGAGGCATTTAAAAGCCTGCGGAAGCTGGAGCCATCGCTTCGCGATGTAGTGGTGAAGGCGGAAGCCGCGGGAATGGCGCCGACAGGGTTTGCGGCCGCGCTTCATTATTATGATTATTACCGTAGGAAGGATATGCCGGTCAGATTCGTCCAGGCGCTGCGGGACTGTTTCGGCGCCCACACGTATATGCGGAAGGATCAGGAAGGGCACTTCCATACAGAATGGCAGACAATAGGCAAGTAATAGCGGAGGAAGAACATGGGCAAGTATAAAGTAATTGTAACAGCCAGGTCGTTTGGAAAGGCGGACGATCAGGCGTTGAGGCTTTTAGAGGAGCATGGATGCGATGTCGTAAGGCTTGCGGCAGGAGATGCCGCATTTGACGAACAGATAAAAAAGGAAATCATGGCGGCAGATGCGGTGATCGCAGGGCTGGATGCGTATTCCGGGGAATTGATCGACTCGGCCGAAAGACTGAAGGTCATCTCCCGTTACGGGGTAGGATATGACAAGGTAGATGTAGAGGCTGCGAACAGGAAAGGGATCCTGGTTACGATAACCCCGGGAGCCAACGGAGACTCTGTGGCAGACCTGGCGGTAACTTTGATGCTGGACGCGGCCCGCAATGTGGCGGCTATGGATGCGGCTATGAAGGGCAGGGCCCAGGCGCGCCCCCAGGGAGTCGAGATGTGGCAGAAAACCTTGGGCGTGATCGGAACCGGAAGGATTGGCCAGGGGGTAGCCAGAAGGTGCAGGGGATTCGATATGAAGATTCTCTGTTATGATATCTACGAGAACGAGGCATTTAAGAAAGAATGCAATGCCAAGTACGTGGATCTTTCTACCCTGCTTAAGGAATCCGATTTCATCACCATCCATTCTCCGCTGACGCCGGAGACAAAAGATATGATTGGCGCCAGGGAATTTGACATGATGAAGAATGACGCGGTGATCGTCAACACGGCCCGCGGCGGAATCATCAATGAAGAGGCGCTGTACGAAGCGCTGAAGTCCGGCAGCATCCGGGGCGCGGGACTGGACGCGACGGTAGATGAGCCGCCTTATGACAGCCCGCTTATGACGCTCCCCAACTGTATTCTTACGCCCCACGCAGGAGCGGCAACGAAAGAGGCCAGCAGCAAGATGAGCCTGATGGCGGCGCAGAACGTGGTTGACGTGCTGACGACAGGAGACTGTAAATATAAAGTGAATCCATAATTTTAAGAAGAGCGGCTGATGCTATCATCGGCCGCTCTTTTTGTATTGTAAAACTTTATTTGATGCTCAAACAAATTAAAGAGTGCGCTCTAAAAGTGTTGCATTTTTTTGAGAAAAGTGCTATTATTTTATAGGATTTTAATAAATAGTTTATCGCAGTAAAGTGATACTAAGGAGAAAATTAAATATGACAGGCGTAAATCTATTAGAAAAACTGCTTGATTCGTATCAGTCCAGCTACGATATAGACCGAGCCTATGATGTCGACGGGGACATCTATGACGCACATGCCAGCTTCAATGTAACCAGCGCCAAGTATGTCCTCATTAAGAAGGCTGAACTTTGGCGGGCGAATTGTTTCGAGCATGTGTTTTTCCGCGTGCTTGAGGAACTGACGGTTCAGGATATCGAGAGATTCCGCCGGCAGATCGTGACATACATAGAGCCAACGCTGGTGCGGGGCGAGAAGAAATGTCCGGAAAAAGACCATATGTACACTTATATGACAGGCGTGTTCATCGCCGGCCATGGGGTGTCGGATCAAGTAAAGAAGATAGTGAAAAGTTTCGGATATGTGAAGAACTATCGGTTTGCCATCCGGGGATACAGCGAGGCAAGACTTCTTGTCTTTGATCTTGAGAATCATAAAGTATTCGGCAACCGGGCGGCAAAAGACCTTGTGAAAGGCTATACAAAGGCCGGAATTATCTGACCTTTTTAGCATACCATACAAAACGAAGGAATGAGGAGGAATTAAGTATGAATGGTATTCTAGTACTAGTTATTGGTATTGCGATCCTGGCCGTTGCATATCTTACATACGGCAAATGGCTTGCAAAACAGTGGGGAATTGATCCATCAAGAGAAACTCCTTCACACACGGAAGAGGACGGCGTGGATTATGTTCCCGCAAAAGCTCCGGTGCTGATGGGACATCATTTCTCATCTATCGCAGGAGCCGGCCCGATCAACGGACCTATCCAGGCTGCTGTATTCGGATGGGTGCCAGTGCTCTTATGGGTACTGATCGGAGGAATTTTCTTCGGTGCGGTACATGATTTTGGAGCGCTGTTTGCTTCTATCCGCCATAAAGGACAGTCTATCGGCGAGGTTATTGCCGATGCAATGGGAGGCAAGGCAAAGAAGTTGTTCCTGATCTTCTCTTACCTTACATTAATCCTGGTAGTGGCAGCGTTCGCCTCTATCGTGGCAAATACATTCATGGCAACTTATACGGAGAGCGGAGCGGTAGACATGGCAGCAAGCGCGGCCAATGCAACGACCGCTATGATTTCCATTCTGTTTATCGTGATCGCTGTTGCGTTCGGATTCCTGGTATACCGCCGCAACGCCGGACTTGGCGTATCAACGATCATCGGCGTGGCTGCCATCGTAGTGTGCATGGTGATCGGCCTGAACTGGCATCCGCTGTATCTGAGCAACACGGCATGGATGATCATCGTGGGCATCTATATTCTAGTTGCGTCCGTAGCTCCGGTATGGATCCTGCTACAGCCGCGTGACTACTTAAGTTCATTCTTGCTTTACTTCATGATGATCGTAGCGGTTGTCGGAATCGTTGGCTGCGGCATCTCAGGTGGAGCCACTATGGATATTCCGGCGTTCACAGGGTTTAAAGATACTTTGATGCCTACAGGAACATCCCTTGGATATATGTTCCCGGCATTGTTCGTAACGATCGCGTGCGGGGCTATCTCAGGATTCCATTCATTGGTTGGTTCCGGTACGACGGCAAAACAGCTCAACAGCGAGAAGGACGCGCAGCCGATCGCTTACGGCGGAATGTTGATCGAGTGCGCGCTGGCAATCATCTCCCTGTGCGCAGTAGGATACATCTGGGCAAACTATGCATCCGGCGAGACGGTAACACCTACCGTTGTATTCGCGACAGGCATTTCCAAGATGCTCAGCACCATCCCTGGCCTTGCGGCGACGGAAAAGGTTGCCTATACCTTGCTTGTATTGACCGTATCCGTATTCTGCCTGACATCCCTGGATACCGCGACGCGTCTTGCTCGTTATATGTTCCAGGAATTCTGGCTGAATCCAGGAGAGGACATCAAGGATGTTACCGGTTATAAGAAGGTCCTGACCAATCCTTATGTTGCTACGATTATCACCGTCATCCTTGGAATCGGCCTTGGACTTACCGGATATGCCAACATCTGGCCATTATTCGGCGCGGCCAACCAGCTGCTTGCGGCGCTTGGACTTCTGGCGGTTGCAACCTGGCTTGGAAAGGCAGGGAAGAACAACAAGATGTTCCTGTTCCCAATGGCATTCATGCTGGTGGTAACAATTACATCACTCATATTTACTCTGAAGTCTAATATTGCGGGAATTGCGGCAGGAGCGGCAGGAGTTGGCTGGTGCTACGTACGTACCATCCTGTCAGCACTTCTGATCGTGCTGGCTGTCATCCTGGCAATTGACGGAGTCAAGACTCTCATAAGCCAGAGAAAAGAAAAAGCAGCATAAAGAAAGTCTTTAGAAAAAGGACGGGGCAATGTGCCTCGTCCTTTTTGCATTACGATAGAAAATTATGCCTGCTTTTTATATACATGGAGCAGGATCAGGGACTGGATATAGGCGATCGTAGAAAAGCCTGCGGCCATTTGAATAGAAAGAACCAGACCGGCCCACCTGGGAGCCAGCAGGGACACGGCAAATGGCAAGGCCTGGATGCACAGGCACAGAAGCGTGCAGGGCAGATATTTAAACAGCAGCACCAGCGCGTTCTTAAGCATGCTTCCTAATGAAGCCTTATAGATAGGAGGCATGGAAAAGGAATACAAAGCAATTCCATACAGAAAGAACAAGGTGCAGAACTGGAAGCAGGCCAGAAAAATCTTTACAAAGCCCGGCGGCATGGAGGGCAGTATAGAGAGGTTTACACGGCACAAGAGAAGCAGGGCCGCGCAGAGCGCCCATACCATGGTTCCCTGCTTAAAGTTTTTCTTCCACTCTGCAAGATAGCTGCGGACGATATAGGATTCCCGGCCATCCGCCATGGCGGCGCCAACCTGGTAAAGCGCTGCAAAAGAAGCCCCGATGGTGACGATGGGCAGGCAGGTCAGGAGAAATATAAAGTTTAACAGGATCAGGTCAGCCAGCCTGGTAAAAAAGGAAAAGAAGCGGCTGTCCATAAGATTGTGATGTTCCAAATCAACGCTCCTTTCTGCGGGACTACCTTGTGGAGTCGCGGATGATCAATTCCGTAGCGTATTCCGAATAGACGCGGGGGGAATCCGGATACTGGATGCGTTCCAGCATCTGTCTTGCGGCCGCGATCCCTAAGTATTTCTTTGGCGTATGGATGGTAGTCAGCGCGGGCGTGATACGCTCGGAAGCGGGGATGTCATCGAAGCCCACCACGCTTACGTCCTTGGGAATCTGATAGCCAAGGAACTGAAGCGCATACATCAGCTGGATTGCCATCCAGTCGTTTCCGCAAATAAAGACGTCCGGCAGGGATGGCATAACCTGCAGCTTCTTCACCACGAATTGGAAATCCCGGAAGTCCTCGGCCGTATCATGGAGCAGGCAGCATTTGGCATCCAGTTCCAGATGCTTCTCATCCAGGCATTCCAGGAGCGCTTCGTAACGTTCCTGGAATCCCCGGCCTACATTGCTTGAATAGATGTCCCCGACAAAACTGAAACGTTCCGCGCCCTTTTCGATTAATTGAGTCACCATACGGTGAATGTTGGATTTATTTTCCATCGTGATCACATCGATATGCCTCAAGGCATCCGTGTCATTTTTTGGCATGTCAACCGTGACGATCGGCAGATGATACTGAAGCAGCGCGTCGCAAACCAGTTCGTCACAGATATCCACAATGATCACTCCCTTCACGGAAGGATTCTGTAAAGAAGCGGGAAATTCCAGATGCTTCAAGTCGCTCTCCGACATAATCCCGATAATCAGATGGTAGTGTGCGGCGGATAAAATAGACTCGATGCCTGCCAGCACGGTGGTCCAGAATTCTGAATCCGGCGCGTAGGTCCGGGTGAGAAAGAGAATGGAGCCATTGTTGACGATGGCTGGAGATTCTTCGTTATCCTCAGCTTCAGAATTCAGAAGTGATTCATCTATATTCTTATAGCCCAGTTCCCGGGCTTTGCTCAAGACAGTCTGCTTTGTCTTGGAAGATACCTCGCTGCTGTTCTTCAAGGCCTTTGATACCGTGTTCCTTGACAGTTCCAATTCTTCGGCCAATTGCTTAATCGTGCATTTCATATCTACACCTCCTGATTGTATTGTAACATTTTATGCACGGTATGGAAAGTAAAAACTAAAGAAAAAGCAAAAATGCACGAAATGCACAAAAGTCGTTTGGATAAATGTAAATGTTGCATAAAACGGCGTTTTTCTTTATGTATAAAAAATGGAAAAGAATAGAAATGCACAAATTTAATTGAAAAATAAGTGTGCACATGGTAAGATTGTAACATAAAAAGCACGAATAAATGAAAGAATTAATTCGTGCAAAATGTTTTATGGAAGAAAGGGTGACTATGGAAAAATTATTTTATAAGCCAGAGCATGCCTGGGTGGGAGATCTGATCCCCTATTGGGAAGACGGCATATTTTACGGATTTTATCTGCATGACCCACGCATAAAGGACAAAGAATATGCGGAAGAGACTACCTGGCATCTTGTTACGACGAAAGACTTCGTGAACCTGGAATACAAAGGGGAAGCGATAGAGAGAGGAGGAGACGATAAGCCGAATAAGAATATTTACACAGGCTCAGTCATTAAGGATAAGGACGGCATCTACCATGCGTTTTACACAGCCTTTAACGCGGACATCAAGATAAACGGCAAAAGCGTGCAGTCCGTGATGCAGGCAACGGGAACGGATCCCTTGCATCTGGAGACGATGGAGGACTTCCTCTTTGTCGCGGACGGCGTAAGGTATGAGGAATTCGACTGGAGGGATCCTTATGTATTCTGGAATGAGGAGGAAGGCTGCTATTACATGCTGCTGGCGGCCAGGCAAAAGGATGGAGGCCAGTTAAGAGGAGGGTGCGTTGCCCTGTGCAAGTCAGAGGATCTGACGCACTGGACTTATGAAGAGCCATTCTATGCTCCGGATATGTATGTGACCATGGAGTGCCCGGAAGTATTCCGGATGGGAGATTACTGGTACCTGGTATATTCCACGTTCTCAGACCGATTCACCACGCATTACCGGATCAGCAAGAGCCTTAAGGGGCCCTGGAGGATTCCGGATGACGATGTGTTTGATACCAGAGCCGACTATGCGATCAAGACTGCCTCTGACGGGACGAGAAGATATGCTTTTGGATGGATCGCCAGCAAGTATGGAAACCGGGACTTCGGCCCGTGGGAATGGGGCGGAACCATGGTGTTCCACGAACTGGTCCAGGAGGAAGGCACAGGGGAACTGAAAGTCCGGGCGGTTCCGGCACTTAGAGAGTTCTATTCCAGAGAGTTTCCGCGGCGTCCTGTCACCATCTATAACGGCAAGGCAGAAGAGAAAGAGAACGCGGTCAGCCTGGCAAGCGAGACGCTTGGGGCTGCACTCTATGAGATTCCCAAGGACTGCTTCTCGGTGGAGATGGACATCCATGTGGAAGAAGCCTTTGAATTTGGCGTGGCCCTGCATGTGGACTCCAAGATGGAGCGGGGGTATTTCCTGAAGATGAACGAGCGCAGAGGCGAAGTGGCCTGGGATATGTGGCCCAGATCAGAGCAGGGGGCATACCAGTGGCAGATCAAGGGAGATGTTCCTTATCAGGTGGAGACCGCCAGGATGCTGCCAAGAACCAAAGACTACCACATCCTGATCGTCCGGGAAGAGGATATCTGTATCGTGTATATCAATGATGAGGTAGCCCTGTCGACCCGCATGTACGACCATAAGGGCGGATATGCCGGAATCTACGTGATACAGGGGAATGTGAAAATGAGCAACTATGTAGTAAAAACAAGATAAAGGAGAAAGAGTATGAAAAAGAAAGTAGTAAGCGTATTGCTGGCTGTCAGCATGGTAGCGGCCCTGGCAGCAGGATGCGGCAAGGGAGAAAAGAAGGAATCAGAAAGCAAGGACGGAGTCACCACGGTAAAATGGCTGACTTCCAGACCGGTAGACGGAGCCATCGACCAGGTAATGCGGGAGATTTCAGAGCAGTACAGCAAGGAAAAGGGCGGAAAATGGAAGATTGAGATTGAGACCACAGCCGACAGGCCATCCTATCTCCAGAAATTAAAGACATTGATCGCCGGAGGAAATATGCCGGACATCATCGATATTGATGCCGACCCATACTGCAAGGAACTGGTGGATGCCGGAAAACTGGTGGATGTGAAGGAATTCCTGACAGAGAATGACAAGTATGACGCATTCTACCCAACAGCGCTTAAGTACCAGGAGTTCACAGACGGCACCATGTATACGCTGCCGCTGGAATACCATGTGGAAATGACCTGGTACAATAAGGAGATCTTTGAGAAATACAACCTGACTCCTCCGACGACGATGGATGAGTGGCTGAACGTGTGCAAGACATTGAAGGATAACGGCGTGACGCCGATCTCCGTAGACGGCGTGGACAGATGGCCGGTTCAGAGATATCTGGCTATGATGCCATTTCGGGCCAGCGCAAATGACTTCATCATCGGCTTAAGAGACGGCAAAGAAAAGATGGACAGCGAGATCGGCAAGGAAGGCGCCGAGTTCGTAGCAGAGATCGGACAGTACTTTAACGACGGCTTTGCGGCTACCGACTATGCAACGGCACAGTCCATGTTCCTGGATGGAAAGTCAGCAATGTACTATATCGGCGACTGGGAAATCGAGGCAATGCAGGAAGCATACGATCAGGGCAAGATTGACTACTTCTATCTTCCGACCGTGGACGGAGCCAAGACGCAGGCAAATGAGTTCTGCGTAAACTCTGGAATCGGCATGGCATTCAATGCGGAGACCTTTGATGAGAAGACGAAAGATTTCGTTCTGTATGTCATCGACAACTACGGAGAACTATATGCCGCAAAACAGCAGATGTCTCCAATCAAGGCAGAACTTTCCGAAGACGTGGACTATTCCGACTTATACCTGCGGATTCAGGAAGATATGCAGAGCACAGGAGAGAACTTCCTGAAGCCTTGGGATACGTATCTGGATTCCGACACAAACACAATTATACAGGACAATCTGCTGCTCTTGGCGTCCGGCGATATTACTGTGGATGAATTCTGCAAGCTGGTAGATGATTCCATTGCCGCAAACGCGAAATAGACATATAATTAGTTGTCCGGGGAGTGAAAAACCCCCGGACAGCATTTCTTGCACGATAGGAGGGCGAGATGGGAATTATTAGGAATAAGAAGGCTTTTTTTGCATTTTTGCTGCCAGGCCTTTTGTTTTATATACTGGCTGTATTCTACCCGATTGAAGAATCCATACGGATGAGCTTCATGAAGTGGAACGGCATCGGGGACAAAGAGTTCGTGGGCCTGTCCAACTATATTGATATGTTCCATGACAAGGTATTCTTCACGTCATTTTTCAACAATCTGATCTATTTAGTGATCGTGGTTGTCATGCAGTTATCCATAGGCTTGCTTTTTGCAATCCTGCTTACATATATGACGAAGCGGGTGACCCTGGTCAAGACGCTGTACTACGTGCCTTGCATTATTACGACGGTAGCCATTGCCCAGCTTTTCAGAAGCGTTTATTCTACAGAGCCCATGGGACTTCTGAACCAGTTTCTGCAGTTCATAGGACTTGATCATATGGTGACTTCCTGGCTGGCGAATGTGGGGACGGCCCTGGCAGCAGTCTCCGTGCCGGAAGGATGGAGATTCACGGGCATGTACATGGTAATCTTCTATGCGGCCCTGGTGTCTCTGGATCCATCCGTATATGAGGCGGCCAAAGTGGACGGCGCGTCCGAGATGCAGATCCTGTTTCGGATCAAGCTGCCGCTGATCAAGGATATCATCCTGCTGACGCTGACCATGTGCCTGACCGGCGCGCTTAGAGGGTTCGACATACCATTCCTTCTGACCAGCGGGGGACCAGGAAATGCCAGCGAACTGATGTCCACCTACATGTATAAGAAGGCGTTTTCCAGCAACCAGTACGGATACGGAAGCGCCCTGGCGGTATTCATTATTATTGAAAGCATCCTGGTAGTATTTACCTTGCGGAAACTATTTACGTCAAAAGAAGAGAAGGAAGAAAAACGGCTCCAGAAGGAACGGGCCAGGCTAAGGAGGAGCAGAAGATGAAGAAAAAGATTGTAAAGATTGTATTCGCTGTTTTCATCATACTCTTTCTGATCATACAGATCTATCCGGTCATCTGGCTGTTCATAGCCAGCGTGAAGCCGTCGGTGGAACTGGCCTCCGCGCCGTTTGCCCTGCCAAAGTCGGTCACCTTTGAGAACTTTGTCAAGGTGCTCTCCGACGGGAAGATCGGAACCTATATGTGGAACAGCTTGAAGGTGACGGGCATCTCCCTTCTTCTGATCGTGGTACTGAGCGCTACGGCTGGATATGCCTTATCTAAGTTCAAGGTAAGGGGGACGAAGAAGATCTATTCTTTCTTTACCTTCGGCATTATGGTTCCCGTACAGATCACGCTGATTCCTCTGTTCATTTTCTACAGCGACATGGGAATCTTAAATACCAGTTTTTCGCTGATCCTTCCACAAGTAGGATTCGCGCTTCCGCTTTCGGTCATGATGTTCGTAAACTTCTATGACTTCGTGCCGAACGAGCTGATCGAGGCGTCCATCGTCGATGGCTGCTCGCCTTACCGGACATTCCTGCAGATTGTATTCCCGCTTGCGAGAAATACGGTCATCACCATCGCGTCCATGTACAGCATCCTGATCTGGAATGACTTTATATTTGCTAACACGTTCATCAGCGACACGGAGGCAAAGACGGTCGCTCTGGGCCTCAAGGACTATGTAGGCGCGTTTGGCAACGTGGACTGGGGGTCTACTTTTGCAGCGATCGCGATCTCCATTCTTCCGCCGCTTGTCATCTATTTTGCCTTGAATAAATGGGTGACGGCAGGAATGACCATGGGAGCGACGAAGGGATAGGTATAAAGAATGAAAGGATATGATAGGATGCATCTGCAATTGCCGGAAGGCCTGGGCGCGCTTCCCTACCTGACCAGGGGAAGGAGCAGGGCCATCAACGCGGAAAACAGATATGGAGAGAAGGGGCGGGGCGGAATGGCCGCAAGCCCGCTTGGCCCTTCCCGGAAGGGAAGCCCTTGCCTTAAGGACATCAGGCCTGGGGAGACTGCCTTGCTGGGAGAGATGGAAGGCCCCGGAATCATTACCCATATATGGATAACAGTGGATAATCAGACTTCGGAAGGGGACTGCTTCGTGCTGAGAGACCTGGTGCTTCGGATGTACTGGGACGAAGAAGAGAACCCATCAGTGGAAGTGCCTCTGGGAGACTTCTTCTGCTGCGGGTTTGGAAAAGAGTGCCTGGTCAATTCAAGCGCGGTGACGGTGGTTCCATCCAGGGGCCTGAATACTTATTTCCAGATGCCTTTTCGGAAGAAGGCAAGAATTACCCTGGAGAACCAGCATGCGAACCCGATTCCGGCCTTTTTCTACCAGATTGACTATTGCCTGTACGAGGAACTGCCGGAGAATGCCGCTTACTTCCATGCAAGCTTCCGAAGACAGGCACTGACGGAAATCGGGAAAGACTATGTGATCATAGACGGGATTCAAGGGCCGGGACATTACGCGGGCACCTATATCGCCCTGTCCACCCTCCAGAGATACTGGTGGGGCGAGGGGGAAGTCAAGTTCTACATCGACAAAGATCAGGAGTATCCCACGATCTGCGGTACGGGGATGGAAGATTACTTCGGCGGCTCCTGGAGTTTTGCCTCCCAGGAAGGAGGGAGGACGGTGGAGCATACTTACAGCACGCCCTACCTGGGATATCCTTACTACTCCCGCCATGACGATCTGATCCACAATCCGTACCACAATGACGACTGCCCGCCCATGCGCGGATTTTACCGGTGGCATGTGGCAGACCCCATCTTCTTTGAGGAAGACCTGAAAGTCACGGTCCAGCAGATCGGGGTGGGACATAAAGGGCTGTTCGAGAGACAGGATGATCTCTCCAGCGTTGCCTACTGGTATCAGGAAGAGCCTCATAACAAGTTCCGGGAACTGCTGCCAAAAGAGAAGCGGTGGCCCCGCTGATGAAAGATTGAAAGACAAATATGCTGCGGGACGGCTGAATGATTTCAGCCGTCCCGCAGCATATTATACTGAAGCAGCAAGGTCTGCCAGCACTTCTTCTACAGAGTCCGTTACATAGGTAGAGTAGTAGGAGATGCCCGGCGCGCCCCCGGACATAGCATAACTGATGCCTGCAAACTGCAGCATCTCGGTGTCGTTATACTGATCACCGAAAGCAATGATTTCCTCCGGCTTGATATGCATGTACTCTGCCAGATCTTTTAAGGCAGTGCCTTTGTTGGCGTTAGGAGCGATAAAGTCCACCCAGAGATTACCGGAAGTCACCACTTTGATCTCCCCATCAAACCGTTCCTTGAAGTAAGGCATAAGATTCTTGGTGCCTTCGAAGTCGCAGACGGCAACCTTCAGAAAGGGCTCCGTTATACTACTTAGATCATCGACGATTCCCATATCGTTGTGCATATCATTGATTAGATAATCAAGAAATGCCTTGTCGGCAGAATCCGTGTAGCATTTGGACTCGCAGGACAGGAGACAATGGCAGTCTCCATATTCCTTCGCGGCCCGGAATATCTCAAGTCCCAGTTCTCTTTGGATCAATCCTTTTGAAAGGACGGTTCCGTCTTCGGATATGCATAAGGACCCATTCTCGGTGATATAAGAGATCTGATCCTTGACGGGGGCAAAGAGATTCTTTATGCTGTGAAGCTGCCTTCCGCTGGCGGCGGCAAAATGGATGCCCTTCTCCTTTAACTTAAGGATCAGGCCGCAGACTTGTGGAGGAAGTTCCTGAGCCCCGTTCTTTAGCAGGGTACCGTCCAGATCGCTTGCGATTAATTTGACCATATAGATTCTCCTTCAAATTAGATATTGGCGTGTTGCTAATTTAACACTTTCACATTATAATATAAAAAGATGACAAATGGAAGAGAGGGTACAGCAATGAAGATAGGAATCGGCAATGACCATGCCGCGGTGGACATGAAGTTTGAGGTAGCAGATTATCTGAAATCACTGGGCTATGAAGTGGTAAATTACGGCACCGATAAGAAGGAAAGCTGCAACTATCCGGAATACGGAGAGGCAGTTGCCAGGGCAGTAGTATCGAAGGAAGTAGATCTGGGAATTCTGATCTGTGGAACCGGAGTGGGGATCTCTCTGGCTGCCAACAAAGTGAAGGGCATCCGTGCGGCTGTATGTTCCGAGCCGGCAACGGCAAGACTATCCAGACAGCACAACAATACGAATATCCTGGCCTTCGGGGCCCGCATCGTAGGGATGGAGCTGGCGAAGGACATCGTGAAGGCATGGCTGGATGCAGAGTTTGAGGGCGGACGCCATCAGACGAGGGTGGACATGATTATGGAGATTGAAAATAAGTAATTGTGTCAGACTACTGTTTGTCTGATAAGAAGTGAATCCCGCTCATCATGATGTTCTCCGCAATTTCAGCGATTTCTTCGGCGCTGCAAGTCATGCCGTCGGCAAGCCATTTTTCAAGCAGTCCGATGCAGCCGGAACTTACGAAAGAATAGTAGTATTCGATCTGTTTAGGAGTGGCGCCGGCAAAATATTTTGCATAACTTTCCACACAGTTTTCGCGGCCTATGTTTAATAACTGGGTCGCGAAATTTTTATCCCCGTATGCGCCAAGGGTGACGGCGCAGATATCGGCGTTTTCTTTCAGGCACTGGAAGATGCCGGTCGTGATCTTTAGCGGGGTCAGTTCCTTTTCACCGGAATCCAGCAAAGGCTTTAACGCCTCCTGGAAATCATGCATCATATCGTCTTCAATCTGCTCCAGCAAATCATAGATATCCGTATAGTGGGAATAGAAGGTTCCCCTGTTGATGCCCGCTGCCGTGCATAGTTCCTTGATGGAGATGCCCTGCATAGGCTTCGTGCGCAGCAGATCCAAGAATGCCCGGCGGATCAGCATCTTAGTAAGCCTTATGCGCTGGTCGTTTTTTCTCATGAGATTTCCTCCTGACTGTACAGAGAATGTAGGATCTGTCGTTTATCATCCAAACCCTATATAAGTTGTCGATTGAAGTAAACTGTTAGGAATATTATAATACAGATATAGAAGATAAACAACACTGTGTTCAAAAAGTGAAAGAAGTGTTTGATATGAAGAAAATCTATATTGTTACCGGGGCCAATGGACATCTGGGAAACACTTTGATCCGGCTGCTTAGAAAGCAGGAGGCGGATATCCGCGGCCTGATCTTGCCGGGAGAAGAGATAGAGGACGATGGCCGGGTCCGGTACGTTAAAGGCGATATCCGCGACATAGAGTCTCTGCGGCCGTTGTTTGAAGATCTGGAAGGGAAAGAAGCATATGTCTTCCATACGGCAGGGATCGTCGACATATCCGAAAAAGTCTCGCCGCTTCTCTATGAAGTGAATGTAAATGGAACCAAGAACGTAATTGCGCTGTGCCGGGAATATAGCGTACGGCGGCTGGTATACGTCAGTTCTGTCCATGCGATTCCGGATACGGACAGCATGTCAGTCCTAAAAGAGATCAAAGAATTTTCTCCGGAGAAGGTAGTGGGAGGATATGCCAGAACAAAGGCAGAAGCCACGCAGGCAGTGCTGGCGGCGGTACAAGGCGGGCTGGATGCGGTAATCGTCCAGCCGTCCGGGATTATTGGCCCTTACGATCATTCGGGCAATCATCTGGTCCAGCTGGTGACCGATTATCTTGGCGGCCGGATTCCAGTATGCGTAAAGGGCGGATATGATCTTGTCGATGTCCGGGATGTGGCTTATGGCTGCCTTATGGCCGCGGAAAAAGGAAAGAGCGGCGAATGCTACATCCTATCAAACCGTCATTATGAGATCCAGGAGGTATTGAAGATGGTACGAAGAATAGCGGGAGGCAGAAGAATCCCGGTCATTCCGTCCTGGATGGCGCATCTTGCAGCCCCTCTGATGCAGTGGCACGCAAGGCGCAGGAAGGAGCGTCCGCTCTATACCGGCTACTCCCTCTATGCGTTAAAAAGCAATGACAAATTTTCCCATGAGAAGGCCGTCCGGGATCTGGGATACCAGCCACGGGATCTGTATGAGACGCTGAAAGATACCGTGCGCTGGCAGAAGAAAAACGGAGACTAAAGGACCTGCTGCATTCCTATTTATTAATTAGATACAGGCCGCCCAGGCAGATAAGGATGCCGACGATTTTTTGGACGGTGATTATTTCCTTATATAAAAGACATCCCACAAAAATGAGTACTACCGCAAGAATAACACTTTGAACGATTTGAGCCGTGCTAATATTCCATCCGGCCTTATACATCAGAATAAAACCAGCTTCAAGTCCCACCACAGAAAGCCCCAAGGCAAAACTGCTCCAGTTTAGGTGCCGATATTCTGCGATCAAATCTGCGTTTTTCTGTGTAAGAAAATACATGAGCACAGAAGCGACGGCTCCAACCGTATAGGAGATAGAGAGCGAGGCAAAGGTGTTGATTCCATCTGGCGTTGACTTAGCGCAAATATGGTACAAGGTATTTGACAGAACGACGATAAAGATTGGAACATATAGATTCAATTTAAGCACCCTCCTTATGATGATTCATGCTGAATGATTGAGGAAAGGGAAAAAGCAAAA
This sequence comes from [Clostridium] scindens, assembly GCF_019597925.1. NCBI lineage: Bacteria > Bacillati > Bacillota > Clostridia > Lachnospirales > Lachnospiraceae > Lachnoclostridium > [Clostridium] scindens. The sequence goes on along the minus strand of NZ_CP080442.1, from coordinate 3,535,837 downwards.
CCGGCAGCCAGAAATAGCCTGACTGCCGGTAGGTGCTCACCCAAGATCATTATATATAAAATAGGCTTAAAATACAATTCATTCGCTAAAGAAAATAATATTTGCCGTCAACTTCTTTCCATAGTGAATGGCATAGGCCTCTGTTGCGTTAGGAACTGAAAAGGGCTATAATATTTAACAATCCAGGAATTTATATGGAAGGAGGATATCAGATTGTCGGAACCATTGAAGAACATGTATGATTATGAGTCGCTTAATGCAGTTGCAATCGCCATCAAGGAGATCTATCCTTCCTTTCAGGCAGACGAGTTCTTAGAGATGACGATAGATGAGACGTGGGATGATCTGCAATTAAAAGCAAGGTGCAGAAAAATAAGCACGAATTTGGGCGTACTGTTGCCCCGGGAATATCAAAAGGCGCTGGAAATTCTTGAACAAGCGGTTCACGGATTCTCATACGCTTATTTCTTTCCTGATTTTATTGAAGTATACGGACTGGAGGACTGGGAAGTATCGATCAATGCGCTGGAAAGAACTACGCAATATTGGTCTGCCGAGTTCGCGGTGCGAGCATTTCTGCGAAAAGATGAAACACGCATGATGGCTCAGATGTATGCCTGGTCTAAGCATGAAAGCGAACACGTAAGAAGGCTGGCGAGCGAGGGCTGCCGTCCGCAGCTGCCCTGGGGACAGGTGCTGGACAGTTTTAAAAAGGATCCCACGCCCATCATCCCCATATTAGAACAGTTAAAAAATGATTCCTCCGCCTATGTTAGAAAGAGCGTTGCGAATAATTTGAACGATATCTCAAAAACACATCCGGATCTGGTGCTGGGCATAGCTAGGAAGTGGTATGGAATGACCGATCATACCGACTGGATAGTAAAGCACGGCTGCCGTACCCTGCTTAAAAAGGCGGATAGCGAAGCAATGGCGTTTTTTGAATTCGACGATACAGCGTCCGTAAAACTGTTGGAATTCGTGTTAGACAAGACATCGATTTCGATTGGGGATAGCATAGCTTTTTCGTTCTCGGTATTAGCAGAAAAAGAAGTAAAAGCCAGACTGGAATATGGGATTGATTATGTGAAATCGAATGGAAGAAGATCCAGGAAACGATTCAAGATATCAGAAGTGACATTAAAAGAAAACGAGGAAAGATCTTATGAGAAAAAACATTCTTTCAAAGATCTGAGTACAAGAAGGCATTATCCGGGCATCCATTCCATTGCGATTATTGTGAACGGAGCAGAACGGGACAAACTTGATTTTTCTTTAGAAAAATAATACATCTGTCTTACGGTTATTGGGGACAAAGTAAAGGCCAGCGTCGTTAAGCGCTGGCCAATTATTTTGTCCTTGTGTGGACGGGCATGCTACATGCTTGGCGGATAGTCTGATCCCTTAGAAAGGCCTTTTTCTTGATAAACCGTGTAGCCTCCGCGCCCGCGTTCCTTGGTCTCATACAGCGCGGCGTCTGCGTTCTGGTAGAGCGTGTCATAATCCGTGCCGTGCTGCGGCGAAAAAGCGACTCCAATGCTTGCGGATACGTGCCAGGTCATGGAGCCCCAGGCATGCTCGCTGCTGAGCGCCTTGCATAGGGAACTGGCTTTCTGCTTTGCCCATTCATAATCCTGTATTCGCAAAAAGGCTACAAATTCGTCTCCTCCGATTCTTCCTAAGATGTCATTGCTCCGGAAATTATCCCGGATGGTGGCGGCGAATGCCAGGATGACAGAATCGCCGAAAGCATGGCCATACAGGTCATTGGCCTGCTTGAAGTTGTCGATGTCAAAGATGAAGAAAGCGAAGCAGTCATTCGGGGAACTGGCAAGTTCTTGCATAGCCCGACGCTGAGTGGCCGTCTTCGTCAGAAGGCCGGTCATCTCATCGGTCTGGGCCAGCCTTAGCATCTTCTGTTCCTGCCGCTTTTCAGCATCAATATTCTGCCGGTATACCAGCATGTGGATGGACTGGTCTAGTTCCCATTTTACGATGCGGGCCGTGATCCGCATCCAGTAGTAATGCTCCCCGTCTTTCGTAGTCATAAATTCATATTGAAGGCCTTCGATGCCTTGTTCATATGCCTTCATTACATTTTCCGGGAGGAAGGTATCAATGTAGCCCTGGCGGAACTCTTCCTTGATCTGCTTTTGCGCGATGATGCGCAGCGCCTCATCAAAAGAGGTGCCGTGGGGAGCCCCCAGGCTTTCAAAATACGCTTCCGTAGCCTGGTTGGCCGGACAGTTATTGCTAACGTCCAGCTCGTAGATATTTTCAAACATCTGCCCGGTGGCCTTTTCAAACACCGCGCGCCGCTCTTCCTCTACCGATTGGGTCAATTGTACGATCTGCGTGTTAAAGCGCCGGATCACGCGGGTGATCAGCAGCAGGATCAGAGAAAGGATGATGAGGATGACGGTTACGGTGAGGATGAATTGCCGGCTCAGTTTCTCCATCAATTCCGAAGTATCCCTCGCTACGACCAGATGCCATTGGAGTTCCGGGAGATATCTTGCCACGATGTAATTCTGCTTCTCTCCGTTTTTGTCCAGGTTCCATGCCTTAAAGGCAGTGCCTTCTTCCTTCCAGGACAGGATTCGCTCCTTGTTATCCTTCTCGTGGAAGACCATGTCAAACAGGTTCACTTCTTCATAGCCGGAATATTGGGGGGATACTTCGATCTTGCCGGAGTCATTGATCAGATAGGCGCTCATATTGAACTGATCCTGATACTTCTTCAGCGTGCGCTGCAGGGAATCAATCCTCACTCCCACGCCCACTACGCCAAGGAGGGTTCCGTCATTCCTGTGTATCTTGCAGTTGACGAAGACGGTAATTGCATTGCCGGCTCCTTCCACCTCGTCATTATCTACATTTATGCCATATTCATCGTCTGATCCTAGCATACGGTCATAGTACCATGCATTTTCCGGATCCCCTTTTTCCAGTACCCGGTCCAGGCCATTGAAGTTGTAATACCGTGAGGTGGCGGCGGAAACGAGAAACACGGAATCATAGTGGTACTTTTCCTGGTAAGAGTTTAAATACCCTTGAAGCGTATCCAGATAAGCCGGATCATCGAGATGGCCCTCTTCTTTGGAGAGGAACTCTCTTAACAGGTTATCATTGGCCATAGTCATGGAAATGTTTACCGGCTTCGTAAACATAGAGTTTATCTGATAGTAGATTCCTTCTGATGTCAAGGTGGATACTTGCTCGATATTTTTAATTGATGTGCTGTAGTTGGACTCGTAACTGAGTATCGCGGTCAGAAGGAATCCGACGATGATTACGAAGCACACAAATAAATTTGTTTTTAATAAAATGCGATTTTTCATGAATTTACCTCCTGGTTCATTATATAAAGAAACAGACATACAGGTGATATACATCCCTGCATCTCTTGAAGGAGGTGACCATGTCCATTACAGGCTTGAAGTATGAGAACGAAGATATTGGCAAAGCCATCCCTTTTGCTAACAGATAATATGTTAAATTATAACATGCCCTCATGTCTTAAACAATTCAAATATTCTTCGGCTGCATATATTTACCAGCTGCTGCGCATCCTATCTGAGAGGTGAAGACTATGACAAATAAGTCCTACTGGATGGATACGGCAACGATCAGGGAACGGCATTGCCTTCCGGGAGATATGAATATTGATACGGTGATCATTGGCGGAGGAATGGCGGGAATCCTGACTGCATACTTCCTGAAGCAGAAAGGGAAGGAATGCATCGTTCTGGAGGCCGGGCGTATTGGAAGCGGACAGACCAGGAACACGACGGCCAAAGTCACGTCCCAGCATGATCTGATCTATGCGGACCTGATCAAGGCCAAGGGAGAGAAGCAGGCCCGCCAATATGCGCAGGCAAATGAAAAAGCGATCGAGGAATACAGATCAGTCATTCATAAGATGAATATCGAGTGCGACTGGGAGGACTGCTCATCGTATCTGTATACGCAGGACCAGGGGCAAAGGCTTCATAATGAATTCATGGCGGCTGTAAGACTTGGGATCGCGGCAAGATGGACGGAAAAGACAGAACTGCCTTTCCCGATTCAGGGAGCCCTCCGGTTTGACGGGCAGGGAAGGTTCCATCCGCTTAAGTTTTTAAAGGCCGTTTCAGAGGAAGTGGAAGTATTTGAACATACGAAGGTGCAAAAGGCGACTTCTGACGGGGTGCAGACAGACCGCGGAAATGTAAAGGCTTCCAACATTGTGTTTGCATGCCACTATCCGTTCCCGATCATCCCGGGACATTATTTTATGCGGATGCATCAGGAACGCAGTTATGTGATCGCCCTTGAAAATGCGCCTTTGACCGAAGGAATGTATCTTGGCATCGATCCGGGAAGCCTGTCGGTTCGAAGCGCGGGAGGAATGCTGCTAGTGGGCGGGGAAGGACACAGGACCGGAGAGAACCCGAATGGCGGGGAGTATGAGCGGCTAATCAAAAGGGCGGGCGAGTACTGGCCGGAAAGCAAAGAAGCCTACCGATGGTCGGCGCAGGACTGCATGCCCCTGGACGATATTCCGTATATTGGGAGATACAGCGGCAGCAGGAAAAACTGGTACGTGGCCACAGGATTTAAGAAATGGGGAATGACCTCCTCTATGGTGGCTGCCATGATTCTCTCCGAGCAGATATGCGGAAGAATCAGCCCCTATGAAGAGGTATTCTCCCCCCAGAGAATGCCTGGCCTTAAGGGAATGGGGAACATGGCCTTAGAAGGCGCCCATGCGGCGGCTAATCTTGCCGGCACGTCAAAACTTTCCGCGGACGCGAAAGAAAACATCAGGACAACCCGATGCTCCCATATGGGATGCCAGCTGTCCTTAAATCCGGAAGAAGGGACGTATGACTGTCCGTGCCATGGCTCAAGATTTGATGCCCGGGGGAATCTGCTGGATGGCCCGGCACAAAAAGGAATCTGTAAAGGAGGCGATAGACGGTGACAAGATATTATCATGGAAAGAAGAAAAAATATCCATATTTTGAAGGGTGGTACCTGAAGCACCAGGCAGAGGGCAGGATGATTGCCTTCATCCCAGCGATCCACGCGGATGAGCAGGGGAAATGGACGGCATCTATACAAATGATAACAGAAGAAGGCTCCTGGTGCTTTTCCTATCCCGCCTCCCAATGTACGATCGAGAGAAGACGCTTCCGGGTGATGATCGGGGAGAACCTGTTTACGGAAAAAGGCATCTGGGTCAATCTGAAGAACAAAGACGTATCCGTCTATGGAAATATCTCTTATGGCCCGTTTGCCAAGTTAAAGAAGGATATTATGGGGCCGTTTAAAAGAGTTCCGTTTCTAGAATGCAATCACGGCGTTCTGAGCATGATGCACAGAACCAGAGGAGGGCTGCTGATAAATGGAAGGGAAGTGGATCTGGACGAGGGGCTGGGGTATATAGAGACAGACTGGGGAAGTTCTTTCCCAAAGGAGTATCTCTGGACGCAATGTATCTTTACGGAGAAAAAGAAAGGAAGCCTGATGCTTTCTGTAGCTGACGTACCGATTGGAAGGTGGTGCTTCCGAGGATGCATCTGCCAGATAGAGGTTCCGGGACGGACCTACCGGCTTGCCACCTATCTGGGGGCGAAAGTTACAAGGCTTAGCGCCAGCGAAGCGGTAGTAAGACAAGGAAAACTGTGCTTAAAGGTGACCAAGCTGGGAGAGCGGTCCTATGGGCTGAGCGCGCCGCGGCAGGGCAGCATGACGAGGATTATAAGAGAAAGCCCTGTATGCAGGATCCGATACCAACTTTGGGAGAAGGGAAGCCAGATATTTGATATCGTGGATAACCATGCGTCCTTTGAATACGTAAATGATGCCAAGAGATAGACGAAAGATGCCGCGTGGCAGGCCCCATGGCCTGACGCGCGGCATTCTTAGAATTATGCTTCCATGTTGATCATGACCTTCATAGCCTTGTCCTTTTCCAGGTCGATGGTATCATATCCTTTCTTGAACTCCCGGAATCCAAAACGGTGGGTGATCAAGGCCTCGAATTCGATCTTTCCGGCGGCCACCAGCTCGATTGCCTTGATGTAGTCTTCTTCCCGGTACATCGCGCTTCCAAGAAGCGTCAGTTCGTGATCCTGGACGGCTGCCATATCTACGGTGGCCAGATCTCCAAATACGCCTACGACTACGATATGGCTTCCCTTTCTTGCATATGCGATCGCCTGCTTCATGGTTGGGTTGATTCCAATACATTCGAAGATGACATCAGCCCGGTCTTCCCCGCAAGCTTCGATGATGGCTTCAAGCAGATCTTCCTCAGACGGATTGACCGTGGCGATCCCGCACTTCTTAGCGGTATCAAGCCTATAAGCACTGAGTTCTGATAGAAGCACGACCTCTGCGCCCAGCGCTTTTGCGGTCTGTGCAACGAGGTTGCCGATTGGTCCTCCGCCCAGCACGACAGCCTTTTTACCGGTCATGTCAGCGGCATAGCGGCGTACGGCATGGACAGCGACAGCCAGCGGCTCGATCATCGCGCCATGATCCCAGGACATCTCTTCTGGAAGTACCAGCGCCTTATTGGCATCTACTACAAAATAATCGCTGGCCATTCCGGTAGTCTGGAATCCCATGACCTTCAGTACTTCGCAGTCATTGTACATTCCGTGCGTGCAAGGATAGCACTTGCCGCATACCACCTGTGGCTGAATGGTCACTTTGTCGCCTACCTTGCAGTTTGTCACATCCTTGCCCGTCTCCACCACCTCTGCGCTGACTTCGTGTCCCTGGACGACTGGATAGCTGGTATAAGGGTGCTTTCCGTGATTGACATGTATATCGGATCCGCAGATTCCGATCCGCTTCATCTTTACTTTGATCTGATCCGGCTTCACCTCGGGGATATCCACCTCCTGGTAGATGATATTTCCTGGTTCCGTCATAATTGCCTGTGTCATTTTTGCCATGCTGATAACTCCTTTTCCATAATCTTATTTTATCAGGTTACAAGATAGTAATGTTATAACAATAATTATATCATGTACTTTTTGGTAAGACAAGAGGATGGAAAACATTATAAACGAAAAAAATACTGAAAAAATCATTGAATTCCGCCTGTATTATGTTATAATATCATTACATAGTTACGATTATACAAAGTGGTCGATATGCTTGCGGGAGAATTTCCAATATGTTACAATATCCTTAATCAAATATATTCGAATATCAGGAGGATATTGCAATGTTAGACAAGACAAATAGAATTGATAAGTCGGTTCCGATTCCATTATATTTTCAATTGAAGGAACTGATTTTGGCGGAGATCAAAGAAGGACGTTATAAGAGCGGAGACTTGATCCCCACGGAGAAGGAAATCAGCGACGCATTCCAGATCAGCCGGACTACGGTAAGACAGGCTATTACAGAACTGGTTCAGGAAGGACGTCTGTACCGGGTGAAGAGCAAAGGGACTTTTGTGGCCCAGCCAAAGATCACCCAGGAATTCATACGCAAGATTGAAAGTTTTAATGACCAGATGTACCGGTCGGGCATGACGCCGAGTACGGAAGTGCTGGAACTAAAGACGCTTAAGGGGACGGAGGCTGAGGATTCGGTCCTGAAGGCGCTGGAACTAAGGGAAAGCGACTCCGTCATCTTTTTGTACCGGAAACGAATGGCAGACGGCGAACCCATCGTAACTACGAAGACCTACCTTCCATACAAAGAATGTGATTTCTTATTAAGCCATGACTTGGTAAAAGAACAGTTATACAGCATTCTTTCACAGAAGGACGAGACAAGGATATTCAGGATCGAGCGTACGGTGGAAGCCATAGAGGCTAAGGCAGAAGATGTGAAATTGCTGGATATGAAGCGGGGAAAGCCCATTCAATATTTTGTTTCCATTGGATATAACGCATTTGGAAAGCCAATCGAATATACCTTGTCCAGATATCGCGGGGACCGTAATAAATTTGAGGTAACCGTGTTTCCGGAGAATAAAAGTTAAGGAGGAACAGACGGTTGAGGTATATCTTGGCACATGACCTTGGGACTTCAGGGAACAAGGCCACATTATTTTCAGAGGACGGACGGTTGATAAAGAGCGAAGTGTTTTCGTATGATGCCCACTATTTTAATGATACATGGGTGGAGCAGAATGCGGATGACTGGTGGAACGCAGTATGCAGGACAAGCAGCAGCCTGATCCAGTCTACAGGGGTTGATCCCAGAGAGATCGGCGCGATCAGCTTCAGCGGCCAGATGATGGGATGCCTGTGCGTAGATCGAAACGGAACGCCGCTTCGCCCCTCGATTATCTGGGCGGACCAGAGGGCGCAGAAGCAGGTGGCACAGATTGAAGAGCATATCAGCCAGCAGGATTTTTACCATATCGTAGGACACCGAAATACAGCGTCCTACGGAATCCAGAAATTAATGTGGGTGCGGGACAACGAGCCTGAGATATACGAGCAGACCTACAAGACTCTCAATGCGAAGGATTATATCGTATTTAAGCTGACCGGGAAGTTTTACACAGAGCCTTCCGATGCCAACAGCGTCGCGTGCTTTGACTTGAAAACGTTCCAGTGGTCGGAAGAAATATTGAAGATTACAGGGATTGACCCAGATAAGCTTCCGCAGATCAAGCCTTCCACCTTCGTGGCTGGCGGCGTGACAAAAGAAGCGGCACGGGCGACAGGCCTGGCAGAAGGAACGCCGGTCGTTATGGGCGGAGGAGACGGAGTCGTGGCGAATATCGGATGCGGATCCATATCGCCGGGCAAGACCTACTGCTGCATGGGCACATCCGCATGGATTACGACGACGGCAGAGAAGCCGATCTTTGATGCGCAGATGCGCACGGTAACCTGGGCGCATGTGATTCCGGGTATGTACGCGCCAAACGGAACCATGCAGTATGCGGGAGGGGCATATAACTGGCTGAAGAATACGGTTTGCAGCATGGAATCCTATAAGGCAAAAGAAGAAGGAACCTCTCCATATACCTATATGAATGAACAGATTGAAAAAAGCACGGTGGGAGCAAACGGGCTCATCTTCCTGCCATACCTGCTGGGAGAGCGCGCGCCTCGCTGGAACCCGGACGCGAAAGGCGCCTGGATCGGCATCAAGCCGGAAACCATCAGGGGCGATTTGCTAAGAAGCGTGCTGGAAGGCGTCACCATGAACCTTTCCATCTGCCTTGATATTCTGAGGACGCAGATGGATATCAAGGAGATCACGGTAGTGGGGGGCGGAGCCAAGGGGGCTGTGTGGAGGCAGATCATGGCAGATATATACAATGCCAGGATCAAGGTTCCATCCCTCCTGGAAGAAGGCAGTTCCATGGGCGCGGCGGTGATCGGCGGCGTGGGAACGGGGGATCTTTAAAGACTTTACCGCTATCGACAGATTCATCAATATTGAATCCGTACATACTCCGGATTCCGGGGCAGTAGAAGCGTATGGATCCGTGAAAGAGGCCTTTGAAACCTGCTATTTTGCGCTGGAAGATGCATTTAAGAAGATGGCAAGACATTTGTAATCCTGAAATGTGAATATATGAAGTAAGACGTCCCGGAAGTTATTAGAATTACTTCCGGGACGTCTTACTTTACTTATTTACAATATATGGGCATTCATTTCCGCTTAAGATATCAATCAGATTCTTGATTGCTCCGCTGGCCATATGATCGGTGGCCTCCTGGGTATGAGCGCCTGTATGGGGCGTTACCACCACGTTGTTAAGCTCGAACAGCGGGGAGCCTGTAGGAGGCTCGATTTCAAAAGCGTCGAGTCCCAGGCCGCCAAGTTTTCCTGACTTTAGTGCCTCGTAAGCGGCAGCCTCATCGATGATGCCACCTCTGGAAGCGTTGATAAGGATCGTGCCTGGCTTCATATTGGCAATGGCTTCTCTATTGATCAAATGTCTGGTTGAATCCATGAGGGGCAGGTGAAGGGCGATGACATCCGCCTGCTGCACGAGTTCATCAAAAGCGCGTATGCCGATATCGTGTTCGGCGCAGTAGGCCTCATTGATGAAGGGGTCATAGGCAATGACGTTCATTTCGAATCCTTTGGCGCAGCGGGCGGTTACTTTGCCGATGGCGCCAAGTCCCATGATTCCGATCGTCTTTCCTTTCAGTTCCATTCCGGTGCTGCGTACCCACTCCCCATTTCTGGTGGAATCATTGAGATAGGGAATGCGTCTTGCCACGGCCAGGATCAGGGCAAATGTAAGCTCTCCCACGGCTTCGGCGTTGACGCCAGGCGTGTTTGCAACCGGGATGCCTTTTGCCTTGGCGGCCGCAATATCCACGCGGTCATAACCCGCGCCATAACGGGAGATGACCTTGAGATGGCCGCAGGCATCTATTACCTTCTGGGTGATAGAATCCAGCCCGGCAACGTATCCGTCGCAGTCTTTTAATAAGGGAATCAGCTCGTCCTCTGTAAGAGGACGGCCGAGTTCGTTGAATACAAGATCATCGGAAAATGCTTTTAAGGTTTCCAACGCCTTAGAGCCTTTGCCAGGCTGCAAAGAAGTTGGCGTAACTAATATTCTCATAATAAGCGTGCCTCCTGTCATTGTTGCTTGCGGATACGTTATCTGGATACGAGCGTGACCGCCTCGGCGGTCAGACGCGCGATCTCTTCAAAGTTTCCTTCGTTAATAAGGCTGTCTTTTACCATCCAGCTGCCTCCGCAGGCGATAATCTTATCAAAAGCCAGGAATTCCAGTACATTCGAAGCGTTGATTCCTCCGGTTGGCATGAACTTCAGGGACGGAAATGGGGCTGCAAGCGCCTTGATCGTTCCAAGTCCTCCGCATTGTACGGCAGGGAAGAATTTTACTACCGGCAGATTATACTCCATTGCGGCCATTACTTCGGATGGGGTGCAGGTTCCTGGAAAGACTGGAAGATGATTGTCTATCGCAAATTCCACGACAGACCGGCAAAATCCCGGGGCTACCAGGAATGTCGCGCCAGCGTCCAGCGCGCGTCTGGCTTGTTCCACATTCAGGACTGTGCCTGCGCCAACCATCATGTCAGGAAATTCCTTTCTCATAATGCGGATGGATTCTTCAGCGGCTCCGGTACGGAAGGTGACCTCCGCCACAGGCAGCCCGCCTTTGCACAATGCCTCCCCAAGAGGCTTTGCATCCGATACGCGGTCTAATTTGACAACGGGAATGATTTTTTTTGCGGCAACTTGTTCGAATAGATTTGTTTCACTCATAATGATTCGCTCCTTGTAATGGATGTAATATGCAGGCGCATATTACTGGGTTAATATACGTTTCGGGTTTTCGACGGAAATCAGATGGATGGTTTCCGCGGAAACGCCGGAATCTCTTAATAACTGGTTGAATACGGTAAGAATGTAATCAAGTCCTATGGCATCCGGTACATAGGATCTGAGCCTCGTACGGGTGGTATCCAGCGAATACAGCAGCTGGCTTTCGTATCCGGCGTTTATCAGAGCCTTGAATAACTGAATTTCATGCGCATCGCTGTGATACTTGAAGCGTCCGATAGTGTCAAATTCCAGGTAGGAGCCTTTGGAGAGGATACGTCTGTGAAGTTCCAGATTCGGGCAGGCGCGGTCCATATGGCAGAACATCAGATCCTGTGGACGGATGCCGAGGTTCAGCAAGTAATCCTGGAGCAGCACTGGATTCGTTCCTTGCTCCACATGGATCATGAGGATGCGATGGGTGCGCAGGGCGGCCCTGGCGGCGGCCCGGAACAGTTCCTTGTAGCGCGGGCTTAATTCTTCCGTGTCATAAGCGGTCTTGATGATGCCAGCCCTGGCATCGCACGGAGTCTGCGGCATTCCCTGGTCGGCATCGACAAACATTCCTTCCGTCAGCTCCCGCACGAATACTTCTTCCAGATCAGAAGGAGGCAGGGTGCGGATCCAGTGCTCTTTTGGATAGAAGCACAGTTTATGGAAGCCGGTGGAGGCAATGATATGCACGCCGGAGTCCTCCGAAAGTCTTCTAAGTTCTAAAGCCATGCGGTTTGCGCCGCATGGCTGGGCTTCTATGAAAGACTGGCCTCCTGCCAGATGAAAACGCTTTGCTTCTTCCAGGCTCTTTTCCATATCATCCATGCATAGTGCTGGATTGATCTGATAGGATATGCCTTTGCTCATGGCGATATGCTCATGGCATTGGCAGAAGCCTAGTTCTTCCGGGGCTATCCGCCCGGTAACGGTGATAATTTCTTTCATAATATCTTCCCTATTTCCAATGAGGATTGTCTATGACGGATGGCTTGCCTGCGTCCCGGACAATTAACTTGCGGTAGCCTTTGGTCTCGATGGTGCCATAATCGTGTCCGGCATCCGCCGCAAAGGTATAGAACATTACAAGCGGCACAGTTCCCGTGTTGACTGACCGGTGCGCGTAACGCCTGGGCACGTAGAGAGCCTCGCCCTTTTTCAAAGGAAGTTCCATGGTATCTCCCTCCGGATTCTCCATAACCATATAGCCCTCTCCATCCAGGGTATAATATACCTCCGCGGTATCAAGGATGGTGTGGAAATGTCCCTTGGTCATAAAGTATTCATTTCCGATGATTCCAGGGTAGAGGATCGTGGTTCCAAATGCCAGATCCCCGGCCCGCTCCGGACATCCCAGTTCATGAAACTCATAGACCAGGGGATCGCCGCTTTTTAATACCTCATTTACGGCATCCGCGTCATAGTACATATCCTTCATCTGTGAAAGATATCGTTTGGTAGTTTCGGCGGTCTTTGAAAGTCCTGTCACAAGGTCGAAATCTACCTGGAAACTGGTATCCCAATTAAATTGATTCATTGTCTTATGCCTCCTTATGATTTGGCAATCTCGCTTAATTTCTCAAGCAGTTCGCCCTTGATGTCGATTTGAAATACTTCGGAGATCACCTGGGTCCATCCGTGAATGAAGTAGATCCAGCCATCTTCCACGTGGAGCCGCCTGGATTGTGCCTGCGCTTCGGCCTGGCGCTTGAAAAGCAAGTCTCCGCGGTAATTGATTTCCCATACCAGGCTGTCCTCCGGGAATACGCAGTCATCCGTCAGGGGAGATCCTGGGCCGTCCTTGCCTAATCCTGTGGCGTTGACGATAAGAGAGTGGGGCTTCAGGGAAGCCAGCGTCTTGTCGTTATCCGCAGGCGTAGGATTGTGTATGTATTCAAAATGAATCTTTGGATTGATTCCGTCGAGAATGGCTTGTGCAGACTCCAGTCTCGGAACGCTTCGGTTAGCGATGATGATACGCTTAGGAACGTTAGCGCCGAACTGCTCCTGCGCAAAATATACGGACATAGCAAGAGTGCTTCCGCCTGCTCCAAGCAGCAGCACATCCCCGTCGTATTGGGTCCAATAGTTGGCTGGAACAAAGTTTTCAAGCGCCATTCCGCTGGAAATAGGATCTTTGGCATGAGCACAGAGTTTTCCGCCTTTTTTGGAAATGGAAGAGACTTCTCCCAATCTCTCGGCATAAGGATCCACATATTCAAATAAGTCCTTGCAGGTGTTGAACAAGTCGATTTTATGAGTGGTGACGAGCGCTCCAAGAGAGAGCGGATCATTTTTGATAAAAGTGACGGCTTCCCGGTACTCCTCTGCAGAAGAATGAGGGGCGAAATCAATCCCCTTGATGACAGCATCCTTTAATCCAAGTGCATCGGCCCATTTGGGGAACACTTTCATAATGGAAGACTGTCCAGTGGTAACGCCGATAAAATATAGAGTTGGTGCAGTTGCTGGTTGATATACATTTGCCATTGGATTAATCATCCTTTCTTATTAATTAGTAGTTGTAAATCTCGCTTCGCAATGTGCTTGCATAACAATGTCATTACATAGTAACATTATATTGCGATTATAGAAAAATGTCAATATCCATCTTGCCAAATGAGAATGTTGACAAATAGAAGATAATGTTATAACATAACTACATAATAAAATTGTGAACAACTAGAAACTAGAAACAGTAAAGGAGAGAAAACATGAACGCACTGGAAAAATTATTTTCATTAGAAGGAAAGACAGCAATTGTTACAGGAGGCGCGCAGGGGATCGGAAGCGTGGTTGCTATGCGCATGGCGGAAGTCGGAGCCAACATCGCCATCTTTGATATGCAGGAGGAAAAGGCCAGAAAGACCGCAAAAGAAATTGCAGAGGCTACAGGAAAGAAGACGGCAGCCTATGGCGTGGATGTCACGGATCCGGTTCAGGTAAAGGCCGCGATCGAGCAGGCGGATGCTGATATGGGCGGGCTGGATCTTCTGTTTAACAATGCGGGCATCGTATTACATAAGTCTGCCTATGACGTAACGCCGGTAGAGTGGGCCAAGGTAATCAATGTGAATCTGAACGGAGAATATTATATGGCGTCTGAATTTGCCAGGTATCTGAAGGGGAAGGGAAAGAAGGGGGCCATCTGCAATACGGCATCTATGTCCGGCCACATTGTAAACTGGCCTCAGGAGCAGGCATCTTATAATGCGTCAAAAGCAGCGGTCATTCAGATGACCAAGTCTCTCGCGGTAGAATATTGTAAGGACGGAATCCGCGTAAACTGCATCAGTCCTGGATATATGTACACGGAACTGACATGCCATGTGAATCCGGATTGGCAGGAGCGCTGGATGGACCTTACGCCATATGGAAGGTATGGCACGCCGGATGAACTGTGCGGAGCAGTCATCTACCTGCTGTCTGATTCAGCCTCATTTACATCAGGAACGGACATTATCGTAGATGGATGTTTTACATGCGTATAAAAGAAGAAAGAAGGAACGGGCATCTGTACAGAAATGTATAGGTGCCCGTCATTGTTTTTTATAAAGTTAGAAAAATCAAAACAATATTAAAAAATGACTATATTGCACAATAAAATGCGACCAATGAGAAAATAAAACAGTGAAAATAACTAAAAAATAAAAAAGATTGTCTTTTTATTAACGTTATTTTTCATAAAAAATGATCGTTATATGGAGAAAAAGTTGTTGACAAATATGAAGCAATGTTATAACATCATGATATAACAACGTTAGAAATATATACGTAAAACAAAAAAGGAGGAAAAAAAGTATGAAGAAAAAGTTATTGGGCGTGCTGCTATGTGTAGCAATGGTAGCGTCGATGGCAGTTGGATGCGGAGGATCAGATAAAGGCTCCGACGATTCCAAAGATGCGAAGAAGAGTGACGACAAAGGTGGCAAGTACAAGATTGGCATTGCCATGAAGACCCAGGATGGTCCTTACTTCGTAACATTGACCAAAGCAGTTCAGGAGAAATGCGCAGAGATCGGACTTGTTGACAAGGCTTCTGATGTAGTCGTGCTGAATGCGGATATGGATGTTGCAAAACAGTCTGAAAACTTCGAGACATTTATTTCTCAGAAGTATGATATGGTCTTCTGCGACTGTATTGACCCGGACAACGTAATCGCAGATGAGCAGGCCGCTCATGATGCAGGAATTCCGGTTATCAATATCGACTCTGGCGTGAATGACGGAAGTTACTGCGTGACCACCGTATATTCTGACAATAAGCAGAATGGACGTCTTTGCGGCAAATCATTTGCAGAATCTATGGGCGATGAGGAGATCTACTCCATCATGCTTTCCGGCGAAAAAGGAAATGTTGCAGGAACAGAGAGACGCCAGGGACTGATCTGCGGCGTTCTGGAGCAGAGGCTTGGAATCTCCGAAGACGAAGCATGGAAGCTGACGAAAGACGCTGATGACCAGTTACTGAATAAGGGCTCTTACACGAACGAAGAAGCAAAATTCACCATCGCTGGACAGGGCTGGGGCAACTGGACAGTAAATGATATTTTGAACGATGCCAATGACCTTGTGGTAAAGACGAAGGACAAGCTTAACACCATGTTTGCAGAGAATGACCAGATGTTATTCGGCGGCATGCAGGCAGCAGATGACGCGGGACTTACAGGCATCCACTATGTAGCGGCAGCGGATGGCGCGCTGGAAGCATATGACTACATAAATGGAACAACAGAGTGCAAATCCGGCGAATACTACTGCACAGGCGAGAACTCTCCATGGCAGGTAGCGATCACGGCAACAAACATTGCAAAGGAAATCCTGGTTGATGGAAAAGATCCGGAAAGCTACGATGAAGTAACGATGACAGAGGCTGTCTGCGTTACCAAAGACAATGTTGACGAGCGTTATGAATACGGCTTCTAAATAATCATTAAGTCCTCCTTATAACGAGGAGGACTTTTTTTGAATCATTGGATCATGTGTGGAGGTGAGTGTATGGAAGGGCAGTATAGACTTGAAATGAAAAATATCACAAAACGCTTTGGCGGAGTTAAGGCTCTTACAGACGTTTCTTTAAAAGTTGAGCCTGGCGAGATTCATGCTCTTATAGGAGAGAACGGTGCCGGCAAATCTACGCTGATGAAGATTTTGTCTGGCGCATATCAGAGGGATAGCGGACAGATTTTTATAGATGGCAGGGAAGTCAAGATTACAAATCCAAAAGAGTCCAAGGATCTGGGCGTTGCGATTATCTATCAGGAATTCATGCTCGCGCCGGACTTGACGGTGGCGGAGAATATCTTTATAGATAAGCTCTCGGCAGGAAAGGCAACGATTAACTGGAAGAAGTTAAGGGCGGATGCAAGGGAGCAGCTTGAAAAACTAGGATTTTCCGATATTAACCCGAATGCAAAATGTGGCAGCCTGAGCGTTGCATACCAGCAAGTGGTCGAAATCTGCAAGTGTCTGACCAGAGACGCGAAAATACTTGTATTCGACGAGCCAACGGCAGTTCTGACATTTTCTGAGATAGAAAAACTATTTGAAGTCATCCATAAGCTAAAGGATCAGGGCGTAAGCGTGATCTATATTTCGCACCGTCTGGAAGAGATCTTTCAGTTAAGCGAGCATATCACGGTTCTCAAGGATGGTACTTATGTAGATACAGTGGAGACGTCGGGATTCGATAAGCAGAGGCTGGTTAACCTGATGGTAGGACGGGAGATGACCGATATGTTTCCGAAGAGGAATGCGAAGATCGGCGACACCGTCCTGAAGGTGGAAGATCTGCACGCAGGAAA
Source organism: [Clostridium] scindens (assembly GCF_019597925.1). Classification (NCBI taxonomy): domain Bacteria; kingdom Bacillati; phylum Bacillota; class Clostridia; order Lachnospirales; family Lachnospiraceae; genus Lachnoclostridium; species [Clostridium] scindens. The sequence goes on along the minus strand of NZ_CP080442.1, from coordinate 3,518,756 downwards.
GATGGTGCAGGGCGTTAGTTTTGAAGTAAAAGCCGGGGAAGTACTCGGATTCAACGGGCTTGTAGGGGCCGGAAGAACGGAGACGATGCGGGCTGTCTTCGGAGCAGATAAGAAAGAGTCCGGCAAGGTCTATTATTTTGGAAAGGAAGTAAGCTGGAAGAGCCCCCGTGCCGCCATCAAGGAAAAGTTCGGCCTTCTTCCGGAAGACAGAAAGAAACAGGGATTATTGCTGGAGCAGAGTATCCGTATGAATACGACGCTTGCCTGTTTAGATAGAATTACGAAAGGCGGCATAATCAATCATAAGTCTGAAAAGGCGTTTGTCAAAGATGTCCTGGCAAGCATACAGACGAAATACGGCGATACGGAAGATAATGCCAACAGCCTGTCCGGCGGCAACCAGCAGAAGGTGGCGCTGGCGAAATGGATTGCGGCGGACTGTAAATGTATTGTCTTTGACGAACCTACCAGGGGAGTCGATGTAGGCGCTAAGACGGAGATATACAAGGTAATCAATACGCTTGCGGAAAAGGGCGTTGCGGTGATCATGATATCGTCTGAAATGCCGGAGGTCATTGGCATGTGCGACCGCGTAATGGTCATGCGTAATGGGAAGATCTCAGGCGAGGTCGGCAAGGATGAACTGTCTGAAGAAACATTGATTAAATTTGCGATGGGGGTCTAACTATGGAAAAAAAAGAAAATAAATATAAAAGATTTTTTGATTACGAATAATACATATGTTATATTTCTGATACTGTTTATCGTGTGCGCGGTGATGTCAAGCACATTCCTGCAGCCGGTCAACTTAATGAATATCTGCCTTCAGCAGTCCGGCCCGATCCTCGTGGCGCTTGGCATGCTGTTCGTCATCCTGACAGGGGGCATTGACCTTTCCGTAGGCGCGGTAACGGCATTATCTTCTTCCTGTGCCTATGTTCTGATGAGAGACCACGAAGTGAGCCTTGCGGTAGCCTTCCTGATAGCAATTCTAGTTGGCATCGCTATGGGGCTTCTGAATGGTATTCTCGTGGCATATGGCAAGATGCAGGGATTTGTAACGACTCTGGCTACGCTGTCGATTGGTAACGGGGCAGCCTTAATCGTATCAGAAGGCGCCCCGGTACGCTGCTCTAATGTGGCAGCCGTTAAAGCGATGGCCAGCAAGGACTTTGGCTACCCCATCGTGATTGGATGCGTGATCATCATCATCATTATCGCGCTTGTACAGAAATATACCTCCTATGGACGTATCGTGATTGCCTGCGGCTCCAACAGCACTGCCGTACAGCTTGCGGGTATCAATGTAAAGAAGTATGTATGCTCCTGCTATGTAGTTTCAGGATTCCTTGCTTCGATTGCCGGAATGTTTATTGCGTCCAGAACGCAGACCGCGTCATCTACGCTTGGAAAAGGCGGCGAGCTTGATGCGATCGCAGCCTGCGTCATCGGCGGCGCAAGTCTTGCAGGCGGCAAAGGAAATGTTGTAAAAGCAGTGATCGGCGCGCTGATCATTGCGCTGATCAGCAACATCATGAACTTGAAAGGCGTACCAGCCTATCCGCAGGAAATCGTGAAAGGATGTATTATCATTGCGGCTGTTCTGCTGCAGATTGCGACCGATAGGAGCGAGAGCGCGGTGTAATGATTCTTGGGAAGTAAATTGCGGATTGAGAAAGAGGACGACGGGGGAGGGGCGGAACCGGAGAGGATTCCGGCTCTCTTCGCCTTGAACTTGTAACTTCAAAGACCGTCCAAACTTGGCAGCCGAGCCTATTCGACGTGAAATTCTGAAAGAATTTCGCATCTCAGAGGCTCTTGGATATTTTATTGGTGATAAAATATCCATACCAGGTTTGGACGGTCTTTTCAGTAACAAGATTCAAAAGGCTTGTTCGACGGTATCCGCTCCAGAACCGCCCCTCCCCAGTCTGTGCGCGTTCTAATGCAAGTTCGCTTTGAGGGGAAATCGGGGCTTGGAAGAGGACGACAGCAGGAGGACAGCCGCTGGCGGGGCTAGTCTGCTTGGTAGTAGCGGCCTAGGGCGTCGGCGGCTTTTACGATGTTTTTCAGCATTTCGCCTGTGATCTCGTAGGGCTCGCGGACGAGTTCGGTCAGGGAGGCGTTGTCTGCGATCAGCTGAAGGTTTTCTTCGGTCAGTTCTACCTGCAGGTCTTTAAGAGTGGTGGGAAGTCCGACTTCCATACAGAAGGCTATGTACTCTTCAACGATTTCGGAAGGGGCATTTTCGGCAACCAGCTCGCATAAGGTGCCGAAGGCGACTTTTTCTCCGTGGAGGGTCTTGGTTCCGTTTGGCGTTGCGGTGATGCCGTCGCCTACAGCGTGGGCGCAGGCGCAGGCCGTATTCTCGAAGCCCAGGCCGCTCATTAAAGTGTTGGCCTCGATGACGGCTTCCAAGGCTTCTGTAACGACGTGCTGCTCGTTGGCAATCTTTGCGGCGACGCCGTATTCCAGAATGGTGTCATAGCATAATTCCGCGATCGTCATCGCAACCTTTGTCCTGCGGAAGGCGCCGGCCTCCTGACAGATGTAATTGGGGCTGTTGGAAGCGGCGTTTGCCTTTGCTTCGAATAAGGTAGCCATCGCATCGCCCATTCCGGATACGAGGAACCGAACCGGCGCGTTGGCAATGATTTCGCTGTCGATGATGACGATATCAGGGCTCTTAATATAGTTGATCGAATGGGAATGCTCATGATTCTCTTTGTAGATGACGGAAAGCGCGCTGGTTGGGGCATCGGTGGAAGCGCTGGTGGGAACGATGACAACCGGCAGCTTAAGCGTGTTAGCCGCCCCTTTTGCAGTGTCCAGAGTCTTACCGCCTCCAATGCCCATAATCATCTGAGCGCCAGCCTCCGCCGCTTTTCTGGCAATGGCGGCGATCCGTTCTTCGGTCACCTCGTGCTCGAAAGGAATGCTGGTAAACTGAGCATGGTGTTCCTCATATTGCGCCGTCAGCTGAGGCGTCAGGCTGTCATAGAAGAATGGGTCAATGACTGCGAACACCTTGTCTCCATATTTTGCTGTATGCTGTGCAAGACGGCGGATTTCTCCAGGTCCCTGGATATATCTTCCGGGTGAGCCGAAAGACATGGTTCTAGATGCTATCATAATAAAAACCTCCTAAATTTAATATAGTTATGTTATTACATAGTTATATTGTAATATATATTAGAGCGTTTGAAAAGCGTAAATCAAATATTTAAGAAAGATTGTGAAAAAGTGAAAGGGGAACTCCGGGAATCCACTGGACAAAGAGCCTTAATAATGGTAAAATAAAATCAATTCATTATGTAGTAACATAGGTATATAAGAAAAGAGAAATGGAAACGGACGAATGTGGAAAAGGAGGTTATTTTATGATTAAAGACAGAAGACTTGGCCATCTGGGCATGGCGTCCAGAGATGTGGATGCTACGGTCGCATGGTATGTGGATGTACTGGGATTTGAGAAAATCGGTGAGTTTAAGGCGCCAAATGGAAATGACATCAAATTTATCCGGAATAAGGAAGGATGCATCTATGAGATATTTCCGTCCGAGGACGGTGAAGATGCCGGTGCCTATGGCAAGATCGACCACTACTGCTTTGAGTCGGAGGACGTGGAGAAGGATTATGAATATTGCCTGGAGCAGGGCTATACGATTACCACGGAAGGGATTGAAGAACTGCCGGGACTGTGGGAGCGGGGAGTACGCTTTTTCAAGATTGGCGCGCCGACCGGTCAGCAGGTGGAATTCTGCCAGATATTATAGGAATGAATGAAATGAAAGAAAGTCAATAAGGAGGATCAATATGAAAACAGTACTTGTAAATAAGGATGGCTCTTTGTCCGTCCAGGAAGTTCCGAAGCCCAAATACGGCCCGAAGCAGGCTTTGACCAAGACGATTGCAAACGGTATCTGCGGAACGGATATTCATCTGATGAAAAAAGCCTTTAAGGGAGTTACGCAAGAGATGTATCCGCTTATGCTGGGGCATGAAAATGTAGGAGAAGTGGTAGAAGTAGGCGAGGAAGTAACCGGGCTTAAGGTTGGGGACAAGGTGCTGCTTCCTTTCGTAGATCCGGATCCGGAACATCTGGGACCTTATGGCTCTGCATGGGGAGCGTTGAGCGAGTACTGCGTGGTAAATGATGCTGCGGCGTACCAGGAAGGAGAGGTGCCTGATCTGGCAAAGGCACAGTGTATCATTCCTGACGATATCGATCCGGTGGATGCCGTCATGCTGATCACCTTGAGAGAAGTGTTAAGCAATGTAAAGTACTTCGGCATTGAGAAGGATAAGCCGGTGGTAATATTTGGATGCGGCCCGGTGGGGCTTACCTTCATTAAGATGTGCAAGATGGTAGGAGCCAATCCGGTGATTGCGATCGCGAGAAATGAGCCTAAGAGGAAGAACGCGCTGGATGGCGGTGCGGACATAGCGCTGAACAGCAAGGAATGCGATATTACCAAGGAGATCCGGGACATGTTTCCGCAAGGAGTGCCGTTCGTGATCGACGCGGTAGGCTCTGAAGATGTGGTAAATGACGCCATGGGCCTGATCTGTGACCGAGGAGAGATCTGCTGTTATGGAGTCCCAAGAAAAGAAGAGATGCACATTGACTTCAGTAAGGCCGACTATAACTGGGTGCTTAATTTTCAGCAGTTCCCGCGCAAAGATGAAGAGGCAGCTGCGCACAGCGAAGTGATCCAGTGGATCCGGGAAGGGAAGATCGACCTGAAAGACTACATATCCGATTACTTCTCTTTTGATGATGTGATCGAGGCTTATGACAAGGCAATGAATAAGCAGGTACTGAAAAAAGGAATCGTAGTGTTCTAAAAGTCCTTCAGATATTGCGGAATCCTTTGCTAGAGATTATAATATGGGAAAAACAATAGATAGAGGAGAAAGCAGACCCAATGATAGAAGGAATTATATTTGACGTAGACGGAACCCTGTGGGACTCCACGGAAGAAGTGGCATATTCCTGGAACCAGGCAATCAAGGAACAGACGGATATGGACAGGACGCTGACGGCTGAGCAGCTAAAGCGGGAGTTTGGCAAGCCTTTGGAGGAGATCATGGACGACCTGTTCCCGGAACTTGCGCAAAAAGAGCAGGAGAGACTGGCAGACCATCTCTATAAATATGAGAATAAATGGGTAGAGACAGCACCCTGCATCGTCTATGACCAGATGGCAGAGACGGTTCGCGAACTGAGCAGAAAGTATAAGCTCTTTATCGTCAGCAACTGCCAGTCCGGCTACATAGAAGCTTTTCTTAAGAATACCGGACTTGGAGAATATTTTGCAGATTATACCTGCCCGGGAGACACCGGAAAGTTAAAAGGCGAGAATATCCGCATCATCATGGAGCGAAATGGAATCAAGGAAGCCATCTATGTAGGCGACACCCAGGGAGATGCCAATGCGTGCAAAGAGGCGGGGATTCCTATGATATTCGCGGCATATGGCTTCGGCCAGGTGGAAGAAGAGCATGTTGCGATCCAATCTTTTGGGGAACTGCTGGAACTTGAATTCGAAAAAAGCGGCGGGAAGTAAGCCGCAGAGAGACGGAGCATAAGAATCGATAATAAAAAGGGGCACGGCGTATGATCGCCGTGTCCCTTTTTGGGATGATCGATATAGGTTCTAAGGCTTGCTTTATTCAGTCATTGGAAGATGACGGATCGCGCCCTGGTAGTCGGCTTTTAACCGAAGGATCTCATGAAGCAGAGCGTCTGCCTCATCCTTCTCGCCCAGGCCGATGTGGCCCAATGCCATCAAATAGCGGCAGTAGATATCATTGCGCTCTTTGATATTGTCAGGGAATACTTCGATTTCCGGAAGTGACACGGCAAAATAGTCATAGGTCACTTCGTCGAAAATGTGTTTCTTTCCAAAGGCCAGAAGCTGATGGTAGCATTTTTTCGCTGCAGCCGTGTTGCCCAGTTCTTCATTGGCCAGACCCTGATAGAGAATGGTGTCGGAGGGCTGGTCGTTGTAGTAGAGGACGCCGGATGGCTCATCCAGTCCTGTGGAAGCCTTTTCAAAATACTCACAGGCAGCAGCAGAGTCATTCTTTGCCTGGTAGGCCTTTCCGATATAATAGTCGGCGATGTTGTCCTGGACATTCGGAAGTTTTCCTTCTCCCAGATTGTTTGGATATACTTTCGTGGCCTCAAGAAGCCGGATGGCTTCATCATAATTGCCACTTTCAAGAAGGCCCAGCGCTTTCTGCGTCAGCGCATAGCGGTACTGGGTGCTGACTTTCCCTTCTCCGCCTTCCCATGGATGGAACAGGTGGCCGTTCAGGCATTCCAGCGCCTTGTCATACTGTCCGGTGCAGTTAAGAAGCGAGATGTATTCTACATACAGCGCATCCCGGCCAGTCACAAGATCCAGATGGGCGGAAAGCAGTTCCAGGCGTTCTTCTACGGAGATGCCTGCCTTTGCGCGCAGCTGGTCGTATTCCAGCAGGAAGCGGGAGTAGGCAGAATCCAGTTCGAAGGCCTTCTTCATGTATTCCAGCGCCCGGTCTATGTCTTTTCTCTTATTGTAATAGTAGATGGCAAGATTACGCCAGTTCATGGCAAAGTCCGGCGCGCCTTCAGCGGCTTCTTCCCAATGCAGGGCCGCTTTCTCGTACTGCTTCTTGTCATAGAGCAGGCAGCCCAGATAATAGTGGGCGTAAGGCGCTTTGCCGAGCAGGGAGGCAGCGCTTTCTAATATAACGACTTCTTCCGCGCGGTTCGGGAAGCAGTAGTCGGGGCAGGCGGCCTCGCCTTGCTGATACATCTTAGCCGCCTTGGCGGCATCGCCCTTGCGTTCATATACGTAGCCCTGGTAATAGCCAAGCATCGGAGAGTCCGCTGTGCAGGAAGCCAGGATGGTAAGCGCGTCATCATATAAGCCTGCCTTGATATAATCCAGGGCAAGTTCCAGGTAATTATGCACGGGCGTGCGCATCTTGTCCTTCCAGTCGTCCAGACTGCCTGATCTTAAAGCCCCTTCGTAGCGGATGCCCATATCCAGCGGGTCGATCTTAAGGCTTTCATCCAGCAGTTCCTGGGAATCCATGTGAAGCAGACGAAGGATGGCCGCCTTCAAGGTGCGGGCTTTCATGTTGTGCCATCCCCGGATCAGGGCATTGTCGATGAATTCCAGGGCATTCCGGTAATCGCCGCGCTTTACGGATAAGCATGCCAGCCAGTAGTAGCCTGCGCCTTGCGTCTCATAACTCCAGGTGGATTTGTAGAAGGCATCGTAAGCGCCTTTGTCATCCCCTGTCATGACGAGGGCCAGGCCGAGATTGAAGTAACTTTCGCCGTAGTAGGGGTTCGGGGTCTTCCAGGTCTGTTTCTCAATGGCTTTGTTGAAATGCCTGATGCTTTCTTCGAAGTTTCCGCGTCTGTACAGAAGAAGGCCGTAGCCGTTATTCAGGCGGATGTCGGATGGGTCGCGCCTGAGTCCTTCCAGATAATAGTCTTCCGGGTTGAGGGTGGCATGACGGTACTGCTCCAGATGCTGGGCGCCCAGATACAATTCCTCGGTGGTCTTAAGTTCCTGCGGAGAAAGCAGCGGATCTGCCGGATCCGGAGTCGGCTCTAGCTCCTCGGTTACTGCTTCGTAGGTTACAAGCGGGAACATGCCGCTGTCATATATGGTCGCGGTTACGCCGCTTAAGTCTGCAAGTTCTGTATGAAAAGAGGCCTCATAGAACCGTTCCGGCGTAAGGTCTGCCTGATCCGTAAACAAAGTGCCGCCCTGGTTCTTCACGATGATTGTTGAATCAGCGAAGACGCCGGATGTATAGGCCTTGATGATGCATTTGCCATTTGAAAGGTCCATTCCGATGGCAGCATCCTTGGTGGCATTTTTTACTCTTCCTACATGCTTATAAGGCATGAAGTACTGGGTAAATGTCTTTTCTTCATAAGGCTTCAGCCAGGTGAAGTCCGGCTGATTGTCCGCATAGACGCCGGTCATCAGCTCGATGTACGGGCCGTCCGTCTCTGTCAGGTTGCGGTCCCATGCCTGGCCGAAGTCGCTGTTTCCCCATGTCCACTGCTTCTTGCCCGGGGAAATGTGGTGGTCTGCCACATGCAGCAGGCCGGCATCTACCTTCTCATCAAAGTTTCCGATAAAGTCATAATCGGAGTGGGCTGCCATATAGGAGGTAGGCACTTTGATGTTGCGGTAGCAGGAAATGTCGATCCCTTCAGAATAGTCATATTTATAATATTCGCCGGTGGCGATGGGGAAAGTGGATACCGCGCGCTTTCCGTGGTCCATTACTGCATGGACGTCCGGCGGAAATACGGAATAGGTGTGCTCATTGACCGGTACGGCCGGATTCGCCCACCAGAGGAAGGTCTGCGGCGTGTCGGTACGGTTGTAAAGGCGTCCCTTGATCTCGATATATGCCTTGTCCGGATAGAGCGTAAAGGAGGCCATTCCTTTGGTACCGTACATCTTATCAATCTCGCTGACGTATACGGTGGATGAGCCGTCTTCATGCTCCTCGAAGTGATAGTCTACCGGAGAGTAGGTGGATGGACGGTGATGCTGCGGCCAGTTGAATTCGATGCCGCCGGAGATCCATGGACCGGTAAGGCCTACCAAGGCCGGCTTGATCACGTGGTTATAATATACGAAGTCATAATTGTTGGTTTTGTCTAGTGCGCGCTGGATACGGCCGCCGAGTTCCGGCAGGACCATGACAAGCAGATAATCATTTTCCAGGTAAATCGCCTTGTATTCTACGTCCTCTTTCTCATCGGATATTTTTTCCGTTACAGGAAGGGGGTAAACCTTTCCGGAACTTCCCTGATAAGCCCTGTTTTCGATGAACAATGGACTTTTTTCCGGAGGGTATACTTTATAAGTAGGAAGGGTTATGGTTTCTTCCCATACATGGACTTGCTTGTTTGACATAAGTCATTCGTCTCCTTTCAAAATGGAATTGCCTGTTGCTGTGCAGTCGCCTGCTGTATGTATAGATTAGCATAAGGGGAGAAATGTTAAAATGTCATATACCATAAAAAGATGGACAATATTCCACATGGGTGCTATAGTTATCTCAAAATTATAAGAAGGGACAGGCAGGTGGAAGGATGAGTAATAATATTGGAAAGGCAGATGGATTTAAGGACGAAGAATATATTATTATTCCTACAGAATCATTTGCGGACTATGCGGAGCACCCGCTGGTGCGGACGGTCTATCCGACGGACGTCGGCTTCTTTCCGAAGGCCCGTGATCATTACCGGGAGAGGAAAGAAGGGGCCGAGCAGTATATTCTGATCTATTGCACGGAGGGAAAAGGAACCGTGGAAGTGGAGGGTCAGACATTTTCGATGGGAAAATCGGACGCATTCTGCATTCCATGCAAAAAGGGACACCGGTACTATGCGGATGCCAAAGACCCATGGAGTATCCTGTGGGTGCACTTCAAAGGGGGAGAACACGGCATACTTTCCGATTGACGAGCCGCACGTCGTACCTATGAATTCCAGGCACAGCGACAACCGTATGATGGTGCTGTTCAATCTGCTGTTCCGGGTTCTGCGGCGCAACTATACCTTGGGGAACTTCATCTATATCTCTCAGGTGCTGTCCCTGATCCTTTCGGAAGTATACTACCGGGAGAAAGTAGATGAGAGCAGCGTTCAGGACAGGCATGTGACCATGGTCATTCGCTTCATGTATGAGAATCTGACTCGCAGCCTTACCCTGGAGGAGATATCGGAAGAAGTCCAGCTGTCCCGCAGTTATCTGAATACCATATTCAAGAACCAGACCGGACGTTCTCCGGTGGAGTTCTTCATCCACCTGAAGATGCAGGAGGCCTGCAAGCTGCTGAAGAATACCAACCTGTATATCTATGAAGTAAGTTCAAGGCTGGGATATGAAGACCAGTATTACTTCTCCCGGATATTCAAAAAAGTGGTGGGCGTGTCGCCGAAAGATTATAAGAATGGGGATTATTTTTACTGCGAGTAGGGGGAATTGGTGAGATTGGAGGACGCCTGCGGGGAGGATGGGGAGATTTCTCCGACGCTGCGGCGCCTCCATCTAGTCCACCGGGATGTAAGTCCCCGGGAGAGTCGTCGGCTGACTCCTCCCCCAGGAACTAACATCGCGTGGACGGATATTGCGGACGCCTCCGCTTCCCTGCGAAATCCACCCCATCCACCCCGCAGGCTGCGAACTGCCGGAGAAGCAGCATCACGTAACGCCCGCATTCATGCGGAGTTGCCAATGAATTGCCGGGAGCGGGGGATAGTGTAGGGAGGGGGGCGTAGGTAAGCGACTGGGGCGTAGGATCCATGCCGGAACTGTTAGCCTGCAAGGGGGGAGTCAGCCGACGATTCCCTTGCAGGCTTACAGTTCCGTGCATTAGCCGAAGCCCCATAAAGCGTCGAAGCAACCCTCCCTACACTATCCCACGCGGTGCCAATCCCATCAAAACTCTCCCAGGTGGAATATAATCCATCAAAGGATAACATATGAAATTCAAGCCGCCGCAAAAGAGTGCTATACTGCAATTAAGAGTTGAACAGAACATCAGCGTAATTACATTTATCAGTCAATTGCAAAGAGGAGGATATGACGATGAGCGAGAAGATTCCAGAGAAAATGATCGGTATGAAGCTTCCGGGAGGAGCGAAAGTTGAGAAGGTGGAGTGCGATGTGCCGAAGCCTGGCCCGGGACAGGTGCTGCTGAAGATGAAGGCAGCCAGCCTGTGCGGCAGCGATTTGAAGTATATTTATTTTGAGCACACGGATAAGACAGGCGGAGCCAGATATGATGACGTGATCGCAGGCCATGAGCCAAGCGGACAGGTTGTAGAAGTAGGCGAGGGCGTGCTTGACTTTAAAGAGGGAGACCGGGTTGTCGTGTACCATATCCAGGGATGCGGATATTGCGACGAGTGTAAGAAGGGCTTCTTTATCAACTGCCAGCAGCCGGAGAGGCGTGCCTATGGATGGCAGAGAGACGGCGCTTTGGCCGAGTATATGGTGGCGGACGTATCTACTTGCATCCATCTTCCAGATTTTCTTACATATGAAGATGGGGCTATGATCGCATGTGGTTTTGGAACTGCTTACCAGGGACTCTTAAGAGCCAATGTATCAGGAAGAGACCGGGTGCTTGTGATGGGACTTGGCCCGGTAGGCCAGGCAGCCCTGATACTGGCCAAGGCAATGGGCGCAGAGACGATTGGCGTTGATATTTCCGAAGAGCGTCTGGAGATGGCGAAGAAGATCGGCGCTGACCAGGTATTCATGGGAGACGATGACGCGGTTAAGAACGTAATGGACTATACCGGAGGCAAGGGCGTAGAGGTTGCCGTAGACTGTTCCGGAAGCAGCATTGGCCGTCACAGATGTCTGGAAGTCGCCAGAATGTGGGGACAGGTAGTGTTCCTTGGAGAGCAGGGAACGGTAACGTTTGAACCAAGCCCGCTGCTGCTGCATAAGAACCTGACATTGCATGGATCCTGGGTTACATCAGTAGGAAACATGGAGCAGCTGGTGGAATTCCTGGACCGCAAGAAAATCCATCCAAGCCAGATTATTACCCACCGCTATCCGCTTAGCGAGACAGAAGAGGCGTATCGTGTATTTGCAACAGGAAAAACAGGCAAGGTTTGCGTGAATATGGAGATGGAATAATTTATGGACAATCTGAATAGAATATTAATGTGGCTTAAGACAACCCCTTATGAAGGGGTTGTTCTTGGCCGAAGGGATAATTTTAAATGGATAACGCAGTTTAATGAAAATGCAGTTGTGACGAATGCAGAGGTCGGGATTGCATTTTTAGTCATTCAAAGAAATGGAAAGGTGGAAATGGTAGCAGACAGCAGCGACTGTCCACGCATGGAAAAGGAACAGAATGCGCTTCATGCGGACTGCGTGCTCGTTCCATGGTATGAGACTCTGGAAGGATTCCTTGCATGGTACTGCAATGGAAAAGGCTATGCTTCTGATACGATGATTCCAGGGACATCCTGCGTGCAGGAAGAACTTGTAAATCTAAGAATGATGCTGAATGAGACAGAAGTGGCACGGTACCATGAGATCGGCCAGGAGTGTGCCAATATCGTAGAAAAGGTTGCCATGGAGGCCCGGCCCGGCCAGACGGAAAGGGAGGTTGCGGCTCTTCTCAAGATGCGCTGCATCGACAAAGGAATCAGCCCGGACTGCGTGCTGGTTGGGAGCGACGAAAGAATCCTGAATTACCGGCATCCCGTTCCTTCGGATAAGAAGATCAAGAACAGCCTGATGGTAGTGCTGGGCGGAGAAAAATACGGGCTAAATATCAGCATGACGCGAATGGTGTATTTTCAGGAGATTCCGAAGGAGATCCACGAGCGTATGCAAAAGACTCAGTATATTTTCGCGGCAATGCAGAACATGATGAGGGAAGGACTGCCTTATAAAGAGTATTTTGAAGAAGTAAAGAGCCTGTACGCGCAGGCCGGGTATCCGGATGAGTGGAAGATGCACCATCAGGGAGGCCCGACGGGGTATGGCTGTAGAGAATTCGTTGTTACGCCTTCCACAGAAGGCATAATCAAGGAAGGACAGGCTTATGCATGGAATCCCACGATCCAGGGGACAAAGTGCGAGGAGACTACATATCTGAAAGGCGGAAAGATCGATATTCTGACCAGGACGGAGCAATGGCCGTGCTCCGTAATCAGTACAAAATACGGGGATTTCCAGGTGGCGGACATTCTCTTCGACAAAAAATAGACAAAACCCTCCCATGGCTAGTGAAAAAAATTATAGAAATTGCATAATGAACATTGAAAAATGAAATGACGAGTGCTATAATAATCCTATCTTTAGTAAATGACTTAATAAAGTAGGACAAGGTGGATGAAACGAAGCACAAGCAATCAGGAAGTTAAAAAGTTAAATAGAAATCGAGTGTTTCGTTATGTGAATAGCAGGGAAGAAACCAGCATGCCGGAGATATCGGCGGCGCTTTCCATCAGTGGGCCTACTGTTCTTAAGATTGTGAATGAACTGAAGGAAGAGAAGCTGTTACGGGAAGTCGGCGAATTTGAATCCACCGGCGGACGCAAGGCCAAGGCAATTGCAGCCGTGAGGGATGTCAAGTATGCAATCGGGCTTGATATTACGAAGAATCATGTAGGGATCGTTTATACGGATCTTTCAGGAAAGGCGCTCAAGCATGAGCGGGTCCGCAAGCCTTTTAAATACTCGCAGACTTATCTTCATGAAGTTGCGGCAATCGTGAGAAGGTTTGTCGAGGAAAGCCGTATTCCCAAGAAGCGGATTCTGGGAATGGGTATTTCCGTGCCTGCGATTATCGACGTGCAGCGGGATTATATTACGAACTCCCATGCGCTTGGAATCTATGATGTTCCCTGTGAAGAACTGACGGCATGCATGCCATACCCTTGCGAACTTCTAAATGATGCCAATGCGGCAGCCATTACGGAGAGCAACAGAAGCAGGACCTGCAGCAATCTGGTATACCTGTTCCTAAGTAACACGGTGGGCGGCGCGATTATATTTGGAAATGAGAATGGAATCGTGCGCGCGGCACAGGAGAAGGACCGGGGATCGGTCTCTATGTATAAAGGCAATAACTGGAGAAGCGGCGAGTTTGGCCATATGGTCATCCATCCGGAAGGCAAGCGCTGCTACTGCGGCAAGATTGGATGCCTGGATGCATATTGCTCCGCGCTTAGGCTGGCAGATCAGACGGATGGGGATCTGGAGAGATTTTTCAGAGAGATGGAAGCAGGAGACCAGGATCTTAAGAAGATATGGAATGAATATCTGAAGGATCTTGCGATTGCAGTGGACAATCTGCGGATGTGCTTTGATTGCGAGATCGTCCTTGGCGGCTACGTGGGCAGCAGCATGGAGCCTTACATACAGGAGTTCAGGAATCTGGTGGCGGAAAAGGACATATTTGAGAACAACGGAGATTATGTGTACGTATGCCAATACCAGAAAGAGGCATCGGCACTCGGGGCGGCTATTTTCCAAATCGAAAAATTTATCGACACAATTTAAGTTTTTTTGAGATTTGGGCAATAACAGAGAATTGTTGCACATACTTTGTTAAATAAATTATTAAAGTATAAAACAAAGATGGGAGGAAGATGTGTTATGGAAGGAACAATGAAAGTAGCAGTGATGGAAGGAATTGGCAAGATGGGCTATACCGAGAGGCCGATTCCTGTACCGAAAGACGATGAAGTTCTGGTGAAGCTGGAATATGTGGGAATCTGCGGAAGCGATATGCATTATTATGAAATGGGCAGGATCGGCGATTATGTGGTAGAGCCGCCGTTCGTGCTGGGACATGAGCCGGGAGGCACTGTCGTAGAAGTAGGCAGGAATGTTACGCATCTGAAGGTTGGCGACCGCGTGGCGCTGGAGCCAGGAAAGACTTGCGGCAAATGTAAATTCTGCCGGGAAGGAAAATATAATCTTTGTCCGGACGTAGTCTTCTTTGCTACACCTCCTGTAGACGGCGTATTCCAGGAATATGTAGCCCATGAGGCGGATCTGTGCTTCAAGCTTCCGGATAATGTAAGCACGCTGGAAGGCGCGCTGATCGAGCCTCTTGCAGTAGGATTCCATGCAGCGAAGCAGGGAGAGGCGAAGGCAGGACAGACGGCAGTCGTATTTGGCGCAGGATGCATCGGACTGGTATCCATGATGGCTCTTAAAGCATGCGGCGTTTCCCGTGTATATGTAGTAGATGTCATGCAGAAGCGGCTGGATAAAGCGCTGGAACTTGGCGCTGATGGCGTGATCAACGGAAAAGAAGTGGACGTGCTTGCGAAAGCGAAGGAACTGACCGGCGGCGAGGGATTTGACCTTGCGATTGAGACGGCCGGAACGGAGATTACGACGAACCAGGCGATCCAGGTAGTGCGCAAGGGATCCAATATCGTTCTTGTGGGATATGGAAAGACCGGCATGATGAATATGATGATGAGCCTGGCGCTGGATAAAGAGATTACATTTAAGACAGTATTCCGCTACCGCCACATCTATCCAATGGCAATTGAGGCAGTTGCACAGGGAAAAGTGAATCTGAAGGGAATCGCTACCCATATCTTTAGTTTTGATGACATCCAGACGGCTATGGACAGAAGTGTCAATGAAAAGGCTGAGATCGTCAAGGCTGTTGTGAAAATTGCCGAATAAAAGCGGGATTGACAAATAAATAACGTTATGCAAAACATACAAAACCACCAAAAAATAATTGTGTAATATTGCATATTGCACAAAGCGTTCTTCTGGAATATAATTACAACAACAATATTTATAAAAACATTTTACAAAATTACTATTCAAAATTATTCAATGAAAACGGCTCGCAACCGGGAGGAGGACAAAATGGGAATTATTGAAAGTATGAGACTGGATGGAAAAGCAATTTATGTAACAGGTGCTGCAAGCGGAATCGGCAAGGCAGCGGCTACTGCATTCGCAGAGGCAGGCGCGGATGTCGCTATCGTAGACATCAACCTTGAAGGTGCCGAGAAGGTTGCAAAGGAGATTGCAGAAGCAACAGGTTCCAAGACAATCGCGATCCAGTGCGACGTTACGAAGAAAGACCAAGTTGAGGCCATGGTTGCAAAAGTTGTTGATACATATGGAAAACTGGATGCCTGCTACAACAATGCTGGTATCGCAGTAAACGCTCCGGCAGAAGAGATGACATTCGAGCAGTGGCAGAAGGTAATCGACATCAACCTTACAGGCGTATTTCTCTGCGCTACGGCAGCAGGCAGAGTGATGCTGAAGCAGGGATATGGCTCCATTATCAATACGGCATCCATGTCAGGCCACATTGTCAATGTACCTCAGCCACAGTGCGCATACAATGCGTCAAAAGCTGGCGTAAGCCTTCTGACAAAGTCTCTGGCAGTAGAGTGGGCTAAGAGAGGCGTGCGTGTAAACTGCATCAGCCCAGGATATATTGGCACCGATCTTATCATGAATGCAGAACATCTGAAACCATTGATCGAGCAGTGGAATGCAATGGCTCCGATGGGAAGGCTTGGAAAACCGGAAGAATTACAGTCTATCTTAGTATATCTGGCTGGCGACACAAGCACATTTACAACAGGTTCCGATATTATCGTGGACGGAGCATTTACCTGCTTCTAGGAACCGCATTATTATAGATAGCTAATGCGAAAGCTATAAAATAAATTCTTTTTAAGGAGGAGAAGTATTATGAAGAAAAAAATCTTAAGTGCAATCCTTTGCGTGGCAATGATTGCAACGATGGCTGTTGGTTGTACAACCAAGTCACCGACATCAGGCGGGGATGACAAGAAGGATGACGGCGGAAAGAAAGATTCTTACAAAGTCGGCATTACAATCCAGTCCCTGAAGAATGACTACTGGGCAGGCGTTATGGGCAAGCTCGAGGAACTGATGAAGGACAAAGGCTGGGACTACACCCTTCAGGATTGCAGCGATAACTCTGCAACTCAGATCAGCCAGATTGAAAACTTCATCACATCAGGATGCGACCTGATCATGGTTCACCCATCTGACGCAGAAGGCGTTGAGACTGTATGCCAGTCAGCACTGGATGCAGGTATCAAGGTTATGTGCTGGGATGACCCGATGACGAACACGACTGCAAACTGGATTCTTGACAATACTGCACTTGGAAATGACATCGGAAAAACAGCTGCTGCATTCATCAACGAGCACTACACAGCTGACAAGCCGGCAGAAGTTTGCGTAATCGGCAAGCCATCTACAAAGGTTCTGTTAGAGAGAGCAAATGGTATCAAAGAAGGTCTGGAAGAGAACTGTGACGAAGGAAATTACAAGATCGTAGCAGAGGTTGACGGACTGGAAGCAAACGAAGCACAGACTAACGTTGAGACCGTTCTTCAGGCTCACCCTGACTGTTCTGTATTCGTAGGAGTTGGCGCAGGCGCTATGATCGGATCAAACGAAGCATTGCTTCAGAAATTCGGCGGAGCTGGCAAGATTCCTGAAAATGTAGGTGTTATCACGACAGACGTTACTCCTCAGCAGTTAGAGTCTCTTAAGGCTGGAGACGAGGCTGTAAGAGCTATCGTTGGATTCGAAGGATCCAGCACAGATACAGCACAGGCTTGCCTGGATATGTTTGAGAAGATTCTTAACGGCGATGACTTCTCAGGAGACAAGCATGATGTTTACAGACCTACAATGGAAATCAACATGGACAACATTGATGATATCATGAAAGGCATGTAACATCATAAGAATAAGGAACGATAAGATAGAGGCGGTTTTTGCCGCCTCTAAGTAATATAGTCACGGGGGAAGAATATGAGCGAAGAATATGTATTACAATTACAGCATATAAGAAAAGAATACCCGGGTGTTGTTGCATTAAAAGATGTTACGTTGGAACTTAAGAAAGGCGAGATTCTGGCGTTGATCGGAGAAAATGGTGCCGGCAAATCTACGCTGATTAAATGTTGTTCAGGGGCGGTTATCCCGACTTCCGGCAAGATTATCGTGAATGGGAAAGAATTCACGAGCATGACACCTCAGCTTGCAGCGGAGAATGGAATTGCGATTATTTATCAGGAATTTAATAATGTAAAGGAACTGTCAGCAGCGGAGAACCTGTTTTTAGGAAGGCCTATCAAAAAAGGCGTTGTTGTAGATAAGAAAGCGATGGAGAAGGAGGCTGCGAAAGCATTTGAGCAGCTGCGGATTAAGATTGATCCAAAGACTCTGATGAAGAACCTGACAGTAGGTTATCAGCAGATGGTTGAGATTGCCAAGGCAATCCAGCAGGATGCTAAGATATTGATTATGGATGAGCCTTCTGCACCTCTGACGAGCGCGGAAGTTGAGAGTATGTTCCGAGTAGTAGAAAGACTTCGCAAAGAAGGTGTTTCTATTATATACATATCTCATAGATTGGAAGAAATTTATCGCCTGTCAGATAGAATTCTGGTCTTGCGTGATGGCGAGTATGTCAAGACTCTCATTACGAAAGACAGCGAGGTTCAGGAACTGATCAAGCTGATGGTTGGGCGAGAACTGACAGAGACATATCCTCCGCGAGGCGACTGCATTGATAAGGATGACGTGGTGCTGGAACTTAAGAATGTCTGTGGCAATGGAGACAGGAATATGAACCTGAAGGTTCATAAGGGAGAGATTGTAGGTCTTGGAGGCTTGGTAGGCGCAGGGAGAACGGAACTTGCGGAAGTGATCTTCGGAGCCGCAGCCAAGACGTCCGGACAGATTATTTTCAAAGGCAAGGAAGTCCATCCGAAGAGTCCCCGGGAGGCAATCGATCTGGGAATCGCTCTGGTACCGGAGGACAGAAAACGTCATGGTGCCATGTTAGGCATATCCATTAAGAATAACATCAATATGCCTATCTATGAAAGAAATTCTAAGTTGAGCGTGATCAATTCAAAACAAGAGATGGAAATTGCCAAAAAGTATCAGGAGAGTATGGCAATCAAGACTCCGACGCTGCATCAGCTTGTAAAGAACTTAAGCGGCGGCAATCAGCAGAAGGTTATTCTCGCAAGATGGCTGGCGGCTAATTCAGAACTTATCATCTTTGATGAGCCGACCAGAGGTATTGACGTCGGCGCAAAGTATGAGATCTATAAACTGATGAACGATTTGGTTGAAAAAGAAGGAAAAGCAATTCTGATGATTTCTTCTGAAATGGAGGAACTTATGGGGATGTCTGACAGAATTATAGTGCTGTCGGAAGGCGATATGACCGGAGAACTGGAAAAAGAAGAGTTCAGCCAGGAGACAATCATGGCATATGCATCTGCGACTGCAGCGAATATTGAGGAGGGTTAGACTGTATGAAAGATAAAGTAGTATACCAATTAAAAGATAAGGCGATCTGGGTCGTATTTGTAATTCTTGTTGTTGCATTTACGGTTGCAAACCCAAGATTTATAAATCCAAACAACCTGCTTATGATGCTCCGCCAGGTAGCCATACTTGGTATTGCTTCCATCGGTATGACATTCGTCATCCTGCTGGGAGATATCGACTTGGCAACGGGTTCCATCATCACATTTGTTAATATTCTGTGTGCATACTTGATGGTACATATGGGAGTGAATATGTGGCTTGCAATTCTTATCACTCTCATTGCATCTACGCTGATCGGCACGCTGAACGGCTTCATGGTATCAACGATAGGAATCCCGGCGCTGATTGCGACCTTTGCGACCCAGACGGCGTTCCAAGGCCTGGCGCTGATCATGTGCGGCGGTCTTCCAATTAATGGATTTACAGAAGACTTCAAGATTATCGGACAGAGTTATGTCAGCATCGTGCCGGTTCCTGTAATCATCATGGCTATTTGCTTCGCAATAGGTTCCTTCATCCTTAATAAGACGTATTTTGGACGTTACTTCTATGCAGTAGGCGGTAATGTAGAGGCAGCAAAACTGTCAGGTATCCGTGTAGGAAGAATCAAATATCTGGTATTCTCCCTGTCAGGATTCTTTGCAGGACTTGCAGGTATCGTTATGCTTTCCCGTACGAATTCAGGTATGTCCAATGCAGGATACGGATATGAATTCAAGGTTATCACTTGCGTAGTACTTGGAGGCGTATCTGTAACTGGTGGATATGGTAAGATTTCAGGCGTTATCGCAGGTACATTCATTATCGGAGCCCTGCAGAACGGCATGGTTCTTATGAATATCAACTCTTATGTACAGGATATTGTCATGGGTGTCGTACTTGCGCTTGCAGTAGGATTCGACTGTATTCAGAAGAAAAAACAGTCTAATTAGTAATTGTAAAATAAAGCAAAAAATCCCGGTAAATGTCTATTTGCTGGGATTTTTAAAAATCAGGGAATTTTCGCCGGAAGATTGGAGGCCAGCATGAAGACGATAAAAGCAGAACCGATTACAAGAGAAGCATTTGCGCCTTTCGGGACGTTTTATGATATGCTTAACCCGGATGGATACGCGCTGGAGGGAGAGATCCATAAGTTCTATCCCGACCGCATCAGCGAATCATGCCCAACGCGGGTGGGCTACTCGCCAATTGTGGTTAAGAAGACGGAGAAGATGATCATAAAGGCATCGGAGTATCATACGACTACGCCGGAGATGATACTGCCACTTGATGACGACATGATCATCCATGTCGCGCCTGCTTCCGGTGGGGCAATCGTGACGGACTGGGCCAAGGCATTCATTGTTCCTAAGGGGACATTGGTAAAGATCAATACGGCAGTCTGGCATCTTGCGCCGCTTCCGGTACATGCAAAGGAACTGCATGCGCTGATTATCCTGCCGGAATGTACTTATGCAAATGATTGCACGGTGGTTGACCTGAAGGATGACGAGAGATTTGAGATTGTCCTTTAAAAGGGTCGGTTTGTTGACAGGCAGTATAATAGAAAGTAAAATGATAGATATATTATAGAACAGCGAAGGTAGAGAACATTGAAGAAAAGTCAGTTAATATATCACTATATAAGGGAACAGGAGTCGGTATCCAAGCAAGACATCGTCATAGGATTGAGGCTCAGCCTGCCAACTATCACGCAGAATCTCCAGTATCTTGAGCAGATACGGCTAATCGATACATCCAAGAAGTTTCCCAGCACTGGGGAGCGGGGAAGGAACGCTACGGCATACACTTATCTGAAAGAGGCTAGAGCGGCTATTGGAGTGTATCTGACAGGGCATCATATCAACAGCGTCGCGGTAGATCTGTCCGGCGATGTGATACGGATGGTAAGAGAGCGAAGAGAATTCAACTTGGAAGATGACGGTTATCTGAAGAAGATTGGAGAGACTGTCGAGAAGGTAAAGCAGGAAGCGGGCATCAGCGATGAGAACCTTCTGGGAGTGGGGATTGCAGTTCCTGGCCTGGTGTCTGAGGACGGGGAGAAGGCAATCTATGGCCGTACCTTGAATTTTACAGGCCGGACCCGGAAGGAGATTGCAAAGTATATTCCTTATAGGAACCGATTATTTCACGATTCCAATGCTGCCGGGTATGCGGAAGTATGGATATCCAAGGATATATGCAATGCATTCTATATCAGTCTCAGCAATAGTGTGGGCGGAGCAGCTATCGTGGATAAGAATATTTACGAAGGCAACCAGCAAAAAGGCGGAGAGATCGGACATATGACGGTGGTTCCTGAGGGCGGCGAATTATGCTACTGTGGAAGGCGGGGATGCTTTGATACAGTCTGCAGGTCAACGAATCTGGACCAGTATACGGACGGGAATCTGGAACAGTTTTTTGAACTGCTGGAAGCAGGGGATAAAGGTGCTGCCCGGCTGTGGGATCAGTATCTGGATGATCTGTCTCTTGGCATACACAACATACGCGTGCTGTTTGATTCTGTGATTATCCTTGGTGGGTATGTTGGCGCATATATAGAGAATTATATGGATGAACTGTGCAGGAGAGTGGATGAAAGGGATTCTTTTGACGAGAAGGCCAAAGATTACCTGGTTCCCTGCAAGTATACAGTGGAGTCCGCGGCTGCGGGAGCGGCAATCTTTTATATTGATGAGTTTTTTAATACGATTTAGATAGAACAGTAATGGAGGGTTAGAATATGAAAGCAGCAGTTTATCATGGAAAGCACGATCTAAGAGTAGAAGAAGTTCCGGAAAAAGAATTAAAAGACAATGAGGTCATGATTCAAGTGAAGTATTGTGGCGTATGTGGAACGGATATACATATTTTTAACGGGGATGGGGGCTCCTCGGCTGTTACCCCTCCGCTGATTCCGGGCCATGAATTTTCCGGCGTTGTGGCGAAGGTTGGAAGCGGCGTTACCAAATTCAAAGTTGGCGACCGGGTAAGCGGCGACCCGAATGATATGTGTGGAGAGTGCTATTTCTGCAAGAATGCGAAGCAGCATTTCTGCACCAATAATATCGGAGTCGGGACTACGGTAGACGGAGGATTTGCAGAGTATGTGGTTATGAGAGAGAAACAGGTATACAAGTTCTCCGATAGCCTGAGTTTTATAGAGGCAGCGATGGCGGAGCCTATCTCCTGCTGCCTGCATGGGATTGACCTGTGCAACATCAAGTATGGGGATACCGTGCTGGTAATGGGCGGAGGCCCTATCGGAATGATCATGCTGCAGCTGGCTAAGAACGCCGGAGCGTCAAAGGTGATCCTGTCCGAGCCAGTGGAAGAGAAGCGTGAGTTAGCGTTAAAACTGGGCGCGACAAAGGTCATTAATCCGATGGAAGAGGATGTGAAGGCAGTCCTGGATGAGTACTGCGAGAACGTGGATGTAGTCATCGAGTGTGTTGGAAATATCCACACCCAGGAGGACGCTATCCAGTTTGCGGGAAAAGCGGCAACGGTCATGTTCTTCGGACTTGCTGCGCCGGGAGAGAGTTTCCCGATTAAGCCGGACGACATCTTCAAAAAGGAATTGACGGTAACGTCTTCCTATATCAATCCATATACATTTGAGAGGGCAATCTCAGTTCTGGAATCCAAGACCATTGATTTGGAAAGCCTGATCACCAACATTGTTCCTCTGGATGATATTGTGGATGTATTTACAAAGCCGGAATACAGAAGAACCGGAAAGGTTATGATCCAGGTTTCATAAGAAAGCATAAAGGATGAAACGAAGGCAGGGGCTTCCCGGCCTTCGTTTTTCTTAAATTACCGCAAATCATATTGACGGCAAATTGGTATTGATATATAATACCAATTAAAAGGAGGCGTACGGATTATGAATTATTATTTAGGAGTGGATATTGGGACTTCCAGCGTAAAATCGCTGCTTATGGATGCAACGGGAAACATTGCCGGTACCTCGCAGATCGGATATGATATTATAAAAAGCAGCCTTAAGTATGCGGAACAGAACATGGAAGAACTTTGGGAGGCTACAAAGAGGACGATCTCGGATATCGTAAAGCGGTATCCGGTAGAATCCGCCAAGATTCAAGGAATCAGCTATTCGGGACAGATGCATGGGCTGGTCATGGTGGATAAGGATGGAAGACTGATCCGCAATGCCATCATATGGGCGGACCAGAGATCTGCGGGAGAGATTGAGAATATCTATCAGACTGTGGGGAAGGATGCGTACCGGAGCGTGGCCTTGAACTCCCTAAGTACAGGATTTTTAATCTCTTCGCTTATGTGGGTGAAGGAGCATGAGCCTGAGAATTATGAAAAAATCCATACGGTCATGTTTCCGAAGGATTATATCCGCTACCGGATGTGCGGGGGACTTGGGACGGATATGTCGGATGCATCCAGCGGAGCCATTTTTGATACCCGTAATCGGCAATGGGCCTGGGAATTGATCGAGAAGCTTGGAATGAATAAAGAGATATTCCCAGAATGCCGGGAGTCTTCCGAGATAGCCGGAGAAGTGACAGAAGACTGTGCGGCCAGCACCGGGCTAAAGGCCGGAATCAAGATCGCGTACGGGGGTGGAGATACGCTGATGCAGGGGGTAGGCAATGGCATCATTGCGCCGGGAACTCTGGCGGCCAATATCGGAACGGCCTGCCAGCTGTCAGGGGGATTCCATGAGCCGGTATATGACAAAGAGTTCCGCACCAATACGTTCTGCCATGTGAAGAAGGATCTGTGGATGCTGATGGGCGCCCATCTTAGCGGCGGGGTTGCCATGAAGTGGCTGATGAATCAGATCCTGGATATGGGCTCCTTCGATGAGATGACGGCGCTGGCTTCCACAGTTCCGGCTGGAAGCGAGGGAATGGTGTTTCTTCCGTATCTGAGCGGAGAGCGGACGCCATACAATGATCCGGATGCCAAGGGGATTTATTTTGGAATGACCTTGAAGCATACAAGGGCCCATATGATACGCAGCACGATGGAGGGAATCGTGTTTGGCCTTCGCTCTTCCATCGAGATATTTAAAGGACTTGGCATCGAGTATCATAAGATTATCGCCTCCGGAGGCGGCGCAAGAGGACGGCTCTTCCTGCAGATGCAGGCAGATATCTTCGACTGCGACATATATACCAACCAGGGAAGCGAGCAGGCGGGGATCGGCGCAGCCATCACGGCTGCGGTGGCGTGCGGAGAATATAAGGACTATCAAGAGGCCTGCGCGAAACTGGTACATATGAAGGATGAGGCAGTATCCCCCATCCGCGAGAACCAGAAGCATTACGAAGAGCAATTCGCGGTATATCGGGAATTGTACCGCCACAATCAGGATTTGTTCCATTTGAAAGGGTAGAAGATGAAGATATTCCAGAAGGGTTTTAATTATTCGCAGGACGGAGATGGGAACCGCTTGGTCTACCATCTCCAGGGCTGTAACATGAATTGCCCGTGGTGCTCGAATCCAGAGGGCATGAAGATGGAGGGCGTGATCGTAGCGGATGAAGAGTGGCTTCTTCCATCCATCTGCCCCCATCACGCGATCTGCGAGCACATGGTAGACAGGGCCATTTGCGATAGCTGTGAAGGAAAAGAATGCATCCGGCAGCATGATACCAAAGGAATGTACCTGTCATATAAAGAGGAGACGGTAGAAGCGGTCATTGGGGAAGCATGCGCGAACGAGATGATGTTCTATGACGGAGGCGGCGTCACCTTTACGGGAGGCGAGGCTACCGTGCAGTTTCAGGAACTGAAAGATGCCTTGAAGGGATTGAAGGAAAAGGACATCCATACCGCGATTGAGACGAATGGCACACACCCATCTCTTCCGGAACTATTTCCTTATATAGGCCAGCTGATTATGGACTGCAAGCATTGTGATGCCTCCAAGCATCAAAGATATACCGGCATATCAAACGAGAGGATTATGGAGAATATCCGCCGGGCGGCAAAAGAGCATCCTAAACTTCATGTACGGGTTCCGCTGATCGGAGGTTTCAATGACAGCGAGCCGGAATTGGAGCAGTTTCTTGATTTCTTCCGGGAGATCAAAGGAGATAATGTGACATTTGAAGTCCTGTCCTACCACGAATTTGGCAAGAAGAAATGGCAGCAGTGCGGCTGGGAATACAAGATGACGGACGAAGCCCGTGTGGACGAAGCGTCCGTCCGAAGATTCAGGAAGGCAATGGAAGAGTCGGGCGTCCGCTATAGAAGGACGTAAGGGAAAGGAAGATGGATATGAGAATCGAAGAAGTATTAAACGCGCAGGAAATAACGCGGCTGGCAAAAGAGAGATTCAAGGAAGAAAGAGCAACGGATCATCTGGAAGGCTGGTTCCTGGCTAAGGAGATCATGCGGGAATGCGACGAGCGGTTCCGGAATGAGAAAGACTGCATACGCATTTCCAAAACGCTGGTGGAAGTGGCGAAGAAGATGCCGCTGTGGATCGGCGACTATCATGTATTCGCCGGAACGCAGGATGACGCATTTGCAAGATCATACGCGCTGATCAACCCTGCGTTTTCGGTAGATTCCTTTACGGGATACTGTGATCCGGTTGCCGTGTTCGGAGACATTGATCCGATCGGGGATATCACCCAGGAACGGATCGATGACCTGAAAGAATATAATATGAATACGGATTTTGCCAAAGCACTGTGCAAAGCATATGACATTGCGGGGGAGAATACCAGCGAGGCCATATTCTTTATCGAACAGGTGACCGGCCATCTGATCCCGGATATGCGGCCGGTGCTTAAGATCGGCGTAGAGGGGCTGAAGGAGCAGATCAAGTGTCATAAGGCCGCCAAGGCAGATGCGGATAAGAAGGATTACTATGACGCCATGGACATTGCCTTGGATGCGGTGCTGGTGATTGCGGGCAGATATGAAGAACTGGCAAGGGAGAAGGCAGCCAAGTCTGAAGGAGCGGTAAAAGAGCGGTTTGAAGTTATGGCGGACGCCTTGGAAAAGGTTCCGAGACAAGGCGCTTCAAACCTGTATGAGGCCATCCAGTCATTTATTTTAATGTGGCAGGTAATGTGCCTGGAACAGACCCCTAATCCATATGCATTTTCCGTGGGAAACGCGGACCGTATCTTCGAGCCTTACCGTCAGGCGGAGGATACCGGGCGGGATATGACAGCCGCTCTTCTAAAGCATCTGCTGGTGTTCTACAATGTAGCGGACAGAAGCTGGGCGATCTCCCAGGACCTGATTATCGGCGGAAAATCCAACACAGGAGAGGACATGACCAACCCCACCTCCTATGCGCTTCTGGATGCTTATTATGATATGAACCTGCCGCAGCCGATCCTGTCGGTGAAGCTTCATAAGAATACCCCGGATGAACTATACGAGAGTCTGGGGAGATTCCTCTTCACGCCTGGATGCCTGACCCCCTCCTTCTTTAATGATGACTCCGTGTTCGAGATCCTGAAGGAGAAGAATCATGTGGAGCCGGAGGATCTGGAGGACTATTCCGTGGCAGGCTGCCAGGAGCCTCTGATCATGGGGAAGGACAACGGCAATACGACCAACAGCTGGCTGAATATGGCGAAGGTTCTGGAACTGTCCTTAAATGACGGAGTTTCTACAATCTCCGGCAAGAGGTTTGGCAAGAGCAACGAGGAAAATGGATATAAGGAGGAAGTGGATGTACTTAAGAATATCCGTTCCATCTTCTATCAGAATCTGGATGCGTATGTAGATCAGATGGTGGAGTGCGCCAATGCCGCGTCAGAAGCCATCTCCCTCCTTCAGGTTCCGTTCCTGTCTGCGCTTATGGGAGGCATTGAGACAGGAATCGATACAAGGGATACCAGGAATCAAGGGACAAAATATAATGGAAGCGGGTGCCTGATTCATGGACTATCCGTAGTGGCGGACTCCTTTGCGGCGATCGACAGGCTGCTTGCGGAACGTCCGGAAGACGCAGGCCGGATGCTTGAAGCCCTCCGGGATAATTTCGAGCATGACCCGGAGATGCGCCAGTATCTGATGAAAGCCGAGAAATATGGCAACAATATTGCGAAAGTGGATGACGAAGCAGCGGAAATCGCGGCAAGAGTCAGCGATATGGTGTCTTCCAAGAAGAACTACCTTGGCAATCCATTCCGGGCAGACTGGGCATCCCCATCCACCCATCTTCTGTATGGCTATTGGGTAGGAGCCACGCCGGATGGAAGAATGGCAAGGGAGCAGCTGGGATACGGAATCGATCCGCTGTATGGAGAGGCGCACTCTGGACTGGGCTTTCGGATGATGTCCAACATGAAGCTTCCGTTTGAGAAGATGAATGGCGGCTGCGCATCCCATCTGGGAATCAATCCCAATTACTTCAAGACATCTTCCTACGAAGAGAAGGGATTGGAGTTTAAGAATAAGATCATCGGGCCGCTATTCTATAATCCGAAGAAGGAGGGGATTTCCCCGTTCTATCTGTATGTCAATGTGACAACGCCGGAGATGCTTCGCAAGGTGCTGGCTGATCCGAAGAAATATGCGCCCAGCGGAGTGTATATCATGAGGATTCACGGCACGTTCGTCAACTTCCTGGACCTGTCGCCGGATATCCAGGAAGACATCATCAAGCGGCTGGACATGGAATCTACCAGCATGTAAGGCACAGAAGACGGGATAAGAGACGGAGCATGGCATGGGAAATGAAAACTTGTATGAGATTGTAAAAAACAGGATATGTGACGAGATCTTTAAAGGGCATTACAGCGACGCAGATAAATTGCCTCCGGAGAGGGAATTGGAAGAGATGCTGGAAGTCAGCCGCGTGACGGTGCGCAAATCTTTGGAAATATTGGAGGATGACGGACTGATCGTGCGGCAGGTGGGACGAGGGACCACGGTTACCTTGCGCAATCGCGGAAATAAGAGCGAATTGGATATGATCGTTTTGATCGCGCCTGCCAGGAACCCATTTTTTGCCGAGTTCATCGGCCGCTTCCAGAATTATGCCGAGACACAGGGCGCGCTTCTTCTGTATGTGGAGAAGCCGCGCATGGAAGAGTTGGAAAACTGTCTTTACCGCCTGTACAAACGGGGGCTTCGCAACGCTGTCGTCTGGCTGGAGGACCTTCCGGTGGATGTGGAGAAGTTAAGGCGGCTTCGGGCCCTTGGCATGAATATGGTATTCTTTGACTCGGATAAGGCGCTTCCTTATGCGGACTGCGTGGCACTTGACAATGCCCTGGCAATCCGGACCTTATATGGGGAACTGAAGAAACGAGGATATGAACGGATCGGATATATAGGATGGGATCTTGAGAATGCCTACAGTATCAATGCCCGTGAAGAAACCTATCTTGAGAATGGGGGAGATGGGGAACTGTTTCTTAAGATTCCCTGGAAGGACACCCAGAAGGGTAGAAAGATGGTAGAAGAACTACTGAAGCGTCATGGACAGAATAAGAACGCAGCCGTGATCTGCAGCGACAGGGACTGCGGCGAGATTGCCTGCAAGGCGGCAGAGAACATGGATGCGGATATCATGATCGCGACGGTGGATGAGATTGCAGGAAATATCGGCAGAGACTTGCTGATGTATAAGCAGGATTTAAGCAGTACGGTGGAGCAGATATTTGCCTGCCTTAAAAGTCAGTACACGCAGGAAGAGAAGTGGAACGCAATGGTATACCAGATAGAAGGAACCCTGCTGACGTAAAGATACTTGATGGATTGTACAGCAAGAGCCAGGATGGACTTCATCCTGGCTCTTGTCGGATTTTCTTATAATTCGGAGATGGTCTGATCTCCGAAGATCGTCTTCCAATCGGAATCAAAGGTGTCTACGGCATTGGTGATATAAGGCTGGGTGAGAACATCCTTGAGTATGGATGGATCCATGGTAGCCGTATGCGCTCCTGCAAGGAAAGCACGGTCAATCTGCCCGGCATTCTTGAAGCTTGCGGCAAGAATCTGGGTGTCATAGTGATACAGGTCGATCATATCGGCAAGGGATGCGATGACATCGTCGGAATCCAGCCCCATATTCTCCATGCGGTTAAAATAAGGCGCGATATAGTCCGCTCCGGCCTCCATGGCCAGGAATCCCTGCTGCTTGCCGTAGATTGCGGTACCCGTTACGTGGATGCCTCTGGCCTTCATCTGCTTGATAGCCTTGATGCCTTCCATCGTGACAGGAACTTTGACGTATACTTCGGGGTCGACTTTGGAAAGCAGAGTGTCAGCGTCTCTGAGCATTCCTTCTGTATCCAGCGCGGTTACCTGGATGTGAAGCGGCCTGTCAGGCCCAATGATGGAACGGATCTCATTCATATGGGCAAAAAAGTCTATCTTTCCCTCCTTCTTTACGATGGAAGGGTTGGACGTTACGCCCGCTATTGGGAAGACATCGCAGTAGTATCTGATGTCCTGAAGATTGGCTGTGTCTAATAAATATTTCATAAGAACCTCCTTGTGAATAAATAAAATCTATTTTACTGCGCCATCAGGCGATGGTTACGATAATTCCCTGCTTTGTCAAATAGTCCTTTTCTTCCGCGGGGATGCCGTCGTCGGTAATGACTTCGTCCACATCCTTCAGGGCGACGAAGGAGACAGAGCCGGGGCGGGTGAATTTTTCCGAGCCGGCAAGCACATAAGTGTGGTCGGCGCAATCCGTCATGGCATTCAGGGTATCGGAGCGGGACAGATCGTCTCCGGTAAATCCAAAAGCCCGGGAATAGCCATCTGTTCCTGTAAAGATCTTGTCGACATGGAAGGCCTTGACCGCTTCTTTGGTCAGCGGCCCTACCAGCGACTGGCCGTAAGGCTGGAGCATGCCTCCAAGCAGGATGATCTGGATGTTGTTATGATCCTTGACATAGCTGGCCAGATACATGGAGTTCGTGATAATCGTAATATTCTGCCGGATCTTCGCCAGCTCGTATGCGAACAGGGTGCAGGTGGATCCGGATTCGATGATCAGCGTCTCGCCGTCCTGAACGTAAGTAGCGGCTTTGCGGGCGATTCTCTGCTTGGTCTCATAGTGCAGGGACATCCGGTAATAGATGTCGCTGGGATCATTGGGCACGGCATAGCCGCGCTCCCGCTTCAGAAGCCCGCGCTCAGACAGATAATCCAGATCCTTACGCACGGTTACCTTCGAAGTCTGGAGAAGTTCGGCAAGCGTATTGACTTCTGTTTTTCCGTTCTGCATTACATAGTCTAGAAGGGCTGCGTGCCGTTCTTTCATAGACATTCCTCCTAACCGTTTTAAGTATCGTGGAACCGATTCATGATTCAACTGTATACTATCACATAAGTTACGCTATGTCAAGTGAAATGGTTTCGTACGAAAGTTTTACACTTTCTTAAGTTTACAAAATGTATGCTATATGATATAATCGGAGGTAGTTACGGAAGACGTGAAAGAAAGGTTGAGAAGACGTGGAAAAATATCTGATAGCCCATGATTTGGGCACTTCGAGTAATAAGGCATCTTTGTTTTCGACGGCAGGAGAATTGGTAAAGAGCTATACAGTGCCGTATGAGGTGCATTTCTTTCAAAAGAACTGCGCGCAGCAGAACCCAACAGACTGGTGGGAGGCGGTCTGCACGGCAACCAGGAAGATTATCGAGGACATTCCTCCGGAAAATGTGCTGGGCATTTCCTTCTCCTCCCAGATGCAGGCATGCATCGCGGTGAACGAGAACGGCGAGGCGCTCCGTCCGGCTATGATCTGGGCGGATCAGAGGGCAGAGGAGCAGATGGAACAGCTGGTAGAACGAGTGGGATTCGACCGGATGTATGAGTTGAACGGCCATCGGCCCAGCGCCAGCTATAGCATTGAGAAGCTGATGTGGATCAGGGACAACGAGCCGGAGATATATGGAAAGACCTATAAGATGCTGCTGGCAAAGGACTACATCATCTGCCGCCTGACCGGAAGATTTGTGACGGATTATTCGGAAGCATCCGGGACGGATGCATTTGACTTAAGGAGGCTTGAATGGTCCAGGGAAATACTGGACGCGGCAGGCATAAGCCCGGAGAAGATGCCCGAACTGCATGCGTCCACGGATGTGATCGGGACACTGCTTCCTGACGCGGCGAAAGCCCTGGGGCTTACGGAAGAGACAGCGGTGGTATGCGGCGGCGGGGACGGTCCGTGTTCTGCTCTGGGTGCCGGAAGCATTGAGGAGGGCCAGATGTTTTTGTCTTATGGCACTTCCGCATGGATAGCAGGGACATCGGACGAGGTGTTCCTGGATAAGGAGAAGACGCTGATCTGCTTCGGCCATGTCATCCCGGGGAAATATATGCCCTGCGGAACCATGCAGGCGGCAGGCAGTTCCTACTCTTACATAAAGAAGGCGCTATGCCAGGATGAAGAAGAACTTGCGCGGATGGAAGGAACCTCTGTGTACGAGAAGATGAACCGGCTTGTGAGGAAGTCGCCAGCAGGAGCGAAAGGACTGATATTCCTTCCCTATATGCTGGGGGAAAGGAGTCCGAGATGGAATCCGGAGACTTCGGGAAGCTTCCTCGGAATCCGCATGGAGCATGAAAAATGCGATTATGTCCGGGCGGTGCTGGAAGGAGTCGCAATGAATCTGGATATTATCCTGAGCGCCCAGAGGGAGAATAGAGAGATTACGGAACTGGTGCTGACCGGGGGCGGAGCCAGAGGAGACGTATCCGCCCAGATCCTGTCGGATGTGCTGGGGGTCAGGCTTCACCGGCTGGACCATGTGGAGACCGCCACATCCATCGCGGCAGCAGTTATCGCAGGCGTGGGAGTGGGCGTGTTCCAAGACTTTTCGGTCATACACCAGTTTGTTAAGAAGGAAGATGACTTCTGCCCAGATAGGGCAAACAGCCAGATATATGAAAGACAGAAGAAACTGTTCGAGCAAGGATACCGGTGTCTGAAAGAGTACTATAGGCTGGATAGCAGCCTGTAAATAGAAGCAAGCAATGAAAAGGAGGAAATAAAATGAACAAAATAGGAATATTTATGAATTTCTGGGTTAAGAACTGGGATGCGGATCATGTCAAGTATATTAAAAAGGTGTCCGGTCTTGGATTTGATATTCTGGAATTCCAGGCACAGGCGCTTCTGGATATGGATAAGAGTAGGATGGACGAGGTCAGGCAGGCGGCAAAGGACAATGGAATCGAGCTGACCTACAGCCTCGGGCTGAATCCCAAATACGATGTCGCAAGCCCGGATGCCAAAGTAAGGGAAGGCGGGATCGAATATTTGAAGCGGATCGTGGAGCGGATCGGATACATGGAAGGAAAACTGCTTTCCGGCGTCAACTATGCCGGCTGGGGAAGCCCGGACTATATCGTGGATGACAAAAGCGAGATCGTGAAGCACAGTATTGAAAGCGTCCGCCAGGTCATTAAGACGGCAGAAGATTATGACGTGACTTACTGCGTGGAGGTCGTGAACCGTTTTGAGGGCATCGTGATGAATACGGCAAAGGAGGCCATCGAGTACGTGAAGCAGATCGACAGCGACAAGATCGGAATCCTGCTGGATACCTATCATATGAACATTGAGGAAGGCTCTATAGGAGACGCTATCCGTTCCGTAGGCGGATACCTGAAGAACTTCCATACAGGCGAGAACAACCGGGTTGTTCCGGGCAAGGGGCACCTTGACTGGGATGAGATATTTGGAGCGCTCCATGATATCGATTATCAGGGAAGAATCGTGTCAGAGCCGTTCGTTCAGATGGGCGGGGAGGTCGGAAGAGACATCAAGGTATGGAGAGATCTGGTGGAAGACCCTTCAGAAGAACTGCTGGATGAGGAGGCGCGCTTCCTTCTGAATTTTGAAAAGGATATGATCCGGAAGCACTATGGCATAGCGTAACCAGCCAACCAGTCAGAGATAACAGGAGAAGAATATGTCAGCATATTATTTAGCAGTGGATATCGGCGCTTCCAGCGGACGGCATATCTTAGGAAGCGTAGAGAATGGAAAGATCGTACTGGAAGAGATCTATCGGTTTGAAAATGGAATGACCAAAAAGGACGGCCGCCTTTGCTGGGATTATAAAGGGCTGTTCGAAAACATTAAAAATGGAATAAAGAAGTGTAAAGAGATTGGGAAGATCCCAATAAGCATGGGAATCGACACCTGGGGCGTGGACTATGTCCTGCTGGATGAGAATGACCAGGTGATCGGGGATATGGTAGGCTACAGGGACAGCCGGACGGATGGCATGGACGAGGAAGTATACCGCAGGATCCCGGAAATGGAATTGTATGAGCGGACGGGAATCGAGAAGATGATGTTCAATACCATCTTCCAGCTGATGGCGGTAAAAAAGCAGCAGCCAGAAGATATGGAGAAGGCGAAAGCCCTGCTGTTTGTTCCGGATTATTTCCACTTCCTTCTGACCGGGAAGAAGGTGAACGAGTATACGGAGGCCTCCACATCCCAACTGGTGAATGCGGCGAGCCAGACATGGGATATGGAGTTGATTGATCGTCTGGGGTTCAATAAAGAGATGTTCCAGAGAATCGCCATGCCCGGAGAGAGTCTGGGAAGCCTGAGAGAGGAACTGGCGGAGGAGTTTGGCTTTAATATGGATGTGGTGCTGCCATGCACCCATGATACAGGTTCTGCGATTCTTGCGGTTCCGGCCAATGATGACGACTATGTTTTCATCAGTTCCGGCACATGGTCCCTGCTGGGAGTGGAGCGGGATACGCCGGACTGTTCTGAATTAAGCCGCATCAATAGTTTTACCAATGAAGGCGGGTATGATTCTAAGATCTGCTATCTGCGTAATATCATGGGATTGTGGATGATCCAGTCGGTAAGGCACAATCTGGATGACAAGTACAGTTTTGCTGAGATCTGTGCCCAGGCTGCCAGGGAGGGCGATTTTCCATCCCGCGTGGATGTGACGGATAACTGCTTCATGGCGCCGGAGAACATGATAGAAGAGATTAAGGATTATTGCAGAAGGACCGGGCAGAAGGTTCCAGAGACGCTGGGAGAGATTGCAACCTGCGTATACGCAAGTTTGGCGGAATGCTATGACCGGTCCATCAAGGGGATTGAGAAATCCACCGGAAGGACCTACAGCAGAATCCATATCGTAGGAGGCGGAGGCAATGCCGAATACCTCAACGAGCTGACGGCCAGGGCAACGAAGAAGGAAGTCCATGTAGGGCCAACAGAAGGAACGGCTATCGGTAATCTGGCTGCGCAGATGATACACAGCGGCGAGTTTAAGTGTAAGGAAGAAGCAAGGCAGATGATATATGATTCATTTGACATCAAGGTATATGAAAAAGAAGGAAGATAAGGAGGATATGTTATGAAGCATGGTATTTATTACGCGTACTGGGAGCAGGAATGGGCAGCAGATTACAAGCGGTATGTAGAGAAGGGGGCAAAACTAGGATTCGATATACTGGAGATCGGTGCGGCTCCGCTGCCGGACTACTCTGCGCAGGAGGTAAAGGAACTGAAAAAATGCGCTGATGATAATGGTATCCAGCTGACTGCGGGATATGGCCCCACCTTCAACCATAATATGGGTTCTTCAGATCCGAAGATCAGGGAAGAGGCGCTGGAGTGGTATAAGCGTCTGTTCGAGGTGATGGCCGGCCTTGATATTCATCTGATTGGAGGAGCACTCTATTCTTACTGGCCGGTGGACTTTGCTACAGCCAATAAGGAAGAGGACTGGAAGCACAGCGTGGAGGGAATGCAGATTCTTGCGCCTATCGCCAGCCAGTACGGCATCAATCTGGGAATGGAAGTCCTGAACCGCTTTGAGAGCCATATCTTAAATACTTCGGAGGAAGGCGTGAAGTTCGTGACCGAAGTAGGCATGGATAATGTGAAAGTCATGCTGGATACGTTCCATATGAACATTGAGGAATCCAGCATCGGCGACGCGATCCGCCATGCCGGAAAACTTCTTGGACATTTCCACACAGGCGAGTGCAACCGCATGGTACCCGGAAAGGGCCGCACTCCATGGCGGGAGATCGGGGATGCCCTGCGTGAGATCGAGTATGACGGAACCGTAGTCATGGAGCCATTCGTACGCATGGGCGGACAGGTAGGCTCGGATATCAAGGTCTGGAGAGACATCAGCAAGGGTGCGGACGAGGAACAGCTGGATGAGGATGCAAGGCGCGCGGTAGAGTTCCAGAGATACATGCTTGAATGGAAGTAAAAAACCGGAAAATAAATGCAACAGAAACAGTAAATATGATTGACAATCAAGGGATTTCGCTTTATTATATAAATATATTTTATAAAATAATTTTACATAAATAGGCGAGGCGTAAGGAGGAAGCATATGGAGAAGGTGAATCCAGTACTGGTTCCGCAGAGGAAACTGAGCAATAATATGGTAATCCCGGGGATCGGGATGGGGACATTTGGGAACGACCGCTATACGGCAAAGGAAGTATCAGATGCCGTCTATGGAGCCATAGAAGCAGGGTACAGGCTCTTTGACTGCGCGGCAGCTTATGGCAATGAGAAGGATATCGGGGAAGTCTTTGCCCGTGCCTTTTCGGCGGGAATCGTTGACAGGCAGGAACTGACGATCATGACGAAGGTCTGGAATGATATGCATGGCAAAGGCGACGTGCTGGTGGCCTGCGCCCAGAGTCTGAGAGACCTGAAGCTGGATTATCTGGATGTCTATATGGTGCATTGGCCATTTCCGAATTATCATGCGCCGGGCGCGCATCTTTCAGGAAGGAACCCGGATGCGGTTCCGTTCTCCGTGGAGGAGTATATGTCCGTATGGAGGCAGATGGAGCGTCTGGTGGATATGGGGCTGGTCAGGAGCATCGGCATGTCCAATATGACCATTACCAAGCTAGAGCAAGTGCTTCCGCTGTGCCGGATCAAGCCTGTAGTGCTGGAGGTGGAGATCAATCCTACGTTCCAGCAGCCGAAGTTATTTGATTATTGCATGGAGCATGAGATTCTTCCGATCGCATTCAGTCCGATGGGCTCCCCGTGCCGTCCTGAGAGGGATACAGAGCCGGGAGATGTGGTAACGTTCGAGATGCCGGAACTTATCGAGATTGCAAAAGCGCACAACTGCCATCCCGCAACCATCTGCGTAAAATGGGCGGTCCAGAGAGGCCATGTGCCGATTCCGTTTTCAATCTTTGAGAAGGAATATGTAGGAAATCTCAGATGTACCACCGAAGATTTCCTGACCGAGGAAGAGATGGAGACGCTAAGGAAAGCAGATAGGAATGCCCGCCTGATTAAAGGCAAGGTATTCTTGTGGGAAGAAGCCAAAGACTGGAGAGACATCTGGGACGGCGAGGATGAATGGAATGACCGGCAATCATGATCAGGCAAGATGGAATTGGTATTCAGATTAAGGAGGAGAAAAAATGAAGTATTTACTGGGAACGGACATTGGAACATCAGGGACAAAGACGATACTGATGAACACAGAAGGAAAATTGATTTCGCAGGATCTGGAAGAGTATGACGTGCTGACGCCAAAGCCGCTCTGGGCAGAGCAGTGGCCGGATGTCTGGTACGAGGCCACAAAAGAGTCCATCAGAAAGACGGTGGAGAAAGCCGTAAATGAGCATGGAGTAGCCAAAGAAGACATTAAGGGAATTGCCATCAGCGGCCTGTACGGAGGTTCCGGAATTCCGCTGGATGAGGAGATGAAGCCGATCCGTCCATGCATGATCTGGATGGACAGGCGCGCGCAGGAAGAGACAGACTGGGTGCTAAAGAACATCGGCGAGGAGAAGCTTCTTGAGATCACCCACAACGGAGCAGACCCATACTATGGATATACGAAGATTCTGTGGATGAAGAACCACGAGCCGGAGAACTGGGCAAAGACGAAACTTTTCCTTCCTCCAAATGATTATGTAATCTATAAACTTACGGGAGAGATTGCCATCGACTACTCGTCTGCGGGAAATATCGGCGGAATCTTTGATATGAATACCCGCACCTGGTCCGAGGAACTGCTGGATGCTATGGGAATTCCAAGTTCCATGATGCCGCAGCGGATTGTAGAGTCCACGGATATTGTGGGCGGAATCAAGAAAGAGATGGCAGAAGAACTGGGATTATGGGAAGGCCTTCCGGTCATCGCCAGCGGTATCGACTGCGGAGCAGCCAATATTGGCCTGGGCGTGTTTGATGCCGGCGTGTATGCGGCTGCCATCGGCACATCCATGTGCGCGGCCCTGATCTCGGATAAGCCGGTAAAGGGAAAAGGATTGATCATATGGCCATACCTGTATGATGCCAAGAACCTTTCCTACTACTTTGCGGGAGGCAATACGGCAGGCGCCATCATCAAATGGTTCCGCAATACGCTGTGCCAGTGGGAGATCGAGAACCAGAAGAACGGCGGGCCAAGCGTCTATGATATACTGAATGGCCAGGCAGAAGAGATTCCGGCAGGAAGCGAAGGCCTTGTGGTACTGCCATATTTTATGGGTGAGAGAAGCCCGGTGTGGGATTCTGACGCAAAAGGAACGATCGTGGGATTATCCCTGACCCATACGAAGGGGCATATCTACCGCGCATTCCTGGAAGCAGTAGCATACTGCCTGCGCGATGCGATGGAAGCCACCGGAGAGGATCTTGGAGAGTATATCCTGATCGCCGGAGGCGTTACCAAGTCAAAGGTATGGCGACAGATATTCGCGGATGTGACAGGCTATCCTGTGGTTTGCCCGATCTACGATGTAGAGGCGAACATGGGAGATGTCATGCTGGCGGGAATCGGAACCGGCATCCTTACATATGAAGAGGTAAAGAAATGGCAGGTTCTGGATGACAAGATCATGCCAAACGAAGAAAACCACAAGAAATACAACGAATACTTCAAACTCTACAAGAGCATCTACAATCATCTGAAGGATGATATGAAGGAACTGACGAAGGTACAGAGATAGTTGGCATAGTTAAAAACTAAGGCAAAACGCTGCCGCAGGATATAGGATTGACAATAAGCAAGTCTTCCGTTATCCTGTGGCAGCGTTTTTTGCTGCAAACGATTCCGAATCCATGCGAAATGTATAGGCTTTCCGCAAGGCCCGGGAAAATGGTCTATGCAAATCTGCATATGTTACAAAATTAACGAAAAACAACATAAAACCACATATAAAATAGTTGAATTATATTGGATTGTGTGCTACTATCAACTTAGAAACGACAGGAAACAAAATGGTCATAAATTAAGGAGGATTTGGTTATGCAGAGTGAAATGGATATCAAGATTGAGATGTGCGAGATTGGAAAAAGGGTCTACAATCGCGGCATGGTTGCGGCAAACGACGGCAACTTCTCTGTGAAGCTGAGCGATAATGAATTCCTGTGCACGCCTACAGGAGTGAGCAAAGGATTCATGACGCCGGAATACATATGCAAGGTAGATGCAGAGGGAAACGTGATTGAGGCAAACGAAGGGTTCAAGCCTTCATCCGAGATTAAGATGCATATGCGCGTATATAAGGAGCGCGAGGATGTAAAGGCGGTCGTGCATGCCCATCCGATGTACGCTACCACATTTGCGGTCTGCGGACTTCCGCTTACGGAGCCGATTATGCCGGAAGCTGTGCTTTCGCTTGGGACAGTTCCGCTTGCGAAGTATGGAACTCCGTCTACCATGGAGATTCCAGATGCGGTATCAGAATATCTTCCTTACTATGATGCGGTACTGCTTGAAAACCATGGCGCTTTAAGTTACGCAGATTCCCTTATGGGAGCCTACCATAAGATGGAGTCCCTGGAGTTCTATGCGCGTCTTTTGTATCAGGCGAAGATGCTGGGAGGACCGAAGGAACTGACGGACGAGCAGGTGAAGAGGCTTTACGGAATGAGACGCCAGTATGGGCTGACAGGAAGACATCCGGCAGACATGCTCTAAAAGCGGCCGGATGAGAAATGAGAGGTGTTGGAGATGCTTGCGATAGAAAGACGGAATGATATATTGGAACGCCTCCAGGCAGAGAAAAGAGTCGTAGTCAGCGAGTTGAGCGTAATCTATCAGGTGTCTGAGGAGACGATCCGAAGAGATCTGGAGAAACTGGAGAATGATGGGCTGGTCATCAAGAGTTATGGCGGAGCAGTCTTAAATGAACACAGTATTTTTGATCTTCCATTTAATATCAGGAAGAATCAGAAGATTGTCGAAAAGGAAAAGATAGCCCGGCTGATCGCGGGAATGGTAAGGGACGGCGAGGCGCTGATGCTGGATGCCAGTTCCACGGACGTATACATAGCTAAGGCGTTGAAAGAGATGAAGAAGCTTACGGTGATCACCAACTCGGTGGAGATTATCGTAGAACTATTCGATATGCCGGAATGGAACGTCATTTCTACCGGAGGGATATCCAGAGAGAAGTCTTTTGCCCTGGTTGGCCCCCATACGGATGCCATGATCCGTTCTTACCATGTGGATAAGGCGATCATATCCTGCAAAGGCCTGGACTTGGAAACTGGGATGACAGATTCAGATGAGCACGACGCCAACAGCAAGCGGATGATGCTTAAGTCTGCCAAGGAAAGAATCCTGGTCGCGGACCATACCAAGTTTGGAGAGACTGCATTTACCAAGGTGGCAGACTGGTCTCAGATTACCAAGATCGTTACGGATAAGAAGCCGGGAGCCAAGTGGATGCAGGAATTTGAGAAGTACAGGGTAGAATGCATCTATCCTGGAAAAGAATCATAAAAAGGATCAAAGAAAAGGAGAGAAAAGAATGTCATTAGTTACTTCAGAACAAATGTTACTCGATGCCCAGAAAGGCGGCTATGCGGTAGGTGCCTTTAATGTAGAGAATATGGAGATGGTAAAGGCAGTCATCCAGGCGGCGGAAGAGATGAAAGCGCCGGTGATGCTTCAGACGACGCCATCAACCGTTAAGTATGGCACTCTGGAGACCTATTTTGCCATGGTAGCCGCAGAGGCTAAGAAGGCATCTGTGCCGGTATGCCTGCATCTGGATCATGGAAATAGTTTTGAACTTGCCGTTCAGGCAATGAAGGTGGGATATACATCCGTAATGATCGACGGGTCCCATGAAGATTTTGAAAATAATATTGCAGATACGAAAAAAGTGGTAGATGTGGCAAAGGCTATCGGAATTCCGGTGGAAGCGGAACTTGGAAAAGTGGGCGGCAAGGAAGATGACCTGGAAGCAGAGGCCGATACCAATACGGATCCGGAAGAAGCAAGAGAATTCGTTGAAAGAACGGGCGTATCCTCTCTGGCGATCGCCATCGGGACAGCGCACGGATTCTACGCCGGCACGCCGGTACTGGATAAGGAACGCGTATCCAAGGTAAAAGAAGTAGTGTCTGTTCCGCTGGTGCTCCACGGAGCTTCCGGCTTGAGCGACGAGGACGTAAGGGAATGCGTGCAGAGAGGCATGTGCAAGGTGAATTTTGCCACAGAACTGCGCGTAGCCTATACAGACGCTGGAAAGAAGCTGATCCAGGAGAAGCCGGAGACGTTTGACCCGAAGAAACTTGGCGTGGTTGGGATCGAGGCTGTAAAAGAACTCGTCAAAGGCCGCATGAAGGTATGCGGATGCGACGGGAAAGCATATTAGAAAGAATGAGTGGTGCTATGAATCAGTATTTATTAGGAATTGATATTGGGACTAGTGCATGCAAGATTGCGATATTTGATGAGGACGGCCAGGTAAAGGCCAGCGCCAGCGGCGATTATAAGGTTTATTATCCCCATCCCGGATGGGCAGAGCAGAATCCGGAAGAATGGTGGCAGGCCGTGTGCGGCGCTGTAAAAAGGGCGCTTGAAAAAGGTGGGATCCGCCCCGGCGAGATTGCCGGAATCGGGATTGACGGGCAGAGCTGGTCTGCCATACCGATTGATAAAGAAGGAAATGTACTGGCGAATACGCCCATCTGGATGGATACCAGGGCAGCGGATATCTGCGAAGAAGTAGGCGCGCGCATCGGGGAGGACCGTATCTTCGAAGTGTGCGGCAATCCGTTCAAGCCATCCTATACGACGCCAAAGATTCTCTGGTATCAGAGGAACCTTCCGGATGTATATAAGAAGATGGATAAGATCCTGCAGTCCAACAGTTATATCGCATTCAAGCTGACCGGAGAGGTGACCCAGGAATTATCCCAGGGATATGGGCACCATTGCTTCCGTATGCGGACCGGCGAATGGGACATGGATATGTGCAAGGAACTGGGAATCAATCCGGATATCCTGCCGGAGATCTACGCAAGCCATGCCGTAGTCGGAACGGTGACGAAGCAGGCGGCCGAAGAATGCGGGCTGATAGAGGGGATTCCTGTAGTCGCGGGAGCTCTGGACGCGGCATGCGGCACGTTAGGAGCCGGAGTCATCCATCCGGGGGAGA